>UROG01000041.1 GCA_900549485.1 uncultured Eubacteriales bacterium
ACCAGTGACCCCCTGCTTGTAAGGCAGGTGCTCTAACCAGCTGAGCTATGCTCCCGCGCGACAGCTTTGTCATAATACAGGATAATTCGGAAATTGTCAAGTAG
This sequence comes from uncultured Eubacteriales bacterium, assembly GCA_900549485.1. Lineage (GTDB taxonomy): Bacteria > Bacillota > Clostridia > Oscillospirales > Oscillospiraceae > Limivicinus. The sequence goes on from UROG01000041.1 coordinate 105, forward strand.
GTTTTCCCAAAAAAATAAAATTTTTTGTTTGCACAAAAGCTTTCTGTAATAGCTGCCTGACGCAGACAATAAGATATCATTATGGAAAACAATAGGATCAGGCTTAAAATGTGTGTTTTTAATTTCCGAAATGCAAAGTAGTTTTTTCTTGCTGTCTCCGGCCGCCGCCGCTTTTTTTTCATCTATGCTGTTTCTCGGGGATACCGAGAGCGCGGCGGCAGTCATTCTGGCTTCTGCCGTGCATGAGGCGAGCCATCTGATCATGCTTGTTGTATATGACTATCGAATAGCCTCAATAGAAATGAACATGAACGGGCTGTGCATAAAATACGCAGGGAAGGAAGATATGACGTCAAAATTTTTGTCAAATATCTCCGGACCGCTCGGCGGCGTCTTATTTTACATACTGGAAAAGCTGCCGGGCGCCGCGGCATTTCCGCAATGGCTTATCTTATCGTGCCGTGTCAGCCTTTTTCTGTCGCTGTTCAACCTGATGCCGGTTTTCCCGCTTGACGGCGGCTATTGCGCTTATGTGATCTTAGGACTGCTTGTGGGGTTTGACATATCCGAAAAAATTATAAAAGCCTTGGGGGCGCTCTTTTCGGTGATGATCATTACCGTCGGACTTGCCTTTATAGCAAATGATCTTGGAATAGGAGCAATGACTGCCGGCATGTGGCTGCTCTGCGCCAATATATCGTGCAATGACTTGTAAAACCCGAAAAAAAATAGTAAAATATCCGGGACAATTTTTTTCGGAGAATATAATGGACAAAAGACTTGAGAGAATACTTCCAAAAGTGCAGAAGCCTGCAAGATATACGGGCGGTGAGTATAACCAGATAATCAAGGATAAGAGCAGGATCGACCTGCGGGTTGCCTTCTGCTTTCCGGATACCTATGAGATAGGCATGTCAAACCTCGGTATGAGTATTCTTTACCATACAATGAACAGCCTTGATTTTGTGTGGTGCGAGAGGGTTTTCGCCCCATGGGGCGATATGTACGAGGAGATGAAGAAAGCGTCTCTGCCGCTGTATGCGCTTGAAAGCGGAGACCCCGTGTCGGAATTTGACGTTGTCGCTTTTTCGATAGGCTATGAAATGGCGTATACTACGGTTCTTGATATGCTGTCAATGTCGGATATTCCATTGAGGTCGGAGAACAGGGAAAGCCTTCTGCCGCTTGTTGTTGCGGGCGGTTCGGCAGCCGTGAATGCCGAGCCTATGGCGCCGTTTATTGATCTTTTCTTTATAGGCGAGGGCGAGGAGATGGACAATGAGCTTCTCTCCCTGCTGAGAGAGGCAAAAAAACAGGGCTGGAGCAAAAGGGACTTTCTTCGCAAGGCCGCGATGATTGAGGGCGTTTACGTCCCGTCGCTCTATGAAGTCAGCTATAACGACGACGGCACCGTGCGCTCAATAGAAGCCTTGGACGGTGCGAGCGCAAAGGTAAGGAAAAGAATAGTGACCGACCTTGACGCCGCCCCGTATCCGACGAAGCCGGTTGTGCCGTCAACGGAGGTCGTGCATGACAGAGTATGTCTTGAGCTTTTCAGGGGCTGCGTGCGCGGCTGCCGTTTCTGCCAGGCGGGGCATATATATCGGCCTATCAGAGCCAAAAAGTGCGGAACGCTTATAAGACAGGGGATAGAGACGCTCAAAAATACCGGCTATGAGGAGCTTACGCTGCTGTCGCTCAGTACGAGCGATTACAGGGAGCTTGCAGAGCTTTGCGACGGACTTCTCGAATACTGTGAGGAAAGGAGCATAAGTCTTTCCCTGCCTTCTCTCAGAGCGGATAATTTCTCCATGGAGATAATGGAAAAGCTCCAGAAGGTTAGAAAGAGCGGCCTTACCTTTGCCGTTGAGGGCGGAAGTCAGCGCCTCAGGGATGCAATAAACAAAAATGTCACCGAGGAGGACGTGCTTAACACCTGCCGACTTGCGTTTTCCGGCGGATGGAACACCGTGAAGCTCTATTATATGCTCGGACTGCCCACGGAAACGGACGAGGATATAGTAGGTATAGCGCAGATGGCGGACGACATCCTGCACTGCTGGCGTGTGAACGCAAAAAACAAGAACAGGGGAGTGAAGATAACCATATCCACCTCCTGCTTTATACCAAAGCCGCACAGCCCGTTCCAATGGGAGAGGCAGATCACGATCGAGGAATATCTCCGACGGGTCAATCTTCTGCGTACAAGCATCACCGCAAGAAACGTGACATACAATTGGCACGACGCGGAGACAAGCCTTATTGAGGCGGTTCTTTCAAGAGGCGACAGAAAAGTGGCTGACGCTGTGGAGCGCGTTTTCAGAAACGGCGGCAGGCTTGACGCGTGGACGGATTATTTTTCCGTCGAACGCTGGATGAAAGCCTTTGAGGAGTGCGGGATAGACCCCACTTTCTACGCCTTCCGCGCAAGAAAAACCGATGAGATATTGCCGTGGGATATGATAGACGTCGGGGTGCGCAAACAGCATTTCATTCATGAAAGGGAAATGTGCTTCAAATCGGAGCTGTCGCCGGATTGCCGCAAACAGTGCAGCGGCTGCGGCGCGGCGGCGCTTTTGAAAGGGGGACGCTGTGATGGATAAAATACGGCTCAGATTCAAAAAGACGGGGAGAGCCATATATATTTCGCATCTCGATCTTATGCATACAATGCAGCGCGGCTTTTCAAGGGCGGGATATGAGCTTAAATATTCCGAGGGCTTTAACCCGCATCCGATCATATCAATAATCCTGCCGCTCTCTGTCGGCTGCTCCAGTGTTTGCGAGCTTATGGATTTCAGGCTCAAGCAGGAATGCAGACTTGACAGGCTCCCCGTAGAGCTGACGGCGGTGATGCCGGAGGGGATTGAGGCGATAGAGGCATACGAGCCGCTGCGCAAAGCGGCGGAGCTTAAATGGCTTGCCATCGAGGGCATTTTTGAATACGATAACCGTTCTGCGGCGGATATGGCGCCGGAGCTTATAAAATTCTTTGCTCAGGACGAAATAATAGTGCCTAAAAAAACAAAGCGCGGCATGGGTGAATTTGATGTCAAATCAGCGATAAAGGAGATAGCATTTAACGCTGACGGGAATAATGTAAAGGTAAACGCCGTTATTTCAGCACAGGAGCCGACCTTGAATCCGGAGCTTCTGACGGAGGCGCTCAGGCTTAAGGCGGAAGAAATCGCACCGGATTTCGCAAAGTATACGAGAACGGAAACGTATGACTGCAATATGACGGTTTACAGATAGACTCCGGAGGGCAGCGAATGAAAAGAATTGCAATTTTTCAAAGCGATCTCGGTGTGGGAGGAATACAGAAATCAATAATCAATCTTCTCAGCGGCATTGATACGCAAAGAGTCTCTGTTGACCTCTTTCTTTCGCAAAGGGACGAATTCTGGAATACAAAGCTTCCTGATGCGATCGGGATACACTATCTCACCCCCATACCGAAGCTTTGCTCCTTTATCCCGTTTGATTTGGCAAAAAAGTTTGTCCGTTATGATTTTGAAAGCTTCGGAGAATACGATCTTGCGATCGACTTCAATTCCTATCAGTGTTCATGTGCTGTCGGCGCGCTAACCGTTCCGGCAAAGAAGCGCGTGATGTGGATACACAATAACGTTGAGATAAAACTGCAAAACGAGTGGAAATACCGTGTCCTGTGGCATAATTTCAAAGGCAAATTCAAGTATTACGATGGATTTGTACCCGTCTCCGCGGCGCTGACGGAACCGTTTGAAAGGTGCTCGGGAATATCCGGCAAACCGTTTACGGTAATACAGAACGTCATAAACGTTGAAGAGATAAACGAAAAAATGCGCTGTGAGCCGGAAAATGTCTCGGTTGATGCCCAGTGCATGAATTTTACTGCACTCGGCAGGCTGTGCCATCAAAAGGGCTATGACCTTATGCTCGACATATTCGCAAAGGCCTGCGAGGTACGGCAAGACATAAGGCTTTACATTATCGGCGACGGTCCGGACAGGGGAGCGCTTGCGGAACAGTGCGCAAAGCTGGGAATTTCGGACAGAGTAACATTCCTCGGAAACAGGGAAAACCCATACTGCTGCATGAAGCTTATGGACGCATTCATCTCCACTTCGAGGTACGAGGGACAGCCGCTGAATATTATGGAGGCAATGGCTGTCGGACTTCCGCTGTATTGCTCAAAGAATCTTGAAAGCTATACGGAGGGACTTCGCGGATATGACGATATGGTCTCGGCTCTTGTGAACTCGCGCAAAGAAGAAAAGCATCCGGACGATCTTCGCCTGTACAACGGCAGAATACTGGACGCCGTCTATAAACTCTGCGGTGAAGACGGATGTGAAAATGAAAAATGAATAAAAAATGCTTGCAATGACGGGCGTTTTGTGATAATATACCATAGATTTTGTGATGAATTCACAAATGGAGAAAGGCGGTCCGCTGTCGAGCTTTGGGAAAAGCCTCCGATAAGAACGTCTATAATTTAAGGAGATCAAAATGGATCTGGTAAAAATTCTCGGCGAACAGTACACCAAAAAAGAACTTCCCGAAATGAATGTCGGTGACACGGTGCGTATTCTCGTCCGCGTCAAGGAAGGCAACCGTGAGCGTAATCAGGCTTTCGAGGGTACCATCATTGCTAAAAAGCATGGCGGCATCAACGAAACCATTACCGTCCGCCGTATTTCCTACGGCGTAGGCTGCGAGAAAGTCTTCCCCGTACATTCTCCCTCTATCGTCTCTGTCACCACCGTCCGCAAGGGTAAGGTCCGCAGGGCGAAGCTGTACTATCTGCGTGACCGCGTGGGTAAGAAGGCAAAGGTCAAAGAGCGTCTGTAATCACGCTGCTTTAAATTTTATGGCGTCTTCATATGAAGACGCCATAAAATATATACGGATTATTTCAGGGGAAACTATATGTCTGAACGATTCAGAAAAAATTGGATAACAGTTCTTATAGCGATGCAGCCGGCGCTGGATATCATCGCGTATTGGCACGCCGATGCCGTGGCGACCGAGGCGGGGTATATCCGCCTTGCCATCATGCTTTTAATGCCGCTGAGTCTGCTTATTGCGGTGAAGAATAAAAAACGGTTCATCCTGCCGTTTGCGGTTATGGGGCTTTTCTGCCTTCTGCATTTTTTGAACTGCCGCCGCGTCGGATATATCGACCCTTATTTTGATGTGTCATATATGGCGAAGGTTATCCAGATGCCTGTGCTTGCCATATGCCTGATATATTATCTTAAAGACGATCAGACGAAGGAGCAGGCAGTAAGGGGAATCCTTCTTGCCGCCGGTATCACGGGCGCGGCGCTTGCTCTGGCGTGCATCACCGGCACGGAAAACGTGACCTATGGCGAAGGCCTCGGTGTGAGCGGCTGGGTCATTGACTCAAACCGCTGCGCAAACAGTATTATCCTTGTGACGCTTTCTGTTTTTGCCGTTCTTCCCGCCGTATACTCTGAGAAAAAGACAGTCAATATCCTTCTCCCGGTCATAGTCGCCGCCGTGTTCATCACAAACGGCACAAAAGCGTGCTATTATTCGATTTTTGCGATCTTCGGCGGATATGCTTTTTTCGTGGTTCTCAACAGAATTATCGGGAAAAAAGCGATAAAAGCGGCTTTCCTGGTAACTCTTGTCATACTGATGATAACGGCTGTCGTCATATACCCGTATACGCCGCGTTATAAGGTCACGGCGATGCAGCAGGCGGCGGCGTCAAAGGATCAGGGTGAGCTGGAGCGTAAGATATCCGCTCTCGGCTATGATCCGAAGGCTCTCAGCAGGGAGGACAAGCTCACCATACCGGAGGTACGGGAGGTTATCGAGGATTTCTATTATCGTGCGATAATAGGAGTTATTCCGGATATGATCGACCGGTTCGGAATGGAACGGATACTTGATAAGTACGATGTTACGCTCAACTGCGCCGATATCATCAGTACGCGTCTCATGAAGCTCAATTATGCTGCACTTGTCTGGGATGAATGTGACCTGCCGACGCGTATTTTCGGATTTGAGGTCAGCCAGATGGGAAACGACGGTCTGCGGGATGTGGAAAACGACTGGCCGGCGCTGTTCTATTACTACGGCTATCTCGGTCTTGCAATGTATGCGGCGTTTGTCTTGTATTTTATTTATCTTATTATAAAAAAACTCAGGGAGAATTTTAAAGATAACCTGACAGCGCTGAATTTTGCTTTGGGATTGGCTCTTGCATTGCAGCTCGGTCTTGCACAGTTTTCCGGTGCGCTTATAAGAAGGCCGAATGTTTCGGTTTATCTTTCGGTGATCCTTGCACTCGTATATTATCAGACGGTGCGTACCTCTGATGTCGGCAGGGGGCTTGAAAATGAAGCTTAGCGTTATAGTGCCTGTATATAAGGCGGAAAAATATCTGCGGGAGTGCGTTGACTCCATCCTTGGACAGTCGATGAGCGATCTTGAGCTTATTCTGATAAACGACGGCTCACCCGACGGCTCACAGGCAATAATCGACGAGTATGTTTCTCAATACCATGATAAGGTGAAGGCTCTTACCGTTGATAACGGCGGTCAGGGCAGGGCGCGTAACTTCGGCATAGATATGGCAAGAGGGGAATACCTCTCTTTTATTGACAGCGACGATTATCTTGAGCCGGATGCGTTTGAGCTGATGATAAATGCCGCCAATGAAAATAAGGCGGATATAGTAGTCTGCGATATGGAAAAGCGCTGGGACGACGGGAGACGCGAATACGTCAGGGCGGCATTGCAGAGCCATCCGCTGGCCTCTGCGGGCTCATCAAGCAATAAGATATTCAGACGCGCCCTGGTGGGAGATATAAGGTTTCCTGTCGGCGTCTGGTATGAGGATTTTGAGTTTTCCGCCAAGCTCCTTATGCTGAGCGGGAAAACGGTGTTTGTGGATAAGCCGCTGTATATTTACCGCTGCGGTCAGGAATCCACAATGAATAATAATAATTCGCAGAAAAATCTGGATATCATATCCGTGATGGAGAATATCCGGGCGTTTTCCGAAAGCTGTCTTGATCGGGACGGGTATGAGTTCATGCTGCTCAATCATGTGCTTGTCGATTCCGTCAAGCGCATTGCCGCGCAGACGGGTGCCGGAAAAAATGAAATAATCGGCAAAATGCGCGAGTATGTAAGAAAAAATATTCCTTCGCTCAGAAGCTGCAAAAGCTATCGGGATGAAAGCCGCGGCAGGCGCATTGTCATGTGGCTGAACTATCATGGACTTGAAAATGTTTCGCTTGCACTCCTTAAACTTAAAAACGGGAGCTGAGATAATAATTATGAAAAAGAAGCTGCTTTTTTCAATATCGCTTATATGGCTTGCCGGATGCTTCGCGGCGGTGTGTGCTTTTGTCGCAGGATGCGGAACAAATTTTATCGACTCAGATATGTCGAGTGAGCTTGTCCTTGCAAAGCTCCTGTCCGAGCAGGGCGGTATCCTCGCAGAGAATTGGTTTTATTCGACCGAGATAAAGGTTCTGAACAGTCAGATCTTTATTGCGCCGCTTTTTTGGATAATCAAAAGCTGGTCAACCGTAAGATGCGTGGGAACGGCAATCATGCTTGCTCTGCTTATAGCGTCTTCGGTTTTTGCGCTCCGTTCGCTTTCCGTCACATGGACGTCGGCGCTTTTTGCAACGGGCTTTCTGCTCCTTCCGCTGTCGTCTGACTATGTTTACGGTGTTATTGAAGGAATTTTCTATATTCCCTACGTTATCCTGTCGCTTCTCCCCATAGGATTTTTCTGCCGCGCTTATGACGCGCCGTCAAGAAAAAAGCGGGTTTTGCTGACGGGTATATGCGCTGTGATAGCCCTGCTTTCGGGGCTTTCCGGGATACGGCAGGTATTTCTTTTCTATTTACCGGCGGCTGCCGCTTCCGTGCTTCTGCTGGCGGGAGAAAAGAAAATTGAAAAAGGATCAAAGAGCCTTGCGTATGCTGAGACTGTCGTTATCTCCTGCGCGGCAGGTCTGGCGGGGTATCTTCTCAATAAAACGGTGCTGAGCAGAGTATACAGCTTCTGTGACTACGGCGTAGATACTTTCGGCAGGGATCTGCTGTTTACGGAATTTTCTCTCGGCGGGCTTGAGCAGTTTTTCAATCAGCTTTTTGCGATGCTCGGATATAAAACGGGCGCGATGTTCTCCGGGTATATCCTCTATAACGCGCTTTTCGGACTGATCGCCGTCTGCGCCATTGCCGCCGTGATCTGCGTGCTTCGCGGCGAACGGTTTGACATAAAAGAGAAAAACCTTGTTCTGACGTTCCTTATCGCGCTTGCTCTGCTTGCGGTGGTCTTCTGCTTTACAGATATGGACAAAATCGGCAGGTACTCGATCCCAGTCGTTGTGCTTCTTGTGCCGGTTATTGCCGTGTTCTTCGGAAAATGGGAAACAGACCGGAGGATCGCCGCTCTGCTGGCGGCGGCGCTTATGGGGCTTGCTGCCGTTACGTCGCTGAATACATACAAGGTGCTTGCACGGAGCGATCAAAATACCATGCTCAAGGATGTCTATGCCTATCTCGACAGCGCCGGATATACGGAGGGCTATTCAAGCTTCTGGAGCGGAAATGTGCTTACGGAGCTTTCGGATGGGGGTATCGACATGAGAGTCGTCGGCACGGATTATATTCTCAGCGCGGACGATCTCGGAAATGTCTACCATTGGCTTCAGCGCAAGTCGCATCTGGATACTCAGCCGGAGGGGAAGTTTTTCCTCCTGCTCACCGGAAAAGAGGCGGAGAGCTGCCGTCTCGGTCTGACTGAGGAATACTCCAACGACAGATATCTTGTCTACGGCTTTGAAAACTTCCGCGACTTCGAGGCCTTATATAAGTAAAAGCAAACCGGACCTCAGACGGGTCCGGTTAACTTTTACTTTCCGCGTATTTTGTTGTTCGCGTTCATTATGATGTTGAGCAGAAGATAATTTTTTGTGCGGATGCAGAAGTGGATAATCCGGTATTTTGCGCCCATACTTTTTACGTACCTGTTGTTCAGGTAATCCGGAAATTTGGCTTTAAAGTCGGCAAAAAGCTTGTCCTGAACGCAGCTGTTTCTGTCGGCAAGGTTAACCCTCGCTATTGAGGTGATTACCTCGTGGTGAAAGGCCGAGAACTCAAGCTGTTCGGAATATTTATCAAACAGTCCTGCGCTGCGGAACGCATCAAGCATGGAATCTACCGCCGGAATGATCTCAAGATTTCTGAGCGTGTTTTTGTTGTTGGTAATGGAGCCTGCGCGCTGGAGGTAGTTGTGCCACGGCCTGTGGACGGAAATCATTTTACCGGCGAGCGTATAGAGCTTCGGCGTGACATACATATCCTCGTACCAGACCCTGCCGGGGTAATATATCCCGTTCTCCGTAAAAAGAGAGCGCCTGTATATCTTGTTCCATGCCGAGGGCATTTCAAAAAGCAGTTCGGGGTAGGAATCAAGTGTGAACTCACCCTCGATTTTGCAGCCGTTGATGTACTTGAGAAGTCTCCCCGCCTCGTTGACGGAGCGGATATCAAAGAACAGGATATCAAAATCTCTGTCAAGGTATCCGAACATCTCCGTCAGTGCGTCGGGGGAGAGATAATCGTCACTGTCGAGAAACAGAATATATTCGCCTTCCGCCGCGTCTATGCCGACATCCCTTGCCGCGCCCAATCCGCCGTTTTCCGTTGTGATCACCTTGACAAGACCGGAAAATCTGCGGGAATAATCAAGGCAGACGTCAGGTGAAGAGTCTGTCGAACCGTCGTTGACGATTATTATCTCATATCCCGCAATCTCCGGATATATGACCGAATCAAGGCATTTTGCGAGATACTTTTCAACATTGTATACAGGGATAACTACAGAAAGTTTTTTCATGGATCGCCTCTCCGTGCATTGTTTACCATTTTATAACATTTTAACACAGCCGCACACGCCATGCAAGGCAGAAAAGCACTTGAATATGATACGGGTTTTGGTATATAATCAGCAAAGAAAATTATTCTCAGGAATGATTGGAGAAAGTCATGAGCAGAATTAAAGAAAAGCTTTCACCCGAAGAAGCCGCGTCGAAGGAGCTGGCGCAGCGCAGGGATACTTATGATTGGATACAGTGCCTTATAAGCGCGCTGATCGTATGCGTACTCGTCTTTGTTTTCATATTCAGAGTGATTGACGTGAAAGGGACGTCTATGGTTCCGACGCTCAACAATCAGGATAAAATGCTTGTTTCCGGACTGTTTTATAAACCCAAAGCCGGCGATATAGTCGTTTTCAAAAAAGACGAGTATGATCCGGAAAAAGCTCTTGTAAAGCGCATTATCGCTACCGAGGGGCAGAAAATAAACATTGACTTTGACAAGGGCATCGTCTATGTTGATGAAGTTCCCATTGAGGAGGATTATATCAACGATATAACGACCACAAAGCTTGACTTTATCGGTCCCAAGACCGTACCGGAGGGATGTGTGTTTGTTATGGGCGATAACAGGAATATGTCCACCGACAGCCGCAAGGCGGAAATAGGAATGGTTGACAGCCGCCTGATCATCGGGAAGGTTTACTGTATCCTCTTCCCCTTGAAATCATTCGGCATGGTGAAGTGATGGCAAACAACGTCTATGAAAAAATGAATATACAGTGGTTCCCCGGCCACATGACCAAGGCGCAGAGAATGATCGAGGAAAACATAAGGCTTGTCGATGCCGTATGCGAGATACTCGACGCGAGAATACCCAGCGCCAGCAGGAATCCGGATATTGACGCTCTTGCCGCGGATAAGCCGCGGCTTGTCATTTTGAACCGCTGTGATCTTGCAGATGAAGACGCTACAAAGCGCTGGAAAAAGTATTTTGAAGATAAAGGGCTGCCCGTTATCGAGTGTGACGCCAGAACAGGCAGGGGAGTTAATGCCTTTGTTCCTGCGGTTCGCCGGCTTCTTGCGGAAAAAATTGCGCAGTATGAGGCGAAGGGACAGACAGGAAGACCGCTGAGAGTGATGGTGCTCGGTATTCCAAATGTCGGAAAATCGACGTTCATTAATAAAGTTGCCGGGCGAAAGGCCGCGATCGCGGGGGATAAGCCCGGCGTGACACGCGGAAAGCAGTGGATAAATATCGACCGCTCTCTTGATCTGCTTGATACGCCGGGGATACTCTGGCCGAAGTTTGAAAGTCAGCAGGTGGGCGAACTGCTTGCCATAACAAATGCGATAAAAAGCGACGTTATTGATAAAGAGACGCTTGGGGCGAATTTCATGCTGCGACTGAGGGAAAACTATCCGCAGGCGCTTGAAGCAAGATATAAATTCACGCCTGATCCGGAAGCTAACGGGTTTGAACTGCTTGAGCAGTGTGCAAAAAAGCGCGGATTTCTTGTGTCAAAGGGCGAGTATGATATTGAACGCATGGCATCGACGCTTTTGGGCGAATATCATGACGGTAAATTAGGAAGAATAACGCTGGAGCTGCCGGATGACTGAACTGTGGAGCATCGAAAACGAAATATACGACTCCGGTGTCAGGCTGCTGTGCGGCGTTGACGAGGCAGGGAGGGGACCTTTGGCGGGACCTGTATGCGCTGCCGCCGTTATACTGCCGAGAGGGCTTGAAATAGAGAATCTGAACGATTCGAAAAAGCTCAGTGAAAAGCGCCGGGAGGAGCTTTATGATGTTATATGCAAAGAAGCGGTAAGCTACGGCATTGCTTTTGCGGAAGTTGAGGAAATAGAAGCCTTCAACATCCTTGAAGCAACTTTTATGGCTATGAACCGTGCTATAGCAAAGCTTTCCCCGACGCCGGAGCTTGCCTTGATCGACGGCAACCGTACAAATGGGATCTCCGTTCCGGCGCACGCCGTCATAAAGGGAGACGGCAAATGCGCGGACATAGCGGCGGCGTCGATCCTTGCCAAGGTGACAAGGGACAGATATATGCTTGAGATGGCCGGTAAATATCCCGAATACCATTTTGAAAAGCATAAGGGCTACGGGACGAAGGCGCATTATGAAGCCTTGCGCGAATACGGTCCATCCCCCATACACCGCATGAGTTTTTTGAGGAAGATGCACTGATGAATATAGGAGAGAGCGGAAAATTCGGCGAGGATAAAGCCGCAGAATACCTGAGAAAGAAAGGGTACGGGATAATCAGGCGCAATTTCTCCTGCCGCTTTGGGGAGATAGATATCATTGCGGAAAATACCGGGTTTCTTGTTTTTGCCGAGGTCAAGCTGAGAAAAAATGACATGCACGGCGAGGCAAAGGAGTTTGTAAATTACTCAAAGCAGCAGAAGATAATCAGAACCGCATCGCTTTTTCTTGCCGGATACGATACGGAAAAACAGCCGCGCTTTGACGTGATAGAGGTCTATGCACCGCAGGGAATGTTTTCACCGGTAAAGATAAACCATATTGAGGATGCTTTTATGTAAGCGGCCAAACTTGGTTTTAAGCGGATATGAGCGAGGCAGGCTTCGTTTTGCTCTATCACAAGGCGGCAAGCCTTCCTCAATCGCAAAGCCTTGCCTGCAACGCTGTTCACGCTTAAAAACCATGGCAGAGGCGGGGGCTGGATGCTCCCATTGAGCAGGAGACAAGCTTTGTGCCTCCTGCGGAACGTTAATCCGAAGTGCCGCGGGGGCAGAACGTAGAGCAGTAGGTTTCGCCCTTGGTGCAGGCGCGCTCGTTCTGGACGCTGATCTTGCTTGCGCTGCATTTGCAGTCGATGGTATTGTATTTGCAGGCCGTTACTTCACAGCCGACTCCGGGATTGGAGCAGGAATTTCTTTTATCGCTCATTGTTAGTCTCCTTTTTTCTTTACTTGCAGGCAGGCGGTTTTATTATGACCGTCCTCTTGCCTGCAAAAATAGTATTTGCAGAGCGCCGTCTTTTATTCGGAGGGATTATGGCATTATATGCAATAGGCGATCTTCACCTGTCGCTTGCAAAGAACAAGCCGATGGATATATTCGGCGACGTGTGGCAAGATCATACGGAAAAGCTCAGAGCGGGGTTCTCAACGCTGAAAGATGAGGACGTGTGTGTTCTTTGCGGCGATATAAGCTGGGGAATGGGCATGGATGAGACTCTGCCGGATTTTAAATTTATCGACGCGCTGCCCGGCAGGAAAATAATCCTGAAAGGAAACCACGACTATTGGTGGAACACCGTAACAAAAATAAAAAAATTTTTTGCGGATAACGGTATACGCACGGTAGATATTCTGTACAATAATTTCTTTGAGTACGGTGAATATGCGATCTGCGGGACAAGGGGCTGGTTTTACGAGGAGGAAAAAGGCGGGGAACACGACAGAAAAATCATGATGCGCGAGGTTATGCGCCTTGAAGCGTCCCTTAAGGCCGCAGGAGAGAGGAAAAAGCTTGTCTTTTTGCATTATCCGCCGAAGTATCAGTTCTATACCTGTCCGGAGATCGTGGAGCTTTTTAAAAAATATGAGGTAAGGCTATGCTGCTACGGACATATTCACGGAAAGGGCTGCCGCTACGCACTCAATGGGTGGAGCGGCGGCACGGAATACAGGCTTGTGTCGGCGGATAACGTTATGTTTGCTCCTGTCAGGCTGCCATATTGAGTACAAACTGTAAAAATGAGTTAAAATGAAGAAATAAACATTGATTTTATAGAAAGAATCTGTTATCATACCTAAGGTTACGCACAAACTGAGGAGGAAACAAATTAATGTTAGTAAAGAATGTAGAAAAAAAAGAAAATAATACCGCAACATTTCAGGTAGAGACCGATAAGGCGGAGTTTGAATCTGCCGTAAATAAGGCATATCTGAAGAACAAGGGTCAGATATACATTCCCGGCTTCCGTAAAGGCAAGGCTCCGCGCACCGTTATTGAAGGCATGTACGGCGCAGAGGTTTTTTATCAGGATGCAACGGACGAGCTGGCACCTCAGGCGTTTGAGCTTGGTCTTACCGAATCCGGGCTCAAGATGGTCGGCGCTCCTGCCGTCAAGGATATGAAGATCACCGACGAGCGTACCGCGGAGTTTACTTTTGAGATCACTCTTTATCCTGTCGTCACCCTCGGACAGTACAAGGGCATTGAAGCGGAAAAGCCGGCGGCAGATATCAAGGACGAACAGGTCGACGCGGAGATCGAGTCTGTCCGCCGCCGTAATGCGCGCATGATCACTGTTGAGGATCGCGCCGCGCAGATGGGCGACACCGTGAATATCGACTTTGACGGCTATCTTGACGGCGAACGTTTCGACGGCGGCAAGGCTGAGGGCTATTCGCTTGAGCTTGGCTCCAACTCCTTTGTCCCCGGCTTTGAGGAGCAGATCGTCGGCATGAAGACCGGCGAAGAGAAGGATATTGACATCACCTTCCCTGAAAATTATGTTGAAAACCTTGCCGGAAAGGCAGTCGTATTCAAAATAAAGCTCAACTCCATCACTTTCCCCGAGCTTCCGGAGCTTGACGATGAGTTTGCAAAGGATGTTTCCGAGTTTGATACTCTTGATGAGTATAAGGCAGACGTACGCGCAAGGCTTGAGAAGTCCGCGCAGGATCAGGCGGAGTCCGCTTTCCGCACTGCGGTCGTGACCAAGGCCTGCGAGAACATGACGGTAGATATCCCCGCCGTTATGATCGACGCAAAGGTCGAAGAGATAATCCGCAACTACGCCGCAAACTACGGCTTTGCAGACCGCAATACCTCTTTTGAGCAGCTCAAGCAGATGATGGGGCTTACCGATGACGTAATCAACGTGTCTATCCGTCCCAATGCGGAGCTTCAGGTCAAGTCAGACCTCCTTTTCGAGGCGATCGTTGAGGCGGAGAGCCTTGATATCACCGAGGATGAGCTTAAGGAATATGTCAAGAAGGTTTCCGATTCCGTAAAAATCAGTGAAGAGGAAGTCGTCAAATACTTTGGTATGGATTATATCAAGGAAGAATACAAGAAAGAAAAAGCAACCGATGTTGTGTTCGGCAGTGCGGTTGCAGTAGAACCCAAGGCAGAGGAAGAAGCACCCAAAAAGACCAGAAAATCCGCAAAGGCGGCAAAGAGCGAGACGGCTGAGGGCGACGAATCTTCCGAAGCGGAAGAAAAGCCCAAGAAGACAAGAAAATCCGCAAAATCCAAGGAAACTGCGGAATAATTTCCCGGGAATAAGGATATGCTCTCTTGGATGCTGATTATTTTAAAGGAGAGTTAACTATGAGTTTGGTACCTTATGTAGTAGAACAGACAAGCCGCGGCGAGCGTTCTTATGATATTTTTTCACGCCTGCTGAACGACCGTATCGTAATGCTTTCCGAAGAGGTAAATGATACCACGGCAAGCCTTATTGTGGCACAGCTTCTTTATCTTGAAGCTCAGGACCCGGATAAGGATATTCAGTTTTATATCAACAGCCCCGGCGGAAATGTTACATCCGGTCTTGCAATATATGATACGATGCAGTATATTAAGCCTGATGTGTCCACCATTTGCATAGGCATGGCGGCGTCTATGGGCGCGTTCCTGCTCTCATCCGGCGCAAAGGGAAAGCGTATTGCTCTGCCCAATGCCGAGATTATGATCCATCAGCCCTCCGGCGGAAGCCGCGGTCAGTGTACCGATATTCAGATCCAGGCTGAACAGATACTTAAAATCAAGCAGAGACTGAATAAGATACTTGCTTCCAACACCGGAAAGTCCGTTGAACAGGTTGAGGCGGACTGCGAAAGAGATCATTTTATGACAGCTGAAGAAGCTCAGAATTATGGTCTTATTGACAAAGTGATTTACAAACGCTGAGCCTATATTCGATTATCTTATGGGGGAACACTTTGTTCCCCCATATTTTAAACAACGCCATATCATATGGCGCTGCTTTAGTATTCATTTATCATTCTTCATTTGAATATATGGAGGTTTCGTATGCCAAGAATGGATAACAAAAGGGGCATCAGGTGCTCGTTTTGCGGTAAGCCGCAGACTATGGTCGATAAAATGATTTCCGGCAACGGATGCTACATCTGCGGTGACTGTATAGAGATGTGCGCACGCCTCATAAGGGAAGGGGAAGCACAGCAGACGGTTGACGGCTATGACGGTCTGCCTTTGGTTTTTGATAAGCTTCCGAAACCCGCGCAGATCAAAGCGCGTCTTGATCAGTATATTATAGGTCAGGACAAGGCCAAGATCGCATTATCCGTTGCCGTGTACAATCATTATAAACGCATCATGTTCCATCCGGAGAATGATGTTGAGCTTCAGAAAAGCAATGTTCTGCTCATCGGCCCTACCGGAAGCGGTAAAACCCTGTTCGCCCAGACTCTTGCAAAAATGCTTGACGTGCCTTTTGCAATTGCCGATGCGACCACGCTTACGGAGGCGGGCTACGTGGGCGAAGACGTTGAGAACGTTATCTTGAAGCTTTTGCAGGCGGCTGATTTTGACGTTGAAAGAGCGCAGAGGGGCATAATATATATTGACGAGATTGACAAGATCGCCCGAAAGAGTGAGAATACCTCGATTACCCGTGATGTCTCCGGCGAGGGCGTACAGCAGGCGCTGCTGAAGCTGCTTGAGGGTACGGTTGCCAACGTTCCGCCCAACGGCGGACGCAAGCATCCCCAGCAGGAGTTTATTCATGTCGATACGACCAATATTCTTTTTATCTGCGGCGGCGCATTTGACGGGCTTGACAAGATAATCGAAAGACGCACGGATAAAAAATCCATGGGCTTTGGCGCGGATATCGTCAGCAATTCCAACCGCGACGTCGGTGAGCTGTTTGCGCAGGTGCAGCAGCACGACCTGCTGAAATTCGGTATTATTCCTGAACTCGTCGGAAGACTGCCGGTTATAGCTTCTCTTGCTTCACTTGGCAGGGATGATCTTGTGCGCATACTTATCGAGCCTAAAAACGCGATGACAAAGCAGTATAAAGAACTCTTTTCTTACGACAATGTTGAGCTTGAGTTTGACTATGCTGCGCTTGAGGCCGTTGCGGACAAGGCGATAAAAATGAAAATAGGCGCAAGGGGATTGAGAGCCGTTATGGAAGAAACAATGATGGATACGATGTTCAATGTCCCTTCCGATCCTGATATTGAAAAGGTCATTGTAACGGCGGACAGCGTCTGGGGGAAGGATAAGCCCGTGATAATAAAGAAACAAACGGAAAGCTGACCGCGTCATACTCCTGAAAGGAGAATTTATGGATATAAAAACAGAAATAAATGTCAATCTGCCGCTTCTTGCGCTCAGGGGGCTGAACGTATTCCCCGGACTCATGCTGAGCTTCGATGTCGAGCGCAGTCAGTCGATCGCGGCTCTGAATAAGGCGATAAAAACAGACCAGCTTATTTTTATCGCGGCACAGAAGGATGCTTCCGTTGATGCACCCGAGTCCGAGGATATATATCCTGTCGGCGTTGTATGCCGCATCAGGCAGCAGCTGCATCAGGCGCACGGCAATGTATGCAGGACGCTCGTCGAAGGGCTTTACAGAGCCAAGGCATCCGACATTGATGTTGACGGCAAGTGCATTACCGCAGAGGCAAGTCCGCTTCCGGACGTAAAAGACAAGATCGCGCAAGTAAGGCTTGAAGCTGTGCTGAGAAATTGCCTGTCGCTCTTTGAGGAATATGTTCATATCAACTCAGATATGCTGAACGAACAGCTTCTCAATATCTTTGCCAATCCGGAGCCTTCTTTTGTCTCCTTCTACATAGCGCATCATGCAAGATTTGATCCGGCAAATAAGCAGAAGCTTCTTGAAGAGCGTTCTCCGTACAGAAGATTGCAGCTTTTGTGCAGACTCCTGAATAACGAGCTTAATGTGCTGGCCATTGAGAAGGAACTGAACGACGCCGCTCAGGAAGCAATGAACCGCAGCCAGCGTGAGTACTTTCTCCGCGAGGAAATGAAGGTAATACAGGCAGAGCTGGGCGATGACGGACAGACGGACGACATTGATGAATACCGTGCTAAAATAAATGCGCTTCCGATTGATAAGGACTCAAAAGAAAAGCTCCTGAAGGAGCTTTTGAGACTTGCCAAGCAGCCGTTCGGCTCATCAGAGGCCGCCGTTCTGCGCGGATATCTTGACATCTGCCTCGAAATCCCGTGGGGGATTTCAACAAATGAAACAATTGATATAAAAAAAGCCGAAAAGATTCTTAATGATGAGCATTTCGGACTTGAAAAGGTAAAAGAAAGAATACTTGAGTATCTTGCTGTAAGGCAGCTGTCGCCGGAAATCAAGGGCGGGCTTCTGTGCCTTGTCGGCCCTCCGGGAACAGGCAAGACAAGCATCGCTATGAGCATTGCGAAAGCCGTGAACCGTAAGCTCTGCCGTATTTCTCTCGGCGGCGTGCATGACGAGGCCGAAATACGCGGCCACAGAAAGACATACATAGGTTCAATGCCGGGACGGATCATAAACGGCATAATCCAGGCAAAAAGCTGCAATCCGCTCATGGTGCTTGATGAGATAGATAAGCTTGCCTCCGATTATCGCGGAGATCCGGCTTCCGCACTCCTTGAAGTGCTTGACGGTGAGCAGAACAGTACTTTTCGGGATAATTTCCTTGAAATACCATTTGATTTGTCGTCAGTGTTCTTTATTACAACGGCGAATACTCTTGACACGATACCGAGACCGCTGCTTGACCGTATGGAGGTCATCGAGCTCCACAGCTATACAGACGAGGAAAAGCTTCAGATCGCCAAACGGCATCTTCTCCCCAAACAGCGCAAAAAACATGGCTTGAAAGCTTCCCAACTGAAAATCGACGATGAAGCCCTGAGAGAGCTTATTGCCCTTTATACGAAGGAATCCGGCGTTCGCGTCCTTGAAAGGGAGATAGCCGCCATATGCAGAAAGGCTGCCGCAGGGATCGCCGAGGAAAAATTCAAGAGCCTCAACGTGAAGGCTGAAAGGCTGGAGGAAATTCTCGGACCTGCAAAGTATAAAAAGGAGCCGTCAATACACGCCGACGAGGTTGGTCTCGTCCACGGCCTTGCTTATACGAGCGTAGGCGGGGAGATGCTTGATGTTGAAGTCAGTGTTGTCGATGGCACGGGTAAAACGGAGCTTACCGGGAATCTTGGCGACGTCATGAAGGAATCCGCAAAGGCTGCCGTTACATATATCAGAAGCCGCGCCGGACAGTTGGGCATTGATCCCGAGTTTTACAGAAATAAGGATGTCCACATTCACTATCCGGAGGGCGCCGTACCAAAAGACGGACCTTCTGCCGGTATTACGACCTGCACTGCGGTGATTTCCGCTCTTACGGGGAGAAAGGTGCGCGGCGACGTTGCAATGACCGGGGAGATCACCCTGAGAGGGCGTGTTCTTCCGATAGGCGGTCTGCGTGAAAAGACGATGGGTGCGCTTCGCGCCGGTATAAAAACGGTCGTTATTCCGAATGGCAACCTCAGCGATCTTGACGATATAGATCAGACTGTGCGCTCAAAGCTCAAATTTATACCTGTAAGCAGTATGGACGAAGTTGTTGAGGCGGTGCTTGTAAAAAAAGAAGCTGACATCAAGGGACTGATGCCTGCTCACGCGAAAAATCAGGAACCTTCCGTTGTCAGGCAGTAGTAAGGGGAAGTATTTATGGCAAAGCTCAATCTTAACCGGGCGGAATTTGTAAAGTCGGCTGCGAGCGCGGCACAATTTGTAAATACCCCTATGCCTACGGTCGTATTTGCCGGAAAATCAAATGTCGGCAAATCTTCCGTTATAAACAGGCTCCTTAACAGAAAAAATTTTGCGAGAGTCGGCTCTGAGCCGGGCAAAACCATCCATGTAAATTACTTCATCATAGATGATAAACTTTACCTCGTTGATCTGCCAGGGTACGGCTATGCAAAAGTTTCGCAGGGCGAGAGGGACAGATGGGGAAAACTCATGGAGGATTTTTTCGCCTCCGGTTTTATGACGCTTGGCGTCATGATAGTCGATTCGCGCCATAAGCCTACGGCAGATGATGTTACTATGGCAGAATGGTTCAAAGCCTCCGGCAAGCCGTTTATCATTGTCGCAAACAAGCTTGACAAGCTGAAAAAAAGCGAAATAGAGCCGAATATTGCGCTTATAAGAGAAACGCTTGCGCTTGGCGATGAAACCATGCTTATTCCGTTTTCGGCAGAAAAAGGTCAGGGCAGGGAACTGCTGGTATCAGAAATAACCAAATTAGTATAACAAAAAAGCTTAAAAAAGTTGGGGCAGGCATCCTCGCCGGATGTTTACCCCAACATTTATTTGGCTCTATGTCAATAGTTGGGGTAGAGCAAAAGAAGACCTAAAAAACAGGAG
>UROG01000042.1 GCA_900549485.1 uncultured Eubacteriales bacterium
TTTTCCGGAGCGGATTTTTGTCCGGACAAGGCATTGACCGCAGGCAATCCTTGTCCGGATTGTCAAGGGCAATAACGCTGTACGGGCGCAAATCCGCCCGAAAAAAACGGCGCGGATCCGTTTCCCGTCAGACTCAGTGTTTTCTCCGACGTACATGCCGCCGGAGAAAACGATCAAAACTGTTTTTTGCCTGCGGGCAAAAAGCCCTGCGAGGCTTTTCTTATGATCTTTCATTTTAAATGGCGCTTCTGAGCTTCTCCAGAAACTCATACGGCACACTGAGCGTTCCTTTGCCTGTACCGAGGGAAATAGCAGGCTTGTTGCTGCCGTGGAAATCGCTGCCGCCGGTTTTTATAAGACCGTATTCATCGGCAAGCGCCTCAAGATACCCGCTCATTTCCTCCGTATAGCCGGAGTAGCGGCACTCAATGCCTTTAAGGCCGGAATTCATGCAGCAGCTGATAAGCTCGCGCAGACCGGCGTCGCCGCGCTTGTATTGGAAAGGATGCGCCAGCACCGGAACGCCGCCCACAAGCTTTATTATTTCAATGGAGCGCTCAATAGAGAGGAAATGCCGCGGAAGCCAGTATCTGCACCCCTTTTCAAGAAATCTGTCAAAAGCGTCCTGAACGCTTGCGGCAAGCCCCTGCTCAACGAGATATTCCGCAAAGTGCGGCCGCCCAACAACGTCGCCGAAGCGCTCATGCATATATTCGTAGGTGATCGGCAGTCCGTCGCCGCGCATAAGACTGACCATTCTGCGGTTGCGCTCCTCCCTGTCCTTTAGCACCCATTCGAGAACAGGCGTAAGCTCCGGAGAGTCAACGTCGATATAATATCCCAGAATATGCACCGCGTAGCCGTATTCCGGCGCGATGAATTTTGTGCTTATTTCAATGCCCGGAACGACCTCAACGCCAAGCTTTTCACCTGCGGCGGCGGCTTCTCTGTATCCGCCGATACCGTCATGATCGGTTATCGCAACGGCGGCAAGCCCCTTTTCCTTTGCAAGCGAAACAACCTCTGCGGGAGTACATGTCCCGTCGGAAGCGGTAGTGTGTACATGCAGGTCGATGTTATTCACTGAAAAGCCTCCGTGAAAGCTCACCTGCTTTTTCGTATACCGCGCAGGCGTCCTCGCCGATATTGAAACGGCCGTTTTCATAGAGTATCCTGCCGTTCACCATGGTAAGGCGCACATTGCTCTTCGAGCCGGAGTATACAATGTTTTTCGCAATGTTGTGAGGGGGCTGCATATTCGGCTGCTTCATGTCGATAACGACAATGTCGGCTTTTTTCCCGACAGCGAGATCGTCACAGCTGTCAAGCCCCATGGCGTGTGCGCCGCCCACGCATGCCATGCGCAGTGTTCTGTCGGCGCAGCCTGCGGTCGCGTCTATATTGAGATATTTCTGCAATGTGCTGACAAGATACATTTCGCGGAACATATCAAGGGCGTTGTTGCTGCCCGCGCCGTCTGTTCCGATGCCCATTTCGACCCCGGCCGCCGCCATTCTGTCGATGGGCGCAATGCCGCTTGCAAGCTTCAGATTTGAAGCGGGACAGGTTATCGCATAGACCTTGCTGCGCACCATGATCCCGACGTCCTCGTCATCCATCCACACGCAGTGGAATGCGCCGCCGCCGTATCTGAAAAAGCCGAGCTTATCAAGATATTTGACGGGAGACATCCCTGTGCGGCTTATGCAGCCGTCAACCTCGGTCTTTGTCTCGCTCATGTGCAGGTACAGCGGGGCTTTGTACTTTTCCCCGAGAGAGCGCATATATTCAAGTCTCTCTATACCGGTCGTATATTCCGCGTGGATGCCGAGACGATAGGACACAAGCGGGCTTATGGCGTTGTTTTTGAGATACTCCCGCTCTATCTGCGTATGATCCGCGTCAAAATCGTTCATCGCCGAGCAGAACACTATGCGGAAGCCGCTGTCAATGCAGGCTTTTACGATAGAATCCGTGTGGCCGTACATATCAAAGCACGAGGTAATGCCGGAGGAGAGATATTCCATTATGCCGAGCTTTGTGAAGTAATACACGCCCTCCTCGGTAAGCCTGCGCTCATACGGCCAGATGCGCTTGTTCAGCCACGTGTGCAGCTCCATATCGTCTGCATATGAGCGGAAAGCGGTCATTGCGGTGTGAGTATGCGCGTTTTTGAAGCCGGGCATCACGACATCGCCGTCAAGGTCTATTTCGCGCTCAAAGATGGGCATATCCACCCTTGCCGCGCCAACGTAGGATATGGAATCGCCGTCCGTCCACACCTCGCCGTCTGTTACCCTTGTTCCGCCGTCAAATGTCAGTATTTTACCGTTATAAAATCTTATCATATGCATATCCGCCTTATATTTTCCTGCACATCGCGTCGTGCGCCGCTGTCTCCGCCGTGTCATTGAGCTTTTCAAGCTCCGTTATACCGTACTTTCTCGACAGCGCGCCCAACAGCAGTCTGTCGCAGAACTCCGGATTTTTCGGCAGTAACGGTCCGTGACTGTACGTGCCGATGAGATTTTTATAGCGTACGCCCTCGGTTCCGTCCTCGCCATTGTTGCCGAAGCCCGCAAGCACGTGTCCAAGCGGCTCGACCCCGCTACCAAGCCATGTTTTGCCGCTGTGGTTCTCAAAGCCGACTACCGTACTGCCGCCGGCGGAGTCGGAGCATCTGAACTTATAGTTGCCGATCATACGCTGCCTGCTGCCGACTGTGTGGAAATCCACCGCACCGATAAAGTCGCAGCGTACATGGTCGTAGGTTTCGTAATAGCTGCCCATCATCTGGTAGCCGCCGCAGATCGTCAGGAAGGTCACGCCGTCCTCGATCGCGGCTTTTATTTCCCTGTCCTTGCCGCGGTGCAGATCGTCAAGCAGCACCTCCTGCTCAAAGTCCTGCCCGCCGCCGATAAACACTATGTCGCAGTCGGCAAGAGTTGAAAATTCGCCGACTGGGAGCTTCACTATCTCCGCGTCTATTCCGCGCCAATTGAGCCGCTTCCGCATACAGATTATATTGCCCCTGTCGCCGTAGAGGTTGAGAACGTCGTTGTACATATGGCAGATTTTAAGCTTCATTTCCCGCACCTCTCATTCCCAGAATTCACTGCCGCCGCAGCGCCTGATAACATGCTCGCGCAGCTCAAGCATGGCGGTGTATGTGGGCATGATGAACACCGGCAGCTCCTGACTGCCGATCTGCTCTACAAGCGCGGCGTAATCGCGCTGCGTCTCGATAAAGCCGTCGTCTATCCCGGCGTATTTCACCCTGACGCGCATATCCTCGGCTCTGTCGCCGCAGACAATGACGCGCCGGAGCCTCCCGCCGAGCGCGGCAAGCCCCTCAAAGTCCGCATCCCATATCCACGAAATATCCGTGCCGTCGGCGGCGCGGTCGTTAAGGCAGACGACAAGAATGAAGTTTTCCTTTATGTTCTGCAAAAACTCGATCACCTGATTGCATCCGGCAGGATTTTTCACAAGCATAATTTTTGTGCCGCCGCCAAGAGCGAACTGCTCCATTCTGCCGAAGCCGCATTTGAAGGTGCCGAGCGCCTTGAGCGCGGCTTCCCTGTCCATGCCCATCGCGGTTATCGCCGCCGCCGCGCCGGCCGCATTGTATATGTTGTATATGGCAGGCAGGTTGATGCTGACAATGCGCTTTTCGCCGTCCATGTCCATGACAACCGTACTGCCGTTTATGCCCTGCTCCACGATGTCCGTGACGGCATAGTCCGCCTTATGGCGGCAGTAGCCGCACTTCGGGCAGCGGAAGCCGCCAAGATGGCCGTAGCTTATGTAGTCATACTCATATTCGGCTTTGCAGCGGATGCAGTGGCTCGCGTCGCTCAGCTCTGTCTTGCCGTGCGGCGGCATTGCGCCCTTTTCGATGCCGAACCAGCGCACCTTGTTCGGCAGGTCAAGTGCAAGAGAGGCGGTGAGAGAGCAGTCCGCGTTGAGGCAGAGCAGTGATTCCGGCGTACCGCTTATGGCTTTGCGGATATTTTCCAGCGTATGCGTCACTTCTCCGTAGCGGTCAAGCTGATCGCGGAAAAGGTTTGTGACGACGATGACCTTTGGCTTGAGCTGCGGGAAAACACGCACAGCCGCCGCCTCGTCGCACTCAATAACGGCATATTCCTTCTTCGGCTTGCCTGTGAGGGTGCAGTTCATCACAAATTCAGTCGTGATGCCGCTTATGAGGTTGGCGCCGGAACGGTTTGCAAAATAGCTTTTCCCCTCGTCCATAAACGCTTCCTCTATCATGCGCGCGCTTGTGGTCTTGCCGTTCGTGCCGGTTATGGCAACGGTTTTAACATCCTTTGCGAGCAGACCGAGCAGATCGGGGCAGACTCTGAGCGCAAATCTCCCGGGCATGGCGGTGCCGCCGCGGTTCAGGATGCGTGACAAAAGGCGCAGAGCCTTGCACAGAAATATGGCAAATATGGCTTTGAAACTCATATCCAAAATTCCTTCCGGGTACTTGAAAATCAACGTATATTATATCATGCACGCATGGGGCGGGCAAGAAAAATGTGCGGTTTCGGCGCGAACCATCAAAAAAGCCGCGCAGAGCCGTTTGCCGAAGAGGCTTGGCTTTTCGGCAGGCTCAGCCGGAATACGCAGCTATCACCGCCTCGGCGCAGCGCATACCGTCTACCGCAGCGGAGGATATCCCGCCCGCATAGCCCGCTCCCTCCCCGCACGGGTACATTCCCGCCGCGGAGGATTGCAAAGCGGCATTGCGGATAATACGGACGGGAGAGGATGAGCGCGTTTCCGGTGCCGTAAGAACGGCGTCCGGCGCGTCAAAGCCGGTGAGCTTTCTGCCGAGTGCGGGAAGGGCATTGCTGATAACGCGGCATATCCTGTCCGGAAGCACCTCGCGCAGATCTCCCCAGACAACTCCGGGCTTATACTGCGGCGTGACTTTGCCGGGACCGGTACTCGCCCGTCCGGCAAGAAAGTCGCCCGCAAGCTGTGCGGGTGCAAGATAGTTCCCGCCGCCGAAGGCATAGGCTCTCTGCTCTATCTCCCTCTGCCAGCGCATACCGCCGAGAGCGCCATCATACGGAAAATCCTCCGGGTGCAGCGTTACAAGCAGCGCAGAATTTGCGTTCTCGCCGTTCCTGCCGGAATAGCTCATGCCGTTGGTGACTACCCCGCCCCGCTCGGACGCGGTGGCAAAAACATAGCCGCCCGGACACATACAGAAGGTATACGCGCTTGTTCCGTCCGGCAGATGCACATTGAGCGAATAATCCGCCGCGGGCAGTCTGCCGCGCTCTCTGCCGTACTGCGCCATGTCGATATCCCGCTGAAGATGCTCGATGCGCACTCCCATGGAAAAGCCCTTCGGCTCCATGCTTATCCCTGCGCTGTGCAGGCTTTCAAACGTATCCCGTGCGGAATGGCCTATCGCAAGGATAACGTCATCACATTCTATTGCGTATCTGCCGTTTTTATCCGTAACCTCAATGCCGGCAACGGTATTATTCTCCGTTATAAGCCGCTCAAAGCGCGTCCCGAAACGCACCTCACCGCCGCGGCCGATGATGTCTGTGCGGATATTGCGCACAACGTTTATAAGCACATCCGTGCCTATATGCGGCTTTGCATCATAGAGTACGCTTTCCTTCGCGCCGTGCAGGTAAAGCTGCCGCAGCACCCAGCTCAGACGGGGATCGTGAGTGCCTGTGTTCAGCTTACCGTCGGAAAAGGTTCCCGCGCCGCCCTCGCCGAACTGCACGTTGTTTTCGCCGTCAAGCTCTCCTCCGGAACGGAATTTTTCGACGGCCGCCTTTCGCGTGTCCACGTCCCTGCCGCGCTCTATTATTATCGGCTTTGCCCCCGCATACGCAAGGACAAGCCCCGCAAACATTCCCGCCGGACCGAAGCCGACTATCACCGGACGCTTGCCGCCGCGGTACTCATTTATATTGTAACGCTTTTCAACATACTCCGAGACGTCCTTGCTCCCCGCCGCGGCGATGAGCTTTTTTTCGTCACCGCCGACCGAAAAGGCGGCGGTGCAGACGTAGTGTATATCGCCCTTCTTTCTTGCATCCAGAGAGCGCTTCACAAGACGCATCTCCGTTATGCGTGTGGGGCTTATTTTAAGTATTTTTGCGGCCTTGCCGGTGAGCGCTTCTGCATTCTCCCCGACACCGAGCCGCATATTTTTTATTTCGATCATTTTCCGAGCCTCCCGGCGATACGCCCGCTTGCCCATGCCCATTGCAGATTATAGCCGCCGCAGTCTCCGTCAACGTCCAGCACCTCGCCGCAGGCAAACAGCCCCGGGTTGAACCAGCTTTGCAGCGTTTCAGGGTCAAAACCGCTTGTTTTTATGCCGCCTGCCGTGACCTGTGCGCTGTCAAAGCCCTCCGTACCGAGAAGACGCAGGGAAAAGACCTTGCAGGCTTTCGCGGCGGCCTTTACCTGCGTCTCCGACAGCTCCGAAAGCGGTGCGGCGGCGGGTAGTGCGGCGTATTTTACGATCATCCGCCCAAGCCGGTTGTGGAGCATACCGGTAAAAAGCTGCGCCGTTTCAAGCGCCGGCAGGGCACGGCAGCGGGAGAGCAGCATACTTTCAACCTGTTCGGGAGCGTACCCGCGCATGAAATCGGCGCTGATGCGCGTACCCTCGCCCGTCAATGACGCGGCGCGTGAAATGTCGAATGCGGCGGGACCGGAAATGCCGTTGTCGGTAAACTGAAGCTCTCCGCAGCTTTCGGCGATCACCGTGCCGCCGCCGATAAGTCTGAGCGCGCAGTCGGCGCGCACGCCCTTCAGCGCCCGCGGATACTCCGCGTCCGTAATGAGCTGCACAAGCGCGGGGCAGAGCTTTGTGCGCTTATGCCCGAGATCGCCCAGAAGCTTATACCCGTCGGAAACGCCGCCAAGCTTTGCGCCTGCTGCGCCGCCGCAGGCGACTATGACAAAGTCCGCATTCAGCGTATCATTGTCGGTGATGACGGCGTATGCCGCGCCGCGGCGTTTAAGCTCCCTGACCGGCTCTGCCGTGCGTATCTCAACTCCTGCGCGCTCAAGCGCGAAGCGCAGAACGTCCGCCACGCTGTTTGCGGAGTTTGAAAGCGGATAGACGCGCCCGCCGTACTCCTCCACCGTGAGCAGACCGAGAGCGTGAAAAAGCTCCAGCGTGTCAGCGGGGGTAAAGTGCGCAAGCGCCGCGTCGGCAAAGCCGTCCTGCTCGCCGTGATAGTTTTGCGGTACGGCAAGCATATTTGTGAGGTTGCACCTGCCGTTTCCGGTTGCAAGAAGCTTTCTCGCCATGCGCTGCTGGCGTTCGAAGAGCACAACGCGGTTGTCCCTGTCCTCCGCGGCCGTGAGCGCCGCCATCATGCCCGACGCGCCGCCGCCTATTACTGCAACAGTCTTCATAATCTGTTCTTCCCGTAAATAATATGATTCAGCTTATTATAACAACATCGGGCGGTTTAATCAACCGGACTGCATTAAGCTAATGTTTCGGCATAAAAGATTGACACAAAAACACGAAATGAAGTATAATAACTTGTTCTATTATCGAAGCGGTATGCGATACCGGCAGGAAGAGCTGCCGCTCAGGAGACGCGAATGAAGTTTATAAACAAATATAACAAAATAACAGCCGTCCTGCTCGGTCTGATCGCTGCGCTGCCGCTGTGCGCCTACGCCTGCGCGGAGCAGGAGGAGAGTTCTCTTAAAGGCAGCATCGTGATAAGCGAAATAATGGCGAAAAACCATGCCACTCTCAGCGATGAGGACGGGACGCAGCCGGATTGGATAGAGCTTCACAACACCTCCTCCCAGGCGATTGATCTCAGCGGATTCACCGTTGCCGACGAAGCCGACGGCGGGTGGCGCATACCGGGCGGCACCGTTGCGCCTGACGGGTATTTTCTTATCTATTGCGACGGGAAAAATCGGGCGGGAGAGATACCCCATGCCGATTTTGCCCTCTCTCAGGGGGAAACGGTATTCCTGCGCGGCGCGGACGGAAAGCTTATAGACTGTGCGGAATGTACCTGCCGCACGGCCGATCTTTCCCTGATGCTCGACGAAAACGGCAAATGGACTACATCGGCTTATCCCACCCCGGGATACCCCAACACTGCCGAGGGATATGACGCGTGGCAGAGCACCCTTTGCCCGACGTCGCCGCTCATAATCAGCGAGGCAATGACATATAACACTACCCTCTATATGCAGAAAGCAATAGAGTATTGCGATTGGATAGAGCTGAAAAACGTGTCCGACACGACGGTAGAGCTTTCGGATTATTACCTCTCGGACAAGAGCGACGATCTGAAAAAGTTTCAGCTGCCGTCCATGTCCCTCAAGCCGGGGAAAAGCGTCATAGTGCTGTGTACGGATGAAAACGGTGCGGTAAACAGGGGCTATGTCAAAGCGCCCTTTTCCCTTGCCTCCGACCGTGAAAGGGTATATCTCAGCCGCGCCGACGGACTGGCCGATTATGTCTTTCTGCGCGATATACCGTTCGGATGCAGCTACGGACGCATCACGGGTGAAAACGGCTGGTTTTTCTTTGACACGCCCAAGCCGAACGAGGAGCAGACCGCCGGCTTCCGCCGCGTTTCGCGCACTCCGGAATCCCCCTGTGAAGACGGCGTTTTCAACGGCGTCACCGCGATGAGCGTCGAGCTTTCCGGTCACGGCGATATTTATTACACAACCGACGGTTCTCTCCCCACAGTGAACAGTGAAAAGTATACTCAGCCGTTTGACGTGACGAAGACCTGCGTTGTACGCGCCGTTGCTGTCGAAGCGGGCGCCATGCCGAGCCGGGCGCTTACCCTGAGCTATATTTTAAACGAAAACCATACCCTGCCCGTGGCAAGTCTTGCCTCCGACAGCCCGTATGATTTCGGCATGATGTACAATAACAAGAAGAAAGGGATAGAGCTTCCGGGAAGCCTTTCCTTCTATGAAGACGGCGGCAGCTTTACCATACCGTGCGGCATAGACATGCACGGCGAAACAAGCCTTGAAATGCGCAAGAAGAACATGGGCATCCGCTTCCGCGGCGTATACGGTCAGGACATGCTGAATTACGACGTGTACGGCGGCGGTGTGACGGAATTTGAAAGCTTCATTCTCCGCGCCGGACAGGATTATTACAATTCAATTATAAAAAATGAGCTTGGCGAAAACCTTTGCCTGCAATACAGCGACAAGGTATTTGCCCAGCGGAACCGTTACTGCGTGCTGTACATCAACGGCGAGTATTGGGGCATCTATGCGCTCACGGAGAAGATGAACGCAAGCCATTACGCGATTTACAGAAACGTCAGCAAGGACAGCGTGACTGTCGTCAAGTCTCCCGCCGCCAACGGTTCGGATTTCTATAAGGAGATCGTGGACTTTGCAAAAAGGAACGATCTGACAAAGCCCGATAATTATGAGGAGTTTTGCCGCCGGATGGATATTGACAGCCTCATTGACTGGATAATCATAGAGGGCTATACGGGGAATACCGACCTTAACCCCGGCAACGTGCGTTATGCGAAATCGACTGAGGATGACGGAAAATGGCGGCTTATGCTGTACGACCTGGACAGCATAATGGGTGCGAACACGAATTGCTTCAAAACGGTTCTTGGCAAGGCCTCCGCGCAGTATTCCGTGTTCATCTCACAGCTTGTAAAAAATGCGGATTTCAAGGAAAAGTTCCTCACACGCGCCGCAGAGGTGTTCAAGGGCGCTCTTTCGGATGAAAATGTTCTTGCGGAAATAGACAAGCTCACTGCGGAGATCGAGCCGGAGGTGGCGCGGGATTACGGGCGTTTCGGGCTTGATACGTCCAAATGGGTAAGCTCCGTGGCAACGCTCCGCGGTCTTATTACCAATTGGCACTGGCAGCAGTCCTGCATAGATGCGATCTGCGGCAGTTTCGGAAAAGACAGCGCGGAGTATTTCAATTGACGGCATTGGGGGAGTTAGATGAAGCATACCAAGCTGACGTTCAAGAGGTACGAGAAAAAGTATCTTCTGAGCGCGGATCAATATGATTCTTTCAGGCGGCAGCTTGACGGATACATACAGCCGGACGAGTATTTCAAAAGCACGGTGTGCAGCGTCTATTATGATACCGAGCGCTTTGATTTTATCCGCAATTCAATAGAAGCCCCCGTTTACAAAGAAAAGCTTAGAGTGAGGAGCTATAACGTTCCCACGGCTGACAGCCTTGTCTTTGTCGAGCTGAAAGAGAAATTCAAGGGGCTTGTCTACAAAAGGCGCATTGCGATGAGTGCGGCCGAAGCGGCGGATTACCTTGCCGGCAGGACAGAGCTTGCCGACGACAGCCAGATGGGCAGGGAGATAGATTGGTTCCTGCATACCAATGATGTCGCACCGAAGGTATTCCTTGCCTGCGACAGGGAGGCTTATGTCGGCGTCGAGGATAACGAGCTGCGCATAACGTTTGACCGCGATATCCGCTGGCGCGCCGATGAGCTTGACCTGACGCTGGGCAGTCACGGAGAGGCGATCACCGCGCCGGGACAGGTGCTCATGGAAATAAAAATGCCGATGAGCTCTCCTCTGTGGCTTGCAAGGATGCTCAGCGACAACGGAATTTTTCCAACGGGCTTTTCAAAATACGGCGTGTGCTATAAAGAAAATCTTATTGACGGAGTGATAGCTTATGTTTGATACTGTGATCTCAATGCCAATGACGGTGTGGCAGTTTGTTTTGTGCGTTGTGACGGCGCTTGTCCTCGGCATTCTGGCGTCGCTTGTGTTCTCGGTGAGGAGGCAGCAGACAAATTCCCTCGCCGCGTCAATAGCGCTCCTGCCTGCGGTCGTCACGGTCGTTATCATGATGGTCAACGGCAACATCGGCGCAGGGCTTGCCGTTGCCGGAACGTTTGCTCTCGTGCGTTTCCGCAGTGCGCCGGGCTGTGCGCGTGATATAACGGGGCTGTTCTTTGCCGTTGCGATAGGTCTTTCCTGCGGCATGGGATATCTTGCGATGGCGGCGGTATTTTTCGTCATTTTCTCGGCTGCCGTCCTTCTGCTCACCTATACCGGCTTCGGGGAAAACAGAGCTGCGCGCCAGCTCAAGATCACCATTCCGGAAAATCTTGATTATGACGGGCTTTTTGACGATATACTTGAAAAGTACACCTCCGGCTATGAGCTTATCCGCGTGCGCACGACAAACATGGGTACTCTCTTTGAACTGACATATACCGTTATCCTCAAGGAAAAGTCGATCAGCAAGCAGTTTATTGACGAACTGCGCTGCCGCAACGGAAATCTAAACATAATCTGCTCCAGAGAAGTGGAAAAAGATATGCTCTGAAAAATGCAGCCGGCGGCGCATACTGACCGCTGTTTTTGCACATAACCGAGTTTTTGACAATCTAAAACGGGCTGCGGCAGAATTTTCATCTTGCCGCAGCCCGTTTTCTCGCTTTTATATCAAATTATTTGTTTTTTATGTATTCGTCAATGGATTTTGCACCGGCTTTGCCTGCGCCCATTGCAAGAATAACCGTTGCGGAGCCTGTAACCGCGTCGCCGCCTGCGAAAACGCCTTCCTTTGCGGTTCTGCCGCCCTCGTCGGCTTCAATGCCGCCTTTTTTGGTAAAGGTCAGACCCTCTGTCGTGTTGCGGATAAGCGGGTTAGGGCTGGTGCCTATCGCAATGATGACTGCGTCAACATCAAGTATCCAGTTGGAGTCCTTGATGGCAACGGGCTTTCTTCTGCCCTTTTCATCCGGCTCGCCAAGCTCCTGCTTTACAAGCTCGATACCCGTAACATGACCGTCCTCGCCTGCGTGGATCTCAACAGGATTGTTGAGGAGACGGAACTCGATGCCCTCGGCCTCGGCATGCTCGACCTCTTCCTTACGTGCGGGAAGCTCGTCCTTGCCGCGGCGATAGCAGACGTATACATGCTCTGCGCCGAGGCGCTTGGAAACACGCGCAGCGTCCATTGCGACGTTGCCCGCGCCGACTACCGCGACATTATGGAAGTGCTTGATAGGCGTATCGTAATCATCCTTATATGCTTTCATAAGGTTGACGCGGGTAAGCAGCTCATTCGCGGAATAAACGCCAAGGTGATTTTCACCGGGGATATGCAGAAACTGCGGCAAACCTGCGCCGGAGCCGATAAACACGGCCTCAAATCCGTCTTCAAACAGCTCGTCAACCGTCTCGGACTTGCCGACAATGGCGTTATTGACTATCTTGACGCCCATTGCCTTGAGATTTTCTATCTCGGCGGCAACTATCTCCTTAGGCAGACGGAACTGCGGAATACCGTAGACCAGAACGCCGCCGGACTTGTGGAACGCCTCAAAAACGGTAACGTCATAGCCCTTCTTTATGAGGTCCCCCGCGCACGTAAGACCCGCAGGGCCGGAACCGACGACCGCTATCTTATGACCGTTGCGTTCGGGAACCTTGACAGGAGTCTTTTCCGCCTTATTCATATGCCAATCGGCAACAAAGCGCTCCAGACGGCCTATGCCGACGCTTTCGCCCTTGATGCCGCGGACGCACTTGCTCTCGCACTGCTTTTCCTGCGGGCAGACACGGCCGCTGACCGCGGGGAGGGAGTTTGTGGAGGTAATGACATCGTATGCGGAGTCAAAGTCACCCTCGGCAACCTTGGCAATAAACTCAGGAATACGCACGGAAACGGGGCAGCCCTCGCGGCAGTGCGGTTTGGGGCAGTTCAGGCAGCGGCGCGCCTCGGCGATCGCCATTTCGGGGGTATAGCCAAGTGCAACCTCGTCAAAATTACCGGCGCGGACAACGGGGTCCTGCTCGGGCATACGATGCTTGAGGAGCTTGTCCTTGACGATCTCCTTTGCGACCTGCTCGGACAGATGCTTGACGCGCTCGTCAAGCGTATGCCCCTCGGCGGAAGCGATCTTTGCAAACTGACTTTCCAGTTCGGCCTTTACTTCGGCGACTTCTTCGGCGGCAGAGGGGATCTTCCACGTTGTAATTATGGGATTGCCTTCTTTGTCGTATTCGACATGCTTTACGATATCAGCCATTTCTCTTTCCTCCGGTCATTCTGCAAATATGCTTCGCCTGCTCATCCTGCTCGTCCTTGTAGAAAGCGGCGCGCTTTATGAGAGAATCGAAATCAACCTGATGTGCGTCAAAGTCCGGCCCGTCAACACAGGCAAACTTTGTCTCACCGCCGACAATGACGCGGCAGCCGCCGCACATACCCGTGCCGTCAACCATGATCGGGTCAAGGGAGATAATGGTGCTGATGCCGTAGGGGCGGGTCGTCTCGGAAAGGAATTTCATCATGATGTCGGGGCCGATAGCTATAACGCGGTCAAACTGCGGTTTGCCCTCGGCAATATTCGCCTCGATCTCCTGCTTGAGATATTGGGTGGTGAAGCCCTTTTCGCCGTATGTGCCGTCATCGGTGCACACTATCAGCTTGTCGGAAGCGGCCTTAAGCTCTTCCTTGAGAATAACTATATCAGCTGAACGGAAGCCGGCAATAAACGTTACCTCAATGCCTTTTTCATGCATTTCCTTTGCAATGGGATACGCAATGGCGCATCCGACGCCGCCGCCGACAACACAGACCTTTTTCAGCCCGTCCATCTCGGTCGCACGTCCGAGAGGCCCGACGATATCGGTAATAACGTCGCCTTCCTCAACGGTGTGGAGCATTTTCGTGGTGCGTCCTGCCGCCTGAACCATAACGGTCACGGTACCCTTCTCGCGGTCATACCCCGCGACGGAAACGGGAACGCGCTCTCCCTGCTCGTCAAGGCGGAAGATAACAAACTGACCCGCCTGAGCATGACGGGCGATCAGCGGCGCCTCTATTTCAAAAAGGCAGATCGTTTTCGCATCATTCAAAAAACGCTTGGTAACTACTTTATACATCCGAACTCTCCTAAAAATATATAATTTCAGCGGAATTATCGGCTAACCCGTTTTTTAGCTCAATATATTATAGTGTAATGCGCTTTTATTGTCAAACTAAATATTGCATAAATATGTTGCATGAACAACAAATTTTTCACATCCATGCATAAAGAAGCGGCGGGTATCGTTACCCGCCGCTTCTCAGCTTGTCAAAAAAGTCCTGCATGGACTTTTTGACCGCGCTTTTATCTGCCGTAAATCCTCCGCGGCTTTCCCGACAGTCTCTTTTGCAAATGGTCAATGTCCTTCGGCAAGCCGTCTCACTCTTCCCATGTGCGCTTGCTTATGATATAGCGCGGGCGCTGCTTGGTTTCCATATACACCTTGCCGATATACTCGCCGATTATGCCGAGGCATATAAGCTGAACGCCGCTGACAAAGCAGATAATGCAAGTCATGCTTGCCCAGCCCGACACGGCCTTGCCGCACAGGGCGGTGATAAGCGCCCAGATGCAGCCAACAAAGCTTATGAGAGCAACAATGATGCCGAAAGTCATGATAAGCTGGAGCGGCTTTACGGAAAGGCTTGTAATGCCGTCTACCGCAAGGGCGATCATCTTCTTGAGCGGATAGTGGCTCTCGCCGGCAAGACGTTCGGCGCGGGAGTAGCTGACCGTAGTACTCTTGAAGCCCACGAGAGGAACCATGCCGCGCAGAAACAGGTTCACTTCCTTAAAGTTTGCAAACTCCTTGAGCACTCTCGCGCTCATAAGACGGTAGTCCGCATGATTATATACCACATCCGCGCCCATCATCGCAAGGAACTTATAAAAGCTCTGCGCGGTGAAGCGCTTGAAGAACGTATCCGTTTCACGGCTTGAACGCACGCCGTAGACAATATCGCAGCCGTCCAGATACGCATCGACCATCTCATCCATGGCGTTTATATCATCCTGACCGTCGCAGTCGATAGAGATCGTGATATCGCAGACGTCCTTTGCCTCCATAAGTCCGGCAAGGACAGCGTTCTGATGCCCGCGGTTGCGGGACTGGCTTATCCCGATGTAGTGCTTGTCTTCCTTGGAAAGCTGTTCGATTATATCCCATGTCTTGTCGCGGCTGCCGTCGTTGACGAACATGACGCGGCTGTCGTCGCTGATCTTGCCCTTGGAAACAAGGGAGTTTATCTTTTCAAGAAACATCGGCGCGGTAACGGGAAGAACTTCCTCCTCATTATAGCAGGGGATCACTATATAAAGCTTAGGTGCCATATTTTCTCCTTATATCTCGGTTATTTTTTTGTATCTGAAATTATTATAAGCTCTTTTATGTATCGTGTCAAATTATAAAAATGCAGACCCACGGCAGGGTCTGCATTTTTATTTTCATCAGATCGTTTCCCTGATTACTTGATGCCGTACTTCTTGTTGAACTTATCAACACGGCCGCTGGTATCGACCAGCTTCTGTTTGCCGGTATAGAAAGGATGGCATTTGGAGCAGATTTCAACGGTGATGTTGGGCTTGGTGGAGCCGGTCTCGATGACGGCGCCGCAAGCGCACTTAATGGTAGTCTGCTGATATTTGGGATGGATTCCTTCCTTCATTGGTACAAGTCTCCTCAATCAAATGCTGCCTTGATTGTGCAAATGCATAGTTACAAGACGCAAAGAGAAGTGTATCACAGCAATGCCGGAATTGCAAGCTTTTTTTATTTACCAGCCCATGATATCGGTAACGCTGTCGGCAACCTCGCCCATGGCTTTGAGGGTCTTGCCGACGATGCTCTTGACTCCGCGGTTTTTCGGCATAATGATGCCGACGGTGCATCCGCCGACCAGAAGTCCCATACCCATGCCTACGATAAAGTTTCTTTTATTCATTTCGTTGATCTCCCTACTGTTTATTTGCAATTGTCTGCGTTGTTATTATGTGCGTTTTTCGGAAGATTTTTCATTGATACCGATATGTAAAATGTGGTATACTAAGAAATAAAATGAAAAATCGGCGGAGGAGAATATGAATATCAAAATAATCGCCGTGGGCGACGTCTGCGGAGAACCGGGACTTACCTGCCTTGAAAAAACACTGAAAAACTATAAAAAAGAAAATAATATCGCCTTTGCGGTCGTAAACGGAGAAAATGCGAACGTCGTCGGCATAACCCCAAGACAGGCGGACGCTATCTTCCGTGCCGGCGCCGACGTTATCACGCTCGGCAATCACACATGGACGCGCACGGAGCTTCAGCCGTATCTTGACGAGCGCAGAAAAATTCTGCGTCCCGCGAACTACGGCCCGCAGTGTCCCGGCAAAGGGATAAATGTCTACTCCACTCCGTTCGGAGACATATGTGTACTCAACCTTCTCGGACGCTTCACGCTTGATAACAATACCGACAATCCCTTTGTTATCGCCGACGGCTATATGCAGGAGATAAAGGAGAAGATCATCCTTGTCGATTTTCACGCGGAGGGTACGAGTGAAAAAAGGGCGATGGGCTATCTTCTGGCGGGCAAGGCAAGCGCCGTCTGGGGTACGCACACCCACGTGCAGACCTCCGACGCGTGTGTGCTTGACGGCGGCACAGGCTACATCACCGACATTGGCATGACGGGCGCGGTCAATTCCGTTCTCGGCATCGATCCGGAACAGAGCATAGGCAAGTTCATGGGCGATCCCCCGAGGCGCTACGAGTCCGCAAAAGGGCCGACGGCGCTGGAGGGCTGCGTGTTCGAGATAGACAGCGACACAGGGCGCTGCATAAGCGCGGAGGCGGTAAGACTCAGATGAGAAGCCTTAAAATACTGCATACGGCCGATCTGCACCTTGATTCACCCTTTGAGTATATGAGCGCCGCCCACGCCGTGATACGCCGCAGCGAGCAGCGTCAGCTTCTTGACCGGCTGGCCGATCTTGCGCGTATCAACAATGTGGATATAGTCCTCATGAGCGGCGATCTGTTTGAAAGCGCCATGACCTACGCCGAGACGGAGGAGCAGCTTGCTCGCTCGCTGCGGGCAATGGCGGTTCCGGTGTTCATCGCGCCGGGAAATCACGATTACTATTCTCCCACCTGCCGTTACCGCCGTATGCGTCTGCCTGCGAACGTGCATATATTCACCGAAAACAAGATAGAGTGCGTTGAGCTTGAGGAGCTGAATGTCTGCGTTTACGGCGCGGCGTTTACCGACCGGGTAAGCCCCGCGCTGCTCAAAGACTTTCACGCGCCGAGAAAAAAAGGGATGTACAATGTGCTGTGCATCCACGGTGAAGTCGGTGCGCCGCAGTCGCCCTACGACCCGATAACCGAAGATGAGCTTGCCTGTTCCGGAATGGACTACGCCGCGCTTGGGCATATCCACAGCGCAAGCGGGCTCAGGCAGGCGGGCGGCACCTGGTATTCGTGGCCGGGCTGTCCCGAAGGGCGCGGTTTCGACGAAACGGGCGAAAAGTATGTAAATCTTGTGGAGCTTTCCGAAGACGGGTGCTCGCTGGAGCAGATAAGCATCGCAAAGCGCTGCTATCAGGTGCTGAATGTGGACGTTTCGGCGAAAGAGCCGCTTATTGCGATACACACAAGTCTGCCAGACGATACTGTGAACGATATATACAGGATAATCCTCACGGGGGAATGTGATACCGCC
Organism: uncultured Eubacteriales bacterium; assembly: GCA_900549485.1. GTDB lineage: Bacteria > Bacillota > Clostridia > Oscillospirales > Oscillospiraceae > Limivicinus. The sequence goes on from UROG01000042.1 coordinate 17,537, forward strand.
CCCGACGTCGCCTCGCTTTACAGCAATCTATCTGAGCTGTTTTTTGAGCTTCAGATACGCGACCTGACAAAGCTGCGGCGCGATATCTGGGAAAAGGCGGGAGAAGACACGCTCAGGGGGATATTCCTCAAAAACCTCAGGGCAAAATACGAAAGCGCGGAGGACGACGCGGGAAGGACGCTTATAGAGCAGGCCGCCCGCTGGGGGCTTGCGGCGCTTGACAACGGCGAGGAGGTGGCCGTACATGAAGATAAATAAGCTTACCGCCTCCTTCGGAAAGCTTGAAAACGAAACGCTGACCTTTCACGGCGGACTCAACGTCATCTACGCGCCGAATGAGAGCGGCAAATCCACATGGTGCGCGTTTATCCGCGCAATGCTCTACGGGGTCGATTCCTCACAGCGTCCTCGTGCCGGCTCGCTGCCGGACAAGGTGAAGTACGCCCCGTGGTCGGGTGCGCCGATGGAGGGGACGATGGATCTGACGGCCGAGGGCTGCGACATCACCCTCACCCGCACCACCAAAACCAAAAACGCCCCTATGCGCGATTTCTCCGCGGTGTATTCCGGCACAGGGATACCGGTGGAAAACATCACCGCGCAGAACGTCGGCGAAATGCTCACTGGCGTTTCAAAGGATGTATTCCGCCGCAGCGCTTTTGTCGAGCAGGGCACGGTTGCCGTCACGGGTACGCCGGAGCTTGAAAAGCGCATCGCCTCTATCGTCTCCACCGGTGAGGAGCAGACCTCTTACTCCGAAGCTGACGAGCAGCTGCGTACATGGCAGCGCAAGCGGCGTTACAACAGGCGCGGCCTTCTCCCCGAGCTTGAGGTGAAGATCGACGAAACAAACCGTGAGCTTGCCGAGATCTCCGACACGTATGAGGAAATAGGCAAAGCCGAACAGGCTCTGAACGACGCCAAAGAGCATTGCGCCGCGCTTGAATCGGAGGTCAACGAAAGCCGCAGGAAGCAGCGGCGTATGGCGCTTGACAAGCTCAGCAGCGGAAGAAGCGCACTTCGTGAGTGCAGCGAAAAGCACGATCAGGCGCTTGAGGAGCTTTCTGCGGCGAAGGACGAGCTGAGAAAAAGCCGTTTCGGCACAGTCTCTCCGGAAGATGTGGAAGAAGACGTCTCCGGCGATCTCCGTGAGCTTGAGGAGCTGAGAGCGTCCGCGAAGAAGCGTAACTCTCCCCTGATTGCCGTTCTGTTTTTCCTGCTTGCCGCAGCGGGCGCGGCGCTCTATACCGTATATTCGCAGACCGTCTACGTCATTACGGCGGCTGTCGCCTGCGTCGCGGCGGTATTTCTCGCTATCCGCTGGGCAAGGCTGCGGCGCGGATCGATAGACGCGGATTACCGACGGCGCGAAATATTGAAGCAATACGACGCAGGTTCGGTAAAGGATATACGTGCGGCTATGGATGAACACGCAGCGCTGTGGGATGCCGTTCAGGACGCTTCTCACTATGAATATGAGACGCGCTGCGCCTACGAGGATGCTCTGGAGGCACAGCAGAGCTATGAGGCGGCGGCGCTTGACGAGCTGGACTTTTCCGGCGGGAGCAGCGACGCGGCGCGGCTGAGCCATGAGCTTGCTCAAAGCCGGCGCGAGGCGGAGCGGATATCGACCGACCTTGCGCATCTGCGCGGAAAATTCGCCTCCTACGGCGACCCGCTTGTACTCTCGTCTGAGCTTAAGCGGCTGGAGCAGGAGTATTCCGACGTATCGGACGAATATGACGCGATAGGCATTGCGCTTGACGCGCTCAAGGCCGCCGATACGGATATCCAGAGCCGCTTTTCACCGCGTCTCGGTCAGCTTGCGGCGCAGTATATGTCGCTCATGACGGACGGAAGATACGAGGATGTGCTTATAAACCGCGATTTTACCGCAAAAATACGTGCAAGCGGAGATTCCGTTGCACGAGAGAGTGAATATCTCAGCGCGGGAACACTCGATCTGATGTATCTTGCAGTGCGCCTTGCGGTGTGTGAGCTTGCCCTGCCAGAGGGTGAAAGCTGTCCGCTGATAATCGACGATGCGCTCGTCAATCTTGACGAGCAGCGCACACAGCAGGCTCTTGAGCTTTTGAAGGAGCTTGCAAAACGCAGGCAGGTCATACTCTTCACTTGCCGGAAATAAGCCCGCGTCAAAATTTAAAAAGCAAAAAAAAAGAGACACCGCGGATGCTCCGAAAAGCATCCGCGGTGTTGAGACTGTCAAAAAACTATGTTTTAAAGTCCGATAATAGAGCAGCGGGGGAGCTTGAGGGGGCAAGGCCCGCCTCAAATTGGATAAACCGCC
>UROG01000043.1 GCA_900549485.1 uncultured Eubacteriales bacterium
TATAAAACATGCTATCATATAACTCTGATAAAAGTCAACATAAACCGACGGTTTTATGTGGAAAAATCAACTTGAGCTTTTTTATGCGGCGGGGTACCTGCTGAAGACTGCATTATCCGTTCCGCTCATATAATAGCGCACATTCTTATACGGAGGTTTTTAGGCTTATCAGCTTGTCAAAAAAGTCCTGTAAGGACTTTTTTGCCTACGCTTTCCGCCGAGCATTTTGAAAGAGTTCAAAATGCTGTTACCGAGAGCCTTGATATCTCAAGGCTCTCGACGGCGGTTTTTTTACTGAATATTATCTGCTCTGTTTTTCCTTTATCATTGCGGCGCAGGCGGCGAGGGAGAGGAAGGTATCTTCCGGCGCTTCACTGCGCCCGGAGATGGATACGGGAACCTTTGTACCCATGAGCACGCCGAAGGCGCGTGCGCCCGCGTTCATTTCAAGAACCTTGACGATAAGGTTTCCGGAGAGAAGATTCGGAACGACAATGCCGTCAAATTCCCCGCAGTATGGGCAGTCATAACCCTTGAGGCGAGCCGCTTCCTTGCTGATGATTAGGTCGTAGGAGATGGGACCTACAAGCTCACAGTCGGCGATCGGGTGGGCCTTGTGATCGCGCACTATGGTCTGATCCTCGACCGTGTCCCTCATATGGAAAGCGGGGGATTCGATAAGCGCGAGAAGCGCGATGTTCGGATGCTCCACGCCGAGGAGGTTGAGCGCCTTGACGAGATTTACCGCGACTTTTTTTCGCGCATCTGCCGGAGGATTGAAAAGCAGCGTGACGTCGGACACGCCCAGAAGCTTGTCATAGCCCGGAATTTTCAGGAATACGACATGCGTTACCAGTGAATCCTCATCTATGAAGTGATTCAATTTATTCAGAACCGGCAGGAGAAAGTCACGCGTCTGTGTGTTTCCGCGCACAAGCACGTCGCCGCTTCCGGCGTTTATCATCTCGATAGAAAACTGCACGGGGTTTATGCTTGCGTCAATGGGCAGCAGGTCGAATCTTCTCTCGGAGAAGCCGAGACTGTCCAGCGAGGCGCGTATCTTTCTTTCATTTCCGACGAGAACGGGGTAAACAAACCCCGCATCCTGCGCGGCAAAAAGCCCCTTGAGGATGTTTTCCGCGTTGGCGCCGGCGACGACCGCTCTGATCGGCTTGTCGAGCGATTTTGCCTTTTCGATGATCGGATCAAATTCTTTGTCAAATTTAAGTTCCACAAGTAAACCTCCCTGAATGACGTGGATAATACTGTCCGTTACCCTGAAAATGTGCATAGCGAACAAAAAAATGATTTTTTCCGGCTGTTAAATTACAATTTACTGTATAATTTTACCTTGATAGCTTCAAAATGTCAATGCAAAAAAACATATATTTTTTATCGAAAAAAACGCGCAGATTTTAAAATCGGAACAATTATTTGTTGAAATTGGTTTGTATATCGTTTATAATATGACGTAATTGTTTTACAAAAAGGGACGGTCACAGAAGATGGAAGAAATAAGCAGAAATTTTATTGACGATTTTATAGTGGAGGATCTTTCCGCAGGGCATCGCTGCGAGGGAATGAAGGTCCATACCCGCTTCCCGCCTGAACCTAACGGATATCTCCACATCGGCCACTGCAAGGCGCTTACGATAGATTTCGGCACCGCTGAACGGTTCGGCGGCATATGCAACCTGCGCATGGACGATACCAATCCCGCAAAGGAAGATACCGAGTTTGTTGAGGCTATCCAGGAGGATATCCACTGGCTGGGCTTTGACTGGGGCGACAGGTTCTATTACGGCTCCGATTATTTTGAGAAGACCTATGAGTACGCGCTTGAGCTTATAAACAAGGGACTTGCCTATGTGTGCGAGCTTACGCCGGAGCAGTTCAGGGAGTACCGCGGCGATATTTCGCATCCCGCTGTAAGTCCGTGGCGCGACAGACCCATTGAAGAAAATCTCGATCTTTTCAAACGCATGAGAGCAGGTGAATTTGAGGAAGGAAAGTATACTCTCCGTGCAAAGATCGATCTTGCCAGCGGCAATTTCAATATGCGCGATCCTGTTCTTTACCGCATAAGGTATATTGAGCATCACCGTCAGGGCACAAAGTGGTGCATTTTCCCGATGTATGACTTTGCCCACCCTATTCAGGACGCACTCGAGGGGATCACACACTCCCTCTGCTCTCTTGAATATGAGGCGCACAGACCGCTTTACGACTGGGTCGTTTCCAATGTCTCTATCCCGTACCACAAACCCCGCCAGATCGAGTTTGCACGTCTCGGCATTAATTATACGGTCATGTCCAAGCGCAAGCTCAGAAAGCTTGTCGAGGAAGGGCGCGTAAGCGGCTGGGACGATCCGCGTATGCCCACTCTCTGCGGACTGAGAAGGAGAGGCTATACCGCCGCGTCCATCCGCAATTTCTGCGAGAAGATAGGTGTTTCGAAGGTCGATTCAACAGTTGATTGGGCGCTGCTTGAAAGCTGCCTGAGAGACGATCTCAACGCAAACGCAAAGCGCGTTATGGCGGTTCTCAACCCTGTAAAGCTTGTTGTCACAAACTATCCCGAGGGGCAGACGGAAATGCTCGAGACGGAGAACAACCCGCTTGACGAGTCTGCCGGTACAAGGCAGATAAGCTTCTCGCGGGAGCTGTATATCGAGTCGGAGGATTTCATGGAGACGGCGGCGCCCAAGTACAAGCGCCTTTACCCTGGCAATGAGGTTCGCCTCAAGGGCGCATATCTTGTGACCTGCACCGGCTGCAAGAAGGATGAGAACGGCAAAGTCGTTGAAGTATATTGTGAGTATGACCCCGAAAGCCGCGGCGGTAATCCTGCCGACGGACGCAAGGTCAAGGGCGCTACCATACATTGGGTGAACGCGCTTGACTGCGCCGATGCTGAGGTTCGCCTTTATGACTACCTCTTTACCGATCCCGATCCCGACGGACCGGACAAGGATTTCCTTGATTATCTCAATCCCGACAGCCTTATCGTCCTTAAAAACTGCAAGGTCGAGGCGGGGCTTGCCAAGCTGCCTATGCCCGAACACGGGAAAAATTCCGAGGGCTTTCAGTTCATGCGCCAGGGTTACTTCTGCCTTGATAACAGGGACGCCGCGCCCGGACATCTGGTCTTCAACCGTTCCGTCGCTCTCAAAGACAGCTTCAGAAAATAATACGAAAAAAACAACGTGCTTCAGAGAAGTTTGCTGAAGCACGTTGCTTTTGTGATCGCGTCCTGTGGATCATTCCTTTACCGCACCGCTTGCCATGCCCTTTACAAGGTTTTTTGATACGCAGGCGGTGAAAATGATCATTGGTACCATCATCAGGACAGCATAAGCGCCAAGCTGTCCCCACATTATTCCGTCGTCGGTTTTCACCTGTGCGGCAAGCACAGGGAGAGTCGGCGATTTTGTCATTGTAAGAGCCATTGGAATGGTAAGATCATTCCATGAAAGACTGAACGAAAAAATTGATGTGGCTGCGATTCCGGGTGCAGCGAGAGGCAGGATGATTTTGTAAAACGACTGAAATCTGGTGCATCCGTCAATCTCGGCGGCTTCCTCAAGGTTTTGCGGCAATCCCTTGAAAAACCCCTGCAGCAACCACGTTGAGAGGGGAATATTCAAGGCAATAAACGGCAGTATGATCCCTATCTGTGAATCGTATATGCCTATTTTCTGCCAAATCATGTAAAGTGGAACGACAATGGCTATGGGCGGGATCATACGCATTCCAAGAATCGCATAATTGATCGCCGTTTTGCCTCTTACATTGAGACGCGAAAGCGCATAAGCAGACAGACAGGAGATCGCAAGAGCGGCCGAGACGCTGATAAGAGTAGAAAGCACAGAGTTTTTCAGGCATTTGGTAAAAGACATATATCCGTTTGAATCGGAAAAAATTGCTCTGAAATTATCAAGCGTAGGTCTGAAAAAAGCCGTATTTCGCGTAATATCACTGGTACTCTTGATTGAAAAAGAAAAGATATACAGCAGCGGTGCGAGTACGATCACACACAGGAAAACTGAAATCACTGCATATACTATGCGGCTACAACATTTTTTCTTCATATTAATCCTCCATTCAACCACCGCGTGAGCGGCGCACCAGACGGCTTTTATATAACTACTGTAAGATTTTTCACACTGACCACTTATAAAGAGATCACAACGTTCTTACTGACGAGTATATCCTGAAGTTCTTTAATTGGAATGTCCTGAACTGGGATAGCTTTCTGAGCTGCCATCGCGGCTGCGGTTCCGGCTGCTTCGCCAGAAACCATGCAGACAGGCTCACCGCGGATAGAGCCGAGGGCGTCCCTGTCTACCGACATGCATCGTCCGGAAACGAGAAGATTTTTCACGGTTTTTGGGACGATTGAGCGGTATGGAATCTCCGTTCCGATAGGAGTGGGAGCTTCTGTCCATTTTCTGCCGCCAGATATTTCATTCTGCGCACCGCCGCCGGTAGAATGGACGTTCATCGCTCGTCCTGTTACGCCGATACTGTCTTCAAATCTCGCATTTGTAAGAATATCCTCTCTGGAGAGCACATATTCGCCTTCAAGTCTGCGCGATTCGCGTGTGCCGAGCGCTGAGGCTGAATAGACTATGTGGCAGTCTTTAAATCCGGGAACGTATTTGCGCATGAATTTGAGAATACCCGGAAGCTGGTTCATCCGGATATCCATTTCTGCTTTTGACACATCGTCGCCGTTCGTAAGGTCGATACCGTAGGCCATGTCCACAAGAAGTTTGCAGGTGTTTTGAGGAAGCATGCTGGTCTGTATGTCAAATATCGGTATTGCAATGTCATATTCGCAGCCGAGAGGAGCAGGATAATCATTCTGACAGCCCGCTTTGACAAGCAGCTTGTGCAGTCCCATCAATGAAATGGGCAGTCCCTGATCATACATTTCCTGCCATTTGTCTATTCTTCCTATATCAAGATCGTCCGGATTATCTTTGTAATAATCCAGAAGCTTCTGGATATGTACATTGCCGAGAACCATATAAACCGTGAGCGGCATACAGCGGTGAGTATCGTCGGTCCCCATGTTGAAAGCTGCACCTGACCATTCGATAAGATCGCCATCGGCGGAAGCGTCCACAAACGCCTTGGCGTATACATGAACTTCACCGGATTTGTTGGCAACTTTTACGAAGTCGATTTTACCGTCATTCATTTCGAGACCGAACACAAAAGAATCGACAAGTATGTCAACACCGCTTTCCATACACATTCTGAAGAGGAGGGGGATCATAACTTCCGGATCAAACTCAACTCTCATCGGAGGATCGTTGATGTCGGTATAAGCGCCGCCTGCTTCTTTCAGGCGATTGCACAGCTCCAGTGAGATTCCTTTGACGACAAGCGGAGTGTGTTTGTCGGTCATCAAATGACCGCCGGGACCGGCTGAATAATGTCCTTCATGTACACGCATTCCGTGAAAACCTGTAACAAGCCCGGAGGTCATCATACCGCCCAGATAAGCCTGCTTTTCGATTATCAGTGTTTTTGCACCGCTCCTTGCGGCGGCGAGCGCCGCACTTATTCCCGCAGGACCGCTGCCAACGACAGCTACGTCATAGTATTTCTTAACCATAGTAGTTCCTCTCTTATTCTGCATGGATAATTACATTTCTTTTGAGCAGCGTTCCTTGAAGCTCACCAATCTGGACAGCCTGCATGGAGATGCCTTCTTTCGCGGCGATAGCGGCTGCCACACCGGCAGCCTCGCCGGTTACCATACAGACCGGCTCTCCTCTTATGGAACCCAGAGCATCTCTGTCAACGGACATGCATCTGCCGCAGACGAGAAGATTCAGAACCGTTTTTGGCAGGAGGGAACGGTAGGGAATATCGGCACCAATCGGATTGGGAGCTTCCGTCCATTTTCTTCCGCCCGAAATTTCATTTTCAGCGCCGCCGCCGGTCGAGTGGACGTTCATTGCACGACCCGTTCTGCCTATGCTGTCATCAAAACGTGCGTTGGTAAGTATGTCATCCTTTGTCAGAACGTATTTCCCGTCAAGCCTTCTGGACTCTCTTGTTCCGAGCAGTGGGGCGGTATAAATAACGTAGCAGTTTTCAAATCCGGGAACGTATTTGCGCATAAACTTCAGAATACCAGGAAGCTGGTTCATACGTATGTCTATCTCGGCACGCGTTACATCATCGCCGTTGGTTATATCTATTCCGTATGCCATATCAGCCAGCAGCTTGCAGCAGCCATCCGGCAGCAGGCTTGTCTGAATATCAAATATAGGTATGGCGACGTCGCCCTCGCATCCTAATTGACGCGGATACTCTCCGGCTTTTCCCGCTTTCAGCAGAAGCTTATGGATACCGAGAAGTGAGATGGGCTTGCCTTCGTTGAAAAGCTTCTGCCATACTTCGACTCGCCCTGTTTCAAGATCTTCCGGGTTATCTTTTAAATAATCCAGCACTTTTTGAAGATCAACATTGCCGAGCACCATATAAATTGTCAGCGGCATACAGCGGTGGGTGCCTTCTGTGCCCATTTTAAAAGCGGAACCTGACCATTCGATAAGATCGCCGTCAGCGGAAGCATCGACAAAGGTGCTGGCGTAGATGTGCACCTCACCGGATTTGTTTGCGGCCTTGATATATTTTATCTTGTCACCGTCCATTTCCAGACTGTAAACAAACGTATCGACAAGTACATCAACTCCGCTTTCTTTGCACATTTTGAAAAGAAGCGTGATCATCGCCTCAGGGTCAAATTCAACACGCATGGGGGGATTGTTTTTTTCCGTAAATGCCGCATCCATTTCAAGGAGGCGGTTGCAAATTTCAAGAGGGATCCCGCCAACGACAAGCGGTGTATGTCTGTCGGTCATAAGATGAGCGCCCTCTCCGCGTTCATAGTGCTTGTGGTGAATACGCATCCCATGAAAGCCTGTGACAAGTCCGGCAGTCAACATTCCGCCGAGATAGGACTGCTTTTCAACAAGCAGTGTTTTTGCGCCGGAGCGTCCGGACGCAAGGGCGGCTCCAATCCCGGCAGGTCCGCTTCCAACAACTACCACATCATAATATTTTTTGGTTATCATATGTCTTTTACTTAATTTTCGCCTTTCATAGTGATTTTTGTATATAAAACGCTGAATACAAATGTGACCGCTATCAGTATCCAGGAAAGGGCGGAAGCGTATCCGACGTGATATTTTCCGAATGCTTCCTGATACAGTTCGAGCGAATAGAACCATGTATAATTAGCGGGCCCTCCGCCTGTAAGAACATAGGTGATAGAAAAGTTTCTCAAGGCGAATGTTGTGCGGAATATGAGAGCTACCAGCAGTACCGGCTTGATCATTGGAATTGTCACATGGAATGTCCTCTGGAGCGAATTTGCACCGTCAATTTTTGAAGCCTCCAAAACATCAAGAGGGACGCTCTGCAAGCCTGCAAGGACGTTCAGCACGACAAAGGAGGTGTTGACCCACACATCCACAAGCATAACGGCGTAAAATGCCCAATCTTTTCCAAGCCAAACTTGCTTTGCCTGCGGCCTGAACATAAATTCAAGGATCTTGTTGACCGCACCTCTGTCATAGTTCAGCAAGAATTTCCAGCAGATGGATACGATTGTCGGGGAAAGCATCATCGGCATCAGAACAATAATCCTTACTATTTTGTTGCCCCTGAAATCTATGTTCAGGAAGGATGCAATGATAAAGCCCAGAAGCATTTCAAAAGCAACGGAAACGGAGGCATATTTCAGTGTGAGCCAGATAGAGTGCCATGTATCGGGATCAGAGAAAATTCTACTGTAATTTTTTAATCCTACCCACTTGATGCTCTGCGGGACAAGATTCCATTTCATAAAACTCGCTATAAAGCTGAAAAGAAGCGGGAAAACAAGCACGACCCCTATAAGAATAAAAGTTGGCCAAATATAGCGCATAGCGTATCTGCTTTCCGTTGCGAGTTTGTTCCTTATTTGCATATAAATACCCTCTTCGACTATTCATTAGAAACGTATTAAAGGGAGGGAGCAGGCGCCTGCGCCGGCTCCCTCCGGACGGACTAATGGTTATTCGTAATCTTCAAGGATTTCCATGCACTTTTCTTCGCACTCAGCCAAAGCATCCTCTACGCTCATATCGCCGAGACAGGCAAGCTTGATGTAGAGGGCGAGTTGCTCTTCAACATCGGAAAAGAAGACTTCCTGCGGACGGGCTACGGATACCTCAAGAGCGCTGTTCATGTTGACAGCTTCCGGAACAACGGCAAGATACTCTTCGTTTTCGTAAATGGAAGCTATTGTGGGTGAGTTTGAATTGCTGATCGCAAGATTGAGCTGTTCTTCGGGAGAGCCGATAAATTTCACGAACTCGAGACACGCATCATAATTGGAAGTATATTTGCTTATACCGACAGCCCACCCGTCAACGCAGGCAACGCCTTCGCTATTACCACCGCCTGGGATAAGAGGAAGAACCGCAAACTGCCCTGAATACTCGCCGTCGGAAGCATTTACCGACGGGTAGCGGCTTGTCCAGAGAAGCCCCATTGATGCAAGTCCGGTCTTCATCGCGTCAATTTGGTCGTTGAATGAGTAAGTAAGAATATCGGGCGGACAGCAATCGGTTACAATTTTTTTGAACATTTCGGTTGCGGCAATACCGGCATCGCTGTTGAATGAAAAACCGTCTCCGTTCTCGTTCATAATGCTTCCACCATAGCAGATCAAAAATTCGTACCAGGATTTTACAACGTTGCTGGGTTCTACCATCCCCATTGTCCAGCCGTATTTGCCGTCGGCGGTCATCTTATGCGCGGTCTCGTAGAGGTCGTCCCATGTCTGAATGTCCGCCGGAACTATTCCGAGAGAAGCAAAAACATCCTTGCGGTATACTACTACATCGCCGCCCATACGTACGGGGATGCCGATTACTTTGCCGTCTGACTCGAAAGTTTCAAGCATTCCGGGAATAAACTCGCCGAGAAATTCATCCCCAAGGTCATTTTTGAGATCAAAGAGGTAATCCTGGAACATGGGTACCCAGGGATCATTGAGAGCAACAATGTCAATGTCGCTGCTTCCATGAGAAAGGCTGAGAACCTGCTTTTCGTAAACTTCGTCAATAGAGAAAAGAAGGACTTCCGTTTCAATTCCGGTTGCCTGTGTGAATCTCTCGGCAGCGGCTTGGATTGCTTTTCCGGAACCACCGGCAGAAAAAAGCATTGTGATTTTTTCTCCGGAAGCGTCTGCCGCCGCGCTTACCGGCAGACAGGAGACGATCATGATTAACGCTATCATGATTGCAAGAAATTTTTTCATAGTAACCTCCATCTGTTTATTTTCGTCTTTGGACATTTTTTTAATATCACTTTTTTGAAATATATGTGTAACACATTGTGATACGTGAGCAGCGCTTTGTGTAACATATTCTGATATAGATGAGTACGCGATGTAAGGCATCTGGAATGCCTGTGCATTTTACCTTGCATTTTTTTGAAACGATATAATGCGCTTTTTATATAACAGGTAAAATATGATGATTATTTGACGCGTTTAATTGCTGAATGTCGGAGATAACTTGTGCAAATTACACAAAAATAGCTGTAATATTTACTGTTATTGCCTTTGCACTTTTATTACATGGAATGTTGTGTTAAAGTATTTTCGGGTGCAGCCACGGAAAATAGGCGGATATTTTACAAAAAAACAGATATATCGGAGATTATGATTATGAAATTCGACTCATCGAATTGGATAACGATTGCATCATGCTGCAGCAGAAGATGGCCTACTTGGGAACTTCCCCTGCATACACATGACGGATATGATCTGTTTTTTGTTTGCAGCGGTCATACAAAAATGCGCCTTAGGGATGGGCAAATACTTGATATGAATCCGAATTCATATATTTTGCTGAATGGCGGCATTCCGCATAGACTCCTTGTTCATCCTCAGGATAACTGCCATATGATCATGTGCAAGCTGAAGCAGTGTGATGGGAAAGAGAGATGTTTCAATTATGACGCGTTGGAGCGCATATGTCCGGGCATAAGTGATATGTTCAACGGAGAAATAATGATGACCAAGGGTGAGGATAAGAGCGGGCTGCTTTTTTCACAGCTGTCAGTTCTTGTTTCGTATGCCAGTTCCGCAATATCTTCAAATTATGAAATTCCGACAGAGATAATTGATTTACAGCTGGCTGCCTCGCTTATAAAAATCTTTACCTCAAGGATTTGCGTGAATGATACGCATAATTTGTATGCGTCAAATTATGTAGAGAAAGCCATATACTATATTGCTTCCAATTTTGCAAACGATATCTCGGTTGGCAGTATTGCTGCGGCCTGTGGTATAAGCGACTCATATCTGCAAAGATTGTTTGTTAAGAGCAGGGGAGAGACGTTGACCTCCCATATTTTGAAACTGAGGATAGAATCGGCCAAGCGCCTGCTTGAAAATACGTCATACAGCATGATAGAAATAGCTATAGACACCGGCTTTTCAAATCGGCAGCATTTTACCAGATGTTTCAAAGCAATAACTGGAATTACACCGGGGAAATACCGGGAGGCAAATACAAAAAACAATATAAGGTCTGTTTTTTCTTCGGATAAACCGGAATAACGGAGCCTTGTGCAGCTGATGCGGCACATAAAATAATAAGAAAAAATTACGGAGTGCATCATCTTCGATGCACTCCGTAATACTTTTAGGGACTTTTACTCGAGATAAGGGACTATCTGCTCTTTAGGGCGGAAGCCGACGAGGGTCTGATAGACCTCTCCGTTTTTGAAGAAGAGAAGCGCCGGAATGCTCATGACTCTGAACTTCCTTGCAAGCGCAGGCTGCTCGTCAACATCGACCTTTCCGACCTTGACCTTACCGGCGTATTCCTCCGCTATTTCTTCAATGATCGGCGAGAGAGCGCCGCAGGGACCGCACCATGTCGCAAAGAAGTCAACCAACACAGGAATGTCCGATTTGATCACTTCTTCTTCAAAATTTTCGCTTGTGATTTTGATTTCACTCATTTTTTTTACCTCTTTTCTGCCGGTTATGCGGCATACCTGAACGGATTTGAAAAATTTAATCAGGCAGTTTGCATACGTCTATCCATTCTTTTGCGTTTGAATATTTGTAAAGCTCATCCAGATCAAGCTCAATTGCGCTGCTGCCGCTTCCCACGGCGGGAAAAACGGTTTCAAAGCGCTTCAGACTTACATCAAGATATACGTCGATACTGTCGTTTATGCCGAAGGGACAGACCCCGCCTACGGGATGTCCCACCATTTCAAGCACCTCGTCGGAGGTAAGCATTTTGGCTTTGAAATGGAATTTTTCCTTGAACTTCTTATTGTCGATCCTCGCGTCGCCGGCGGCTAAGATCAGCATACAGCCGTCTCCGTTTTTGAATGACAGTGTTTTGGCTATCCTTGCGCCGTCTACGCCAAGTGCCTGCGCGGCAAGCTCGACCGTTGCGGAGGAGACGTCAAACTCCAACACACGATCCTCCATGCCGAATTGTCTGAAATATGCGCGTCCTTTTTCTATTGACATTTTTCTACCTGCTTGATTTTATTAAATGTTTTATCTGATCATCTTCGACCGCCGCCACCGCCGGAAAAACCGCCGCCTCCGCGGCCGCTGCCCCCGCCGAAACCGCCGCCGAAGCCGCCGCGTCCGCCTCCGCCGAAACCGCTGCCTCCGCCGAAACCGCCGCCGCGTCCGCCTCTGTCTCTATGTGAATTAAACAGAAGCAGCCACGGAAGCCATGAGCCGCCGCCACCTCCGCGGCGTCTGCCGCCGAATATCGCGTTGAGTATAATTATGAGAATAACCAACCTGATGATCCCGCTCAAGGGGGAGGAGGAACCGCTGTCGGCATAGCTGTTCTGCTGATAGACGCCTGAAGATGAGGACGTCTTGGCGGCATTTGAAACATTGCTGCCATATAAATCGTCGTACCATTTCAAAAGCGCTTTGAAGAGCTTGGTAACGGCTTTGTCGTACTCTCCGGCGTCGAAATCGTCCCAGAAATACTTTTCCATAAGATTATCAACGTCGTCGGATGAAATTTCGGAATTTAAGCCCAGACCGTAGGCAAGCCATGCCTTGCTTTCCTCAACGGCAAGCAGAAGCAGCATCCCGTTGTTGTACTGCCCGCTGCCTACGCCCCAATCGTTGAAAAGCTGATAAGCATACTCGTCGCAGTACATCCCGTCGAGATAATCGACCGTGACAACGACAAGCTGCGCCCCGCGGCACTGCTGCTCAAGCGCCCCGTTATAGTCTATGATCATCTGCTCCGTGTCCGCGGAGAGCACGTTTGCATAGTCGGCGCAGTAAAAGCCGGAGCTCTGACTTACAACGGCGTGTGCCGGAACGGCAAGGGCAAGGAGAAGCACAAAAGCTGAGATAAGGGAAAGAAATCTTTTACTTTTCATAGTCAGCCGAATACCTCAGGAAGCTGCGTGCCGGTAAGAGTGACGAAAAACTTTTCAAGCGCCCCTCTGCCGCTGGTGTATTTATACACGCTCTCGTTATAACCCGACTCGGCGATCACGCTGTTCGCGCCGTCTATCGTGCCTGTATACTGCTTAACGCCTTCCGCGTCGCGCTCGTTCAGCTCCGCGTCGGAAAGCTCCCTTTCAAGCGCAGAAACGGCTGTGTCAAGCGAAGAATAGTAACGGTATATGGACGAAATGTCACTCTGCGCCTCGGAAAGACTGCTCAGAAGCTCACCGTTGAGAGCGGAAGCCTCCTCGGTGGCGATGCCGTAATTGTTGGCAATAGAGACAAGGCCGGATACCGCGCCGCTGTAATTTTTGAGCTGACTTGAAATGCTCTTGCGCTTGTAGCCGTTGTAGACAACGCCCTGATAAAACCCGTCGGTTATTTTATCGCTTGCTTTTTCAAGCTTGATGCGCGCCGAGAGAAAGGTGGATGACAATACTATTATTACCGCAAGCAACACGGCGATTACAGGATTTTTAAGTAATTTCATATTGATCCTTCATGCGGCTTCCGCCGCGCAAATAAGGTTTTGTTGAGTAATAACACCGGACTGCCGCACGTATCAGCCGCGCATATCGAGAAGCTTCTGCTTGAGCTCGTCCTCGATAGCCTGAAGGTCGGCCTCCGCCTGGATGCGCTTTGCGCGTCCGTTGTCCTGAATCTGGCGGACCTCGTCAAGCGTCTTTATAAGCTCAATGTTTGTCTGCTTGAGCGTTTCAATGTCAACGATGCCGCGTTCGGATTCCTGCGCAACATTCACACTGCCCTGATGAAGCGTCTGCGCGTTTTTCAGGAGCAGGGCATTGGTGGTCTCGGTTACGTCGCGCTGCGCCTTCATAGCCTGCTCGGAATGGAACATGGACAGCGCCAGAACCATCTGGTTTTTCCACAGAGGGATCGTGTTTACGATGGAGGAGCGTATCTTTTCCGCCATAAGCTGGTCGTTGTTCTGAACCAGCCTTATCTGCGGCGCCATCTGCACGGAGATCTGACGCGTAAGCTCAAGGTCGTGTATCTTCTTCTCGAAGCGGCCGATGAGATTCGCAAAATCGTTTGCCGCCTGGGCGTCCTCAGGAAGACCGGTCTCAAGCGCCTTTGCCTGATACTTGGGCAGCTCGACATTGCGGAGCTGTTCGATTTTGAGCTTGCCGGCCAGAATGTACATTGTCAGTTCCTTCATGTATTCCTGATTCTTGTCGTACATTTTGTCCATCATGCTGATGTCTTTGAGCAGCGTGATCTCATGCTTTTCAAGTGCTTCCACTATTTTGTCAACATTGATCTCCGCCTTGTCGTACTGACTTTTCAGCGTTGCCATTGACTGCGCGGATTTCTTGAAGATGCCGAGGAAGCCTTTTTTCTGGGAAGCGTCGAAATCAAGCCCCTGAAGCTGCACCACAAGATCGGTGAGCATATCGCCGACTTCGCCCATGTCCTTTGCGCGGACGCTGTTGAGCGCGGCGTCGGAAAATTCGGAAATATTCTTCTGCGCGGCACTGCCGTAATTCATTATCTGTTCGGTGTTGAGTATATCGATTTTTTCGGAAAACTCGGTAACTGCGGCCTGCTCCGCCTCGGAAAGCATACTGATGTCGGGCTTTTCGATCTTTATGTCGGCAACGGCGGAGGCGGCAGAGGCGGCGGGAGCGGATTCTGCTGCGGCAGAGACGTTATCTTCCTCGGCGGGGGCTTCTTCCACGGCAGCCGCCGCCGCGGCGGGAGCTTCCTGCGCATTGGGTTCAAGAGTAAGATTAAATTCGCTCATTTCAATATCCTCACTTTAAATTAAAATCTTTCTCGCCGGAGAGACCCTCTCTTGCGAGCATTGTATTCATGACCTGTATATCCGTTTCTATATCAAGAGCCTGATCCGCGAACAGCGAATCGAGACGTTTTTTGTATGCCTCGATGGCCGAGTCGAGCATTTCGTTTATGCTCTTCATGCTTTTGCCGAGGTTTTCGCCCTCGATTCCCTGAGCGCTCATTCTGTCATAGGCGTTGAGAAGCTTAATGGTCGTAGGCAGATAATAGCTCATGAATTTCTTTATCTGCGGGATATCGGACGGGTCCTCTATCGCATCCTGCATTATCTTATCGGTTATGCGCATTATCTCGTTTATCTTGCCTCTGACCTCGGCGTCCTTTATGGACATATATAGCCTGCCCATTTCACTGAGCGCACGGTTGCCCTCTTCGATTATGGGGTCGATCTCCGGACCGTAGCTTTTTTTCGCAGGCGCGGCTTTCTTTACCGGCTCAGCCTTTTCGGCGGGGGACTCCGCGGCTTTTTCCTGCGGCTCCTCCTGCGCGTATTTTTTTGCGGAAACAAGACCGGCAAGATATGAGGCAAAGCTGCTCAGCGCGAGGATCAGGGCAAGCCCCCATCCGCGGAACACGGGGAATATAACTGACAGCAGCGCCCATGTCGCCGCAAAGGTATATATTGAGCTTGTGCGGCTGCGCCTTCTTTTATTTTTCACTTATGCTCACTCTCCAAATCTTAATGATTTATTGTACTTCCAAATAATCTTGCAGTCAAGAGTATTGCAAATCAAATATGAGTTGTAGTATAATAAACTGGATTGGTAAACCGCGCCGGTTTTGCGCGGAGGCAGCGGCGCTGCGGACTTATCGGAATTTTGGCGCAATGCGGAAGAACGCAAGGAGAAACTATGGTTAAAATTTCACCGTCGATACTGTCAGCGGATTTTGCCCGCCTCGGCGCGGAGGTCGAGGATGTCAGACGTGCAGGTGCGGACTATGTGCATGTCGATGTGATGGACGGGCATTTCGTGCCGAATATTTCTATCGGCGTTCCGGTCGTCAGATCCCTGAGAAAAGCGACGGATATGTTTCTCGACGTACATCTTATGATAACCGAGCCGATAAAATATGTCAGGCAGTTCTGCGAAGCGGGAGCCGATCTCGTAAATGTCCATCTCGAAGCGGACAGCGCGGAAAATATCCTTGCGGCGATAAAGCTTATACACGGCTGCGGCAAGAAGGCCGGCGTTACCCTTAAACCCGGAACGCCTGCGGATGCCGTGCTGCCGTATCTGGGACTTGTTGATTTAGTGCTTATTATGACGGTCGAACCGGGTTTCGGCGGACAGAGCTTTATGTATGACCAGCTTGATAAGATAAAAACGGTCAGAAAATATATTGACGAGCGGCATATGAGCTGTGAGCTGGAGTGCGACGGCGGGATTGACCCGGAGACGGCGCCGTATGCGATCGAAAGCGGATGCGACGTGCTTGTTGCCGGAAGCGCCGTGTTCGGCAAGGCGGACAGAGCCGCCGCGATAAAAGCCTTGAGAAGCGGCAAGTAAGTAATAAAACTTGATCAGGATAGAGTATAAGTATGTCTTTTTTCCCTCCCTCTCTTGAAAATCTGATAGATAAATTTGCCTCCCTTCCCGGGGTCGGGAGAAAAAGCGCCCAGCGCCTGGCGTTTCACGTCCTATCACTGCCGGACAGTGAAGCGCGCGCTTTTGCCGAGGCGATTACGGCGGCGAAGACGAGTGTGAAGTGCTGCAAAATATGCCAGAATTTTACGGAGAGTGAAATTTGCCCGATCTGTGCGTCGGACAGAAGGGACAGATCCGTTATCTGCGTCGTATCCGAGCCGAGGGATGTGCTGAGTATTGAGCGGGGCAGGGAGTATAACGGGACGTACCATGTGCTTCACGGCGTGCTTTCGCCGATGAACCATATCGGGCCTGACGATATCCGGATAAAGGAACTGCTGCATCGGGCGGCGGACAGCGGCACGGAGGAGGTCATCATGGCGACGAACCCCGATACCGAGGGGGAAGCGACGGCCATGTATATCTCACGTCTTCTCAAGCCGTTCAATATTAAGGTCACAAGGCTTGCCTACGGCATACCTGTCGGTTCAAATCTTGAGTTCGCGGACGACGCGACGCTCAACCGCGCCATAGAAGGGCGCACGGAAATGTAAGCAAAGCTGCGGCTTTGTATTGCCTGTCGTAAATATCGGAGGGATTATAATATCCTCCGTTAACGGTTATAATCTGTATAAGCAACCGTCGCGGTTATGGTTTCCGCTTGCTTGTACATACAGGGGCAGAGCATATCTGCCCCGGTGTTTTGTACCCGGAATTTGTTGAAAAGGAGAAGATAATGGTAACAAAACTGAAAATAATTCCTCTTGGCGGTCTCGGTGAGATCGGCAAGAACATGACCGCATATGAATTTGGCGGCGATATAATAATAGTGGACTGCGGTATGGGCTTCCCTGATGAGGATATGTACGGCGTGGACATCGTTCTGCCCGATATAAGCTATCTGAGAGTCAATGCCGAAAAAATAAGAGGGCTTATCCTCACGCACGGACACGAGGATCACATAGGCGCCGTCCCGTACGTCCTGCGGGAGCTGAATATACCCATTTACACTATGCCGCTTACAGCGGCGTTGGTCGAGCTGAAGCTTGAAGAGCACGATCTGCTTTATAATACGCAGATATTTACGAAAAAGGTCGGATCGGTGTTCAGACTCGGCAGCTTTACGATAGAATTCATCCATGTAAACCACAGCATTCCCGATGCTGTTGCCCTTGCCATAACCACCTCTCTCGGCACGATAATCCATACGGGCGACTTCAAGATCGACGTTACGCCGGTCGCGGAGGGGATGATCGATCTTGCACGTCTCGGTCAGCTTGGCAATGAGGGCGTGCTTGCTCTGCTGAGCGACTCCACTAATGTTGAGAAGCCCGGCCATTCCGCGTCGGAGCGCAAGGTGGGGGAATCGTTTGATAAGCTCTTCATGGGCTGCGACAAGAGGATCATAATCACGACTTTTGCCTCAAATGTGCACCGGCTCCAGCAGATAATCAATGTCGCGTCCAAGTACGGGCGCAAGGTTGCGATAACCGGGCGCAGCATGGAAAATGTTCTCAAGGTCGCTTCCGTGCTTTCGTATATGAATATTCCCGACGATGTGATGGTCGATCTTGATAAGGTGAACAAGCTCCCGCATAACAAGACCGTCATTATATCCACCGGCAGTCAGGGCGAGGCGATGTCAGCGCTGTACCGCATGGCGTTTTCCGAGCATAAGCAGATAAAAATAGACGCCGGGGACAGGGTCATTATTTCGGCCTCCGCCATTCCCGGCAACGAAAATACCATAAGCCGTGTTATTGATGAGCTTTTCCATAAGGGCGCGGAGGTCATATACGACAGGAATACGGAGCTGCACGTATCCGGCCACGCTTCACAGGAAGAGCAGAAGATGATGCTTGCCCTTGTAAAGCCGAAGTTCTTTATACCCGTACACGGCGAGTACCGTATGCTCATAAAGCATGCCGAGCTTGGCCGGCAGATGGGCATTGCCCCGAAAAATATCGTGATCGCAGAGAACGGAAAGGTCATCGAGATAACGAAGAAAGCGATCCGCTGTGAGGAGAGCGTCACGGCAGGAGCGGTGCTTGTTGACGGAAGCGGCGTCGGCGAGGTGGGCAGCGTTGTCATGCGCGACAGACACCGTCTTGCCGAGGACGGTATGGTCGTCGTTGTGATGCCGTTCTCCTCCGAAACGAAAACGCTTATCGCCAAGCCGGAGATCGTCACAAGAGGGTTTATATACGTCAAGGAGGCGGAAGAGCTTATGGAGGAGCTTATGCGTGTCACGTATGAGACCGTTGCGGCCTGTGAGACGCAGAAAATAACGGATTATGCGGCGATAAAGGGCAAGGTCAAGAGTAGCGTCTCCGGTTATCTCTACAAGAATACCCGCAGAAGCCCGATGATCCTGCCGGTAATAACGGAAGTATAAGCTTATGAATATCCAGATATTCGGCAAGTCCAAATGCTTTGACACAAAGAAAGCGGAGCGTTATTTCAAAGAGCGCCGGATAAAATATCAGTATGTCGATATCCTTAAATACGGTATGAGCCGGGGAGAACTCAACTCCGTCAAAAATGCCGTGGGGCTTGAGGCGATGATAAACAAGAATGATGAGGACTACCCGCTCATCCGATATCTTGCCTCAGACGGCGCAAAGCTTGATAAGCTCTATGAGCAGCCGTATCTTATTGCGACCCCCATCGTCAGGAACGGTAAAGCCGCAACCGTCGGCTACTGCCCGGACGAATGGAAAAAATGGGAATAAAACACACTTTCAGGCAGCACCCAAATTATCGGTGCTGCCTGAAAAAATATGGAACCGAAACCGGTTTAATTCGTCGTATAGTCAATGGCTGTCATAACGGCACGAATTTTGTATAGTTTTTCAGATTCAGACAGAAAGGGAAAAATGAAGCACAGTAAAATATTCAATGTCCTGTTTCTTTTGCTCGGCCTCCTGTGCATCTGGTATTATATCGGCATGGGACTTGCCGTCCGGTTCGGGCAGTCGCTGCTGTGGGTGTGGCCGGTCGTCGGCGTACTGTGTATAGTGCGCTTCGCAGCGGTTGCAAGGAGCATCCGCACAGGCAAGCCACTGCCGTTTTCGAAAAAAACGGTCAGGACGTTCCGTATTTTGACCTGCCTGGCGCTTACCGTATTTTTTGCCGGTGAGGCGGTCATATGTACAGGCGCGTTTGAAAAGCCCGAAGAGGGGCTTGACTGCATAATCGTTCTGGGCGCAAAGGTAAACGGCACAAAGCCAAGCGGCGCGCTTACGCAGAGAATATGGGCGGCGGCTGACTATCTTAACGGCAATCCCGACTGTGTGTGCATTGCCTCCGGCGGTCAGGGCGACGATGAGGGGATAAGCGAGGCGCAATGTATAAAGGAAAATCTTGTCGCCCTCGGCATTGATGAGTCGAGAATAATCCTTGAGGACAGAGCGACGGATACACGGACAAATATTGTTTACAGCCTTGCTCTCGCGCCTGAGGGAAGCAAAAAAATCGGTCTTGTCACAAACGACTTTCACATTTTCCGCGCTCTTGCGACGGCACGGAAGGTTTCGGAGCTTGAGTTTTCCGGCATCCCTGCCGCTTCATCGGCATATGGGTTCATCCATTATGCCATGAGAGAATTTTTTGCGGTAGGCGGGGGACTTCTTAAGGGCGAGCTTAAGATCATTTGAGAGGGGACTGCCCGAAGGCGTTTTTGCCCATGCAGGCTTTTCACACCGTAAAAAGCAAATACCGTTCCGTTTCTGCATGACAAAAACGGAACGGTATTTGCTTGATTTAAGGTTCTATAATAAATGTTGGGGTGGACGCTCGTAAAGAGAGGTCCACACCCAA
>UROG01000044.1 GCA_900549485.1 uncultured Eubacteriales bacterium
ACAATCAGCAGCAGCGCGGATATAATTCTTCTCTTCATCGTAGCCCCTCTTTTTTTAGTTTTATTCGCAGAATCATGCTTATATATACACATGTATTATAATACTTCCTTGCGTAAGCGTTTGCAAGAGTGGATGCGAATTATATCGTATCTAAAAAGCTTTTTGTAAAAACATTACAAAACAATGGCTGTATTTTTATGGAATATGACGAGGGGAATTGCTAATAAAGTCCAATCAAGCCTCCCCTGAAAGGGGAGGCTTGAATTTGATCATCGGCTGTGCCGACACCGCAACTCCTCACTCCTCACTCCTAACTCCTAACTCTATGAAGCTCCTCACTGCTGCCAACGATACCGCTTTATTTCAGAGATACTGCCTGATAATATACTGCGCTTTCGGCGTAAGCTGTCTTTCGCCCTCGATAGAGTCCTTCACATAGTTTATAAATTCCTTTGCCGGTTCTCCCAAAAGCCGGTTTTTGTTCCAGACAAGCGCGTATTTCACATATTTGCTGCTGTCAACTATTATTTTGGGGACAATGAGCGGGTTCGGGGTGAGTGTCGTCTGGGGGAAGATGCTGACGCCCGCGTCAAGCTCCGTCAGGGCGATCGCGTCGATATAGTTTGAAAGCTCGCAGATGATATTGGGCTTTTCTCCCGCCTCGGCAAACCAGCGCTTTATCGCGTCCACTCTCGACGGGCGGCTCGGCACTATGAGGCGTTCTCCGGCGAGAGCTTTCAGCGGTATCTCGTCCCCATACTTTTCGGAGAGCGGATTGTATTTTGAGATAAGCGCTACCCACGGCTCACTGCCGATCTCCACGGAGTGCAGACTTTCCGTATCAAACGGCGCGGCAACGACGGCGACGTCGGCAAGCCCCTGACGCAGACGGTTGATAACATCGTCGCCGCTGCCGTTCCAGAGAGTGAAGCTGACGTTCGGGAACTCCTCGCCGTAGCCGGATATCCACCTTGCCAGCAGAAACGGCGCTCTGCCCTCGACCATTGCGACGCTGATATTGCCGTTCATGCCCTTGCCCATATTTTCGACCTCGGCCTTTGACTTCTCGGTAAGCTCGATTATCTGCCGCGCCCTTTCAAGAAGCAGCTGCCCCTCTGGCGTAAGCTCCATGCCGTGCCGGCTGCGGTCAAGCAGCGTCACGCCAAGCTCCTGCTCAAGCTGCTTGAGCTGACTGCTCAGCGGCGGCTGGGTCATGTTGAGACGTTCCGCCGCCTTGGTTATATTAAGTTCCTCCGCCACAACGGTAAAGTAGTATAAAGAACGCAGTTCCATATTGCCTCCCAAATCGGTTATACGCAAAATATATGACCGTGGATTTATTA
The DNA here is from genome assembly GCA_900549485.1 of uncultured Eubacteriales bacterium. Lineage (GTDB taxonomy): Bacteria > Bacillota > Clostridia > Oscillospirales > Oscillospiraceae > Limivicinus. Next base: position 1,344 of record UROG01000044.1, read on the forward strand.
TAAGAATTTCACATATTCAAAAAAGCGTGCTACAATGCAATTGTTCTTGAGAAGGATAACAAGAATGAGAAGGATAACAAAAACAACAAAAACTTTTGGAGGTAACCAAAATGAAAGAACGCATCAGCTTTTCCGAATTTCTTAAAGAGCTTTACAAGAAGACCATTTGCTATTGACCTGCTGAGGGTACATTGAAAACGGAGGTTATTTGAAATGAAAACTCACATCAGCTTTTCCGAATTTCTCAAAGAGCTTTATAAAAAGACCATTTGCTATTGATCCGCTGAGAAAAAATCAGAAAAAGGAAAAAGTAAATTATGGATAACGATTGAGCGGGGTTTATTAAGTATTTGCCGTACTTGATATGCCCCGCTGAAAGTTTTTATGTCGGAATCCGATCAAAAGCATCTGCATTATGCCTTTGACCGGATCATTGTATTATTTGCCGCTGTCGCCGTAGTTGGAGAGAACTCTGGCAGATGGATCGCTGACATTGCAGCCCGCCCAGCTCTTGTTCGGCATCCAGAAATCGACTATCATTTCCGCCTGTCCCGGATAATACTTTTCAAAAATCTCGCGGTAGAGCAGAGACTCCTTCGTAAACGGCGCCGCATGGGTATATTTGCTTTTCAGCGTCTCAAATTCTTCGTCCGTATAGAATTTTTCCGCGTATTCCTTCAGATCGTCAACCATTGAATGTCCGACGGCATCGGAAAAAGCCGCCTTTTCACGCCACAGTATCTCATCCGGCAGATAATCGCCCTCGAAAGCATGGCGCAGAAGATACTTGCCCTTGCCGTATGTGTTGAGCTTTTTGCGCGGGTCAACGCTCATGACATAACTTACAAAGTCGAGATCGCCGAACGGAACACGGGCTTCCAATGAGTTCGCGGAAATGCATCTGTCGGCGCGGAGAACATCATACATATGCAGCTCCCTTATGCGCTTGACCGCTTCCTCCTGAAACGCCCCGGCAGACGGCGCAAAGTCGGTATATTTATAGCCGAAAAGCTCATCCGATATCTCGCCGGTGAGTATCACGCGGATATCGGTGTTTTCGTGTATCCATTTGCACAGCAGGTACATGCCCATACTCGCCCTGACAGTCGTGATATCAAAGGTGCCGAGTATTTTTATTACTTCCTCAAGGGAGGCAATGACCTGCTCCTTTGTCATGAAGACCTCGGTATGCTCGCTTCCTATATATTCGGCCGCCTGCTTTGCATACTTAAGGTCGATAGCATCCTTATCCATGCCGATGGCAAAGGTTCTTATCGGCTTATCGCTTTTCTTGGCGGCGATTGCGCACACAAGGGACGAGTCAAGCCCGCCGGAGAGCAGAAAACCGACCTTTGCATCCGAAACAAGCCGCTTTTCCACGCCTGCAATAAGCTTTTCGCGTATTTTCGTGCATACCGTCTCAAGGTCGTCGCCGCAGACCTTATCGACCTTTGCAATATCCCTGTATCGGAAAAACTTTCCGCCTTTATAATAATGTCCCGGCGGGAAGGGCAGAATATGCCCGCAAAGCCCGACAAGGCATTTCGGTTCGCTTGCAAAGGCTATTTCGCCCGACGGCAGATAGCCGTAATACAGCGGGCGGATACCTATCGGGTCGCGTGCGGCGATATATTCCCCGCTTTTCCCGTCGTAGATGATGAGCGCAAATTCGGCATCGAGCTTTTCGAACATGCCGACGCCGTATTCAAAATACAAAGGCAGCAGTATTTCACAATCAGAGCCTGATTTGAACGAATAACCAAGCTTTACCAGTTCATCCCGCTGCTTTTTGAAGCCGTATATTTCACCGTTGCACACGCAATAGCTTCCGTCAAGTTCAAACGGCTGCATTCCCTCGGGAGAAAGCCCCATTATCGCAAGCCTGTTGAAGCCGAGAAGTCCGCTGCCGGTATCGACGATCCTGCTGTCGTCGGGCCCTCTGGAGGCGGTGCGTTCAAGACACTTTTTAAATACCTCATAATCGGCATCGCTGCCGCAAAATCCCATAATGGAACACATAATTACCTCTTTTTCTGTCTGTGCCGCGTCGCGTCGATGGCGGCTTTCAGTCTCGGAGAGAGCAGCGCCGCCCCCACGACGCAGATAATATCCTTCACGATAAAGGGGAGAGAAACGAGCACTGCGGCCGCGGCAACGCTGCTCTCGGTCAGGAAAGCGTACCAGACCGTACCGAACAGATGGCACAGTACAAGCCCGACTATCCCAAGGAGCAGGCGCACGGGCTTTTTCCCCGTTTCAGATACCGCGCCGCAGGCAAAAACGAGAAAAACAAAGCCTATGATAAAGCCGCCCGTTTTCCCGAAAAGCACCGCAACACCGCCGGCGAAGCCGGAAAACACCGGCGCGCCGACAAGCCCGAGGAGAATATAGACAAGAATGGCCGACATTCCCCTTTTAAGTCCCAGACAGTATCCGCAAAGCGCGACTGCAAGCGTTTGCAGCGTGACTGGCACACCCGACGGCAGAGGGAAATGTATCTGCGCGCTCACCGCGATCACGGCGGTGAATACGGCGGCTTCCGTCATGTCGAAAATGCTGATCTTTCTGTCGTTGCTCATGTTCTCTTCCCTTTTTTGTTTTTATTCGCCGATAGTATACGGCAGTACGCGCTTATGCTCGCTTGCGGCATGGCGCTTTTCGATTTTTTCCGCTATATCCTTCTCAACGCTGCCGCCGAGAAGCATGGCGTCTATATCCGCATAGGATATGCCCATCTCGCTCTCATCGGTCTGACCGTCATAAAGGGCGGCGGAGGGCGCTTTTATAATGACGCACTCCGGACAGCCGAGATACTTGAGAAACTCATATATCTCGGAGACGGTGAGATCGGCTATGGGATTGAAATCGTTCGCGCCGTCGCCCCACTTGGTAAAGTAGCCGACGTATGCTTCGCTGCGGTTTCCCGTACCGGCGACAAGGCGGTTTTCACTCGCCGCGACTGCGTAAAGCGTTATCATGCGCAGTCTCGCGTTTATGTTTGCGGAGGCAAGCGGCGAAAGCTCAGTTACCGTGGCAAGCACCTCGCAGGCATCTCTTTTGAGCCTTGTTATATCCACCTCACGCGTCTCGATCTTAAAGTGATCTGCAACGGTGAGCGCGTCGTCCCGGTCAATGCCGAAATTCCGTTTGGACTGGCAGGGCATTATAAGCCCGACCGTATTGTCGCACGCCATTTTGCACAGTATTCCGACAAGGGCGCTGTCCTTGCCGCCGCTGTTGCCGTACACTATGCCGTCCGCACCGGCGGCCTTTATTCTTTCTTTTATAAATGCCACGCGGCGTATGACTTCAGCTTCATAATTTCTTTTCATGTCAAGCCCCTCCGCACACCGTTATCTGACGGAAAACAAGAGCTTGTCATAGCACGGGAACGGCCAGCTCTTTTCGCCGAGCATCGCTTCCGCGCCGTCGCTCAGGGCGCGAAGCTTTTCCATGACGGGGATGAGAGTATCCCTTATATATCCGGACTCTTCCACCGTTTCCAGCTTCTCCGCGGAAGCCACGGCGGCCTTGAGTTCGGCTGTCTTTTCCGTGATCTCTTTTCTGATCCTGCGAAGCTCCGCCGCGCTCTTTTCCTCAAAGTCTATATCCGCGCCGGCAAACACCTCTTTCTGGGTCTTCGCGGTCTCCGCAAGCTCCTTTATATATTCGCTTATCGCCGGAACGATGGAGCGGGTAAGCATATCGGACATTGTGTTCGCTTCAATGATAACACACTTGCAGTAATTTTCAAGCTGTATTTCAAGCCTTGAATCAAGCTCCGCCTCGGAGAAAACGGACAGCCCCGTGAGCATTTCCCTGTTCTTCCTGTCAAGCAGATGCACCATGCAGTCCGGCGTCGTGCGGAAATTGCACAGTCCTCTCTTCTCCGCTTCCTTTACCCACGCGTCCTCATATCCGTTGCCGTTGAAGATTATTCTCTTATGCGCTTTTATTGTCTTCTTTATGAGTTCGTGAACGGCGCTTTCAAGATCGGCGCTGCTTTCAAGCTCATCGGCGAAGATGCGGAGCGTGTCCGCGACGGCGGAGTTGAGCATGATATTCGCGCAGGCGATGGAGTTGGACGAACCCAGCATCCTGAACTCGAACTTATTGCCGGTAAAGGCAAAGGGAGAGGTACGGTTCCTGTCGGTGGTGTCCTTGGCGAAAACGGGGATGGTATCTACGCCGAGTTTCATGAGCGTCTTTTCGGCATCGACGTAATCCGCGTCCTCCTCGAGTGCGTCCAGAACCGCGGTAAGCTCATCGCCGAGGAAAACGGAAACGATAGCGGGAGGCGCCTCGCTCGCACCGAGACGGTGGTCGTTGCCCGCCGTGGCGACGCTTATTCTCATAAGATCCTGATAATCGTCAACAGCCTTTATGACCGCCGTCAGGAACAGCAGGAACTGCACATTGTCATGGGGCGTTCTGCCCGGAGAGAGAAGATTCTTGCCGGTATCGGCAGCCATTGACCAGTTGTTGTGCTTGCCGGAGCCGTTCACGCCGTCAAAGGGCTTTTCATGCAGAAGACAGACAAGACCGTGCTTTGAAGCAATGCTCTGCATAAGCTCCATAGTGAGCTGGTTATGGTCGGTGGCTATGTTACAGCTTTCATATATGGGCGCAAGCTCATGCTGGGAGGGGGCGACCTCGTTATGCTCGGTCTTAGCGGGGATGCCCAGTCTCCAGAGGGTTTCGTTAAGCTCCTCCATGAAGCTCTGCACGCGAGGCTTTATCACGCCGAAATAATGGTCGTCAAGCTCCTGCCCCTTGGGCGGCTTTGCACCGAAAAGTGTGCGTCCGGTGAAAAGGAGATCCTTTCTCTTATTGAAAGCTTCCTTGTCGATAAGGAAATATTCCTGCTCCGGTCCTACCATGGGGATGACGCGCTTGACCTTGGAATCGCCCAGAAGTCTGAGTATCCTCACGCCCTGTTTGCTCAGCGCGTCCATTGATCTCAGAAGCGGGGTCTTTTTGTCAAGCGCCTCGCCGCTGTATGAGCAGAAAGCAGTGGGTATGCACAGGGTCTTGCCCTTGATAAAAGCATAGGAGGTGGGGTCCCACGCGGTATAACCGCGCGCCTCAAAGGTGCTGCGCAGACCGCCGGACGGGAAGCTGGACGCATCCGGCTCGCCCTTGATAAGCTCCTTGCCGGAGAACTCCATTATCACGCCGCCGTCGTCGCAGGGGGAAATAAAGCTGTCGTGCTTTTCCGCCGTAATGCCCGTAAGGGGCTGGAACCAGTGGGTAAAATGCGTCGCGCCTTTTTCGACAGCCCAATTCTTCATTGCGGAGGCAACTTCATCGGCTATCTGTCTGTCAAGAGTGCTGCCTTCATTTATGGTCTGTATCAGCTTCTCATATGTCGCGGACGAGAGGACCGCTTTCATGACACGTTTATCGAATACATCGCATCCGAAAAATTCAGAAACATTACTCATAACTTCAACCCCTTTAAATTTTTATGTCAGCCATTATAAACGCTTGCAAAATGATAGGCAAATACATATAATGTTGCTGTATCCATACAAAAAAGATATGACAGCGAGGTTTTGCAATGGATCTGAGGACTTTATCCTACTTTGTCACGGTCGCGGAGGAACTGAATATAACGAAAGCCGCCGAAAAGCTGTGCATGAGCCAGCCGCCGCTGAGCAGCCAGATAAAGGGGCTTGAGCAGGAGCTTAACACCGTGCTTTTTATCCGCGGCAAGCGGCATCTTCAGCTGACCGAGTCGGGACAGCTGCTCTACCGCCGCGCAAAGGAGCTTCTGAGCCTTGCCGACAAGGCGTCGGCGGAAATAATATCCATGAGTCAGGGCATGAAGGGTACTATCTCGATCGGGCTTGTGGAAGGCTCCGCGCCGAACATTGCCGCGGAATGGATAGCGGAATTTATAGAGAATTACCCGCAGGTGCATTTCCGCATAATGGACGGCAACAGCGACGAGCTTATAAGCAAGCTTCGCAGCGGGCTGATAAGCCTTGCGGTGATAACCTCCCCATGCGATCAGACGCTGCTCAACAGCTTCCCCGTCGGGACGGAAAAAATGACCGCATTTATGAGCCGCGAAAACCCGCTTGCGAAAAAAGAGGGCTGCACTATAAGCTTTTCGGAGCTTAAAGGTCAGCCGCTCATCGTACCCAGCAGGAAGTCCCTCATAGATATGATCTACAAATGGTTCAGAGAGGTGGACAGCGAACCGCGCATTGTATGCGAGATGGACAACTATCTCGACGTCGCGGCGCTTGCGGGGCGGAATGTCGGCATAAGCATTTTCCCAAAGACATCATATATCCTCAATCCCATGCTGGTGGCCAAGGAGATCGTCGATCCGGAGCGTGAGATAGAGTATCTTTTCGTGTGGCTGAAGGGCCGCCCGCTCCCGACGCTGGAGGAGGCGTTCATCGACCATGTAAAGCAAACAACGGAGGAAACAAATGTCATTCAAAATGAAAACACAATTTAGAAATATAAAAGCAAAAAACATATTGATCATCCTGTTAGGCTCGGCGGTCGTGGCGTTTGGTATGTACAACGTACACGATGTGTCAGACATCACCGAGGGCGGCATATTCGGTCTTGACCTGCTGCTTGACTACCACTTCGGTATCTCTCCGGCATACACGAACCTCATCTTTACCGCGCTGTGCTTCTTCCTTGGCTGGAAAGCACTCGGCAGGGATTTTATAATTTATTCAGCCTTTTCCACCGCTTCTTTCTCGCTTTTTTATGCGATAATGGAACGCACGCCGCGCCTTTTCCCGCAGATCGCCGATCATCCGCTCCTTGCGGCGGTCACGGGTGCTGCGTTTGTCGGCGTTGGCGTAGGGCTTTCCGTGCGCGAGGGCGGAGCGCAGTCCGGCGATGATGCACTTGCCATGGCTCTGCATCACTACTTCAGGTGGAGTATGTCGGCCGTGTATCTCGTAAGCGATCTTGTTGTTCTGGCGCTATCGCTTACCTACATACCGGTCAGGAAAATAATCTTTTCGCTGATAACCGTTGTCCTCTCGGGGCAGCTGATCGGGCTTATATCAAAAGTCGGGAAAAAATAAATATTCCCTGTCAAAGCCGTGCGTATGCGCTGCTCAGACGTATATTATGGCTGTAAACGCAAAAAATACCTCCATATATCAGGTATAACGGAGGCATATATGAAGTTCAGGTATATTTTTGCGTTTCTGCTTGCAGGGGCTTTTCTGTTTTTGTTTTCATCCTCCGCAAGTGCGGAGACTGTTGTATGCAAGGTTGCGGGCAAGGATTATTCTTCTCTTACACAGGCCGTAAAGGATGTGATGAGCGGCGCCGTCAGCGGTGAGATCGTCATGCTGACAGACGCTGAGCTTGACGTCGGCACGATATCTGCCCCCGTAAGCATTTCCGGCGGCGGATATAAAGTGACCTTTCCCGCCCAGTCCGGCACCGAGGACGGCAGGCTTGACGTACACAGCACTCTCTCCTTTTCCGACACTGAGGTTTTCTTTGCCAACCCCAAGACATGGAGCGTCGTTTTGGGCGGCAGCGGCGTGATCAGTCTCAGCGGCGGCAGCTCATGCGCCTTTGAAAAAACAGGCGTCTATTCCCTTGCCGGAGGCGAAATACGCCTTGACGCGTCACAGCTTACAATGAAAAACATGGAGTACACCGCCATGATGGCGGAAGCTTACGGCAAGCTGTCGCTCAAAAACGGCTCCGTGTTCGCCGTCTCGCATCTTATGGATATCAACGGCATAACGGGCTTTGACATCGGCGTTGATAACTCGCGCTTTTCCGTTACAGAGTGCAGAAAGCAGGGGCTTGTCAAGTGCAGTCTTTTCCTGACTAACGGCGCTGCCGCAGATATATCGCGCAACGGCATAGGCTACAATATGTATTCAAAAAACATTGCGGATATCGGCGGCAATTCAACGCTGACGATGGACGGCAACGGTTCTATGGCGCTGCTCATTCAGGGCAGCGGAAGCTTCACCGTGCGCTCCGACGGGCATTTTTTCTGCCGCAATAACGGTCTTGCCCTTAGCGGAAGCGATCTGGCGGCGCCTGAAAACGCGGCGGTCAACATCGGCTATTTCAGCAGCGGCAGGATATATAAAAACGGCGGCTTCACCGTTTATGACAATGCCGAAGCCGTCATCTCCGGCAATCATTCAAGAGGCATCGTCAACTGCGGAACGGCAGCGCTCGGTCGGGGGACTCTGGTCGCCGGCAACGGCATCCCCGCCGAAAAAGGCGGTGAGGATGCAGGCGTTCCGACAGGCGGCGGTATATATAATCTCAATAACCTGAGCGTCTCCGAGGGCGCGTATATAAACAACAACCATGCCCTCGTCTCCGCTGACGATATCTGCAATGCCGACGGCGCTTCCGTCGTTCTTGCGCATACCGGCGGGCAGTTCCGTCTCGACCCGGGCATGGGCGGGAATAACTGCGGCGACAGTATTTCCGGCTGGTATGAAGACAACGAGGGACAGCGCTGGAACGCCCACGGGGAGAACATTTTCACCGTTCCGGTAAGCCCGGCGGAATATTCCGTTCCCCTCGCCCTGAAGGCCGCACACGGCGTGATACCGAAAACGGGCGATGAAGCCCCTCTGCTCTTCGGCGCTCTGCTGTTATCCTCCGCCGCGCTCCTGTCCTTAGTTTATATGACCTTTAAGCTTCGCAGAAGCAAATAAGCGAAGAAAAAACCGTGGATTTCGGAAATGTCCGGAGTCCACGGTTTTATTTATGCTGCGGTTTACCAGCCGGTTTTGAGCGTCAGCTCGTATTTATCGCCGTCGGTCAGCGGCGTACTGTCGGCGCCTGTCATAAGCTGCTCGCCGTCCTTTGTGATGCACCACCACTGCCGGCTTGATTCATCCGCGGTTTCATTGTCAACCGTTGTGATATAAAGCCCGTATTCTCCCTTTTCACCGGATGCAAGCCCCTCGTCCGTAAGCGCCTTGCCAAGGTCGGCAGCGTCCGTCTTTATCTCAAAGACCTTTTCCGAAGCGTCGGAATGTACGACAGCAACAGTTATGGTTTTGACCCCGTCAGCCGTTTCAGGGCGCAGAAGCGCCCACGCAAGCAGCGCTCCCGCGATGAGAGCAAGCAGGATAACGGCGGCAATAAGCGTTTTTTTATTCTTCATATCGCGTTTCCTTTCATATTTTAAAATGTATATGCACTATATTAGCACGAGCGCGCTTGCACGGCAAGGGCGATCCGCTGCGCAGACGGCTCCTCAATTTCTTTGCTGATTTCTCTGCTGTGTACAATCGCCAAAAAGAGCAGTTGTAAGAAATGTTTATTCGGCATATATGCTAATTCAACAAACTATCCTACCGTATATTGTTTCGTTGGCGTTTCTTTTGTGCATCATGCTCAAAATATTCAGTTTATGCAAATTTAATTTTCTTGAAAGCTGGGTTTTTTATTTATATTTCCGCATTTTTTTGTGACAATTGACCATATACGCCGGTATTATCAGCCTCAATTCAGCGTTTGTACCGAAATTGTTGATTCCGCTGTATTTCGTGGCTTTGAAGCCTTGTAAAGCGATGCAAAATCAGTTAAAATATACAAGTAAAATAAACAGGCGGTTGTAAAAACCATTGGAACGGGATTCAGTATTTTTTTCACGCTTCGGCGCGGGAAGAACGCTGAATTTTGCAATCGCCGGATAAATTCAATTCAAAGGAGATAAGAGTATATGAACTTGCTTTTGCTTATCCCTGCCGCAGCGGTTATCGCGCTGATCTTTGCCGCGTACAAAGCGATATATGTAAAAAGAGCCGATGCGGGAAATGAGCGTATGCAGGAGATCGCCGCCGCTATCGCGGAGGGCGCAAACGCGTTTCTTATGGCGGAGTATAAGATCCTAGCCGTTTTCATTGCGGTTCTGTTCGTCCTTATGGGGCTTCTCATAAGCTGGGGAACAGCCATATGCTTCCTGCTTGGCGCGGGCTTTTCCATTCTGGCAGGCTTTTTCGGTATGCGCGTTGCCACCAAGGCCAATGTACGCACGGCCAGCGCCGCCATGACCGGCGGAATGAACAGGGCGCTTTCCATCGCTTTCTCCGGCGGGAGCGTTATGGGTCTTTGCGTTGTCGGTCTGGGTCTTCTGGGATGCAGCATGATCTATATCATCACCGGCAATTATGACATTCTTTTCGGCTTTTCCCTCGGCGCTTCCTCGATAGCGCTGTTTGCCCGTGTCGGCGGCGGTATATACACCAAGGCGGCGGACGTCGGCGCCGATCTTGTCGGAAAAGTTGAAGCCGGTATTCCGGAGGACGATCCCCGCAACCCCGCAGTCATCGCGGACAACGTGGGCGACAACGTGGGCGACGTTGCCGGTATGGGCGCTGACCTTTTTGAATCCTATGTCGGTGCGCTCGTCTCTGCGCTTACTCTCGGCGTTTCCGTGGTCGGTCTTTTCAACGGCGCAGGCATTTTCTACCCGCTCGCCGTCGCCGCCGTTGGAATAATCGCCTCAGTCATAGCCACGTTCTTCGTGCGCGGAAGTGAAGGCGCGAACCCCCACGCCGCGCTCAAGCTCGGCTCATACATAGCGTCGGGCATCGTTGCGGTCGTTTCCGTCATACTGAGCTTTGTGTTCTTCGGCGGTGCAACAAGCGGTATCGCAATAGTCGCCGGTATTATAGTCGGCCTTGTGATAGGCTTTGTGACCGAGGTTTATACCTCCGAGGATTATAAATCCGTCAAGAGCATTGCGGAGCAGTCCGAAACCGGTTCGGCAACCACGATAATAAGCGGCGTGGCCGTCGGCATGCTGAGCACATGGATACCTATCGTGCTTATCTGTCTCGGCGTGTTCATCTCCTACCGCGTGACGGGCAACCTCTACGGTATCGCTCTTGCGGCGGTCGGTATGCTCTCGACTACCGGCATTACCGTTGCGGTCGACGCTTACGGTCCTATCGCCGACAATTCCGGCGGCATCGCCGAGATGAGCGGTCTTGACCCGCACGTCCGCGAGATCACCGATAAGCTGGACGCCGTCGGCAACACCACCGCCGCGATGGGCAAGGGCTTCGCTATCGGCTCGGCCGCGCTCACGGCGCTGGCGCTGTTTGTCTCCTATTGCAGCGAGGTGCAGCTGCCCACGCTTGACCTGCTTGACCCCAATGTCGTTATCGGTCTTCTCATCGGCGGTATGCTTCCCTTCGCTTTTTCCGCAATGACGATGAATTCCGTTTCCAAAGCCGCATATAAAATGATCGCTGAGGTGCGCCGTCAGTTCCGCACGATACCCGGTATTCTTGAAGGCATCTCAAAGCCTGATTACGGCACCTGCGTTTCGATCTCCACCAAGGCGGCGCTGCATGAGATGGTCGTTCCCGGTCTCATGGCGGTCATTGCGCCGCTTGCGGTCGGCATCCTGTTCGGCGCAGCGGCTCTCGGCGGGCTGCTTGCAGGCTCCCTCGTCACCGGCGTTATGCTTGCGATATTCATGTCCAATTCCGGCGGCGCATGGGACAACGCCAAGAAATATATTGAGGGCGGCCATCACGGCGGCAAGGGCAGCGATGCTCACAAGGCCGCTGTCGTCGGCGACACCGTAGGCGACCCGTTCAAGGACACCTCCGGCCCCTCTATCAATATTCTTATCAAGCTCATGACCGTTGTCGCTCTCGTTTTTGCGCCCGTTTTTGTTGCAATAGGCGGCTTGCTCTGATACTCTGTTGATTTCGCTCAGGCGGAGGGCGGTGCGCGCCTTGCGTCCGTGTTCCGCCGCATATTTCCTTTCTCCCTTTTCATCTCTCTATATGAGAGGAGCGCACCCCGAACGGCATCGGGGTGCGCTTTTCAGTTTGTCAAAGAAGCAAGCTTTTTTTACAAAAGGGGCTGCACTGCGCTCTGTGCCTCGGTTGTTCGCCGCAGGCGAACAATTCGACGCTCGCTACGTGTGTTGGTTTTTCGGCATATCGGTGCGGATGCTTCCGCCGAGACTTTGCAGCACATCAAAGAACTCCGGCCAGCTTTTGTTCACGGCCTCCGCACCGCAGATGACCCCGCCGTATTTCAGGCACGGCAGAGCAAGTGCCATTGCGGCGCGGTGATCGTTATGCGCGGAAAGCTTTTCCGACGGGGCATGCAGCCGTGCAGCCGATATGAAAACGGAATCGTCGTTTACCTCCGTCCGCGCTCCGAATTTGGCAAGCTCTTCCGCCATAACGGCGGCTCTGTCGCTCTCCTTGAGACGGAGTCTTTTTGTTCCGGTCAGTAAAGCCCCGCGGTTCATTGCGGCAAACGCCATAAGCACAGGCGCGAGATCGGGCGTACCGGAGACATCAATTTCCGCGCAGGAGTTTTTCAGGCTATGCAGAAACTCAATGCACCGTCTGTCGCCCTGAGCACTGTCGGCTTTCAGACCGGTGATCCCTATCTCCGCGCCCATTTCCGCAAGCGCGTACAGAACCGCCGCATTTGACCAATCGCCTTCTGCGGCGCAGTCCGCGCCGGTATATTTCTGACCGCCGGGTATATCGAAAACATTTTTCTCCCGCTCAGAAACCGAGACGCCGAAGCTGTGCAGAACCTCAAGCGTGAGGTCGATATATGCCCTGCTTTCCACCGGCGGGAGTACGGTTATGCGGCTTTCCCCGCCAACAAGCGGCAGAGCAAAGAGAAGCCCGGACACAAACTGACTGCTCACATCGCCGCGCAGAACATACTCCCCCGCACGAAGTCTGCCCCGCAGACGCACGGCGGCGGGAGTCTTTTTGATCTCTATCCCCTTGCCTGTGAATGCGGCGGCATATTCGTCAATACCGCGCTGAATAAGCCGCTCACTGCCGCGAAACTCCGCCCGCTGCCCCATGGTGAGCGCAAGAGGGACAAAAAAGCGCAGAGTGCTTGCGCTCTCTCGGCAGGAGAATATTTCACCGGCTTTTTCCCCGCTCCGCGGATAAACCTCAATTGTGCTGCCGTCGATCCGGTAACTCCCGCCGAGCGATACAATACAGTCGAGTGTTGCGGAAACATCCTCTGACCGGGAAATGCCGCTTATGCGGCACGGTCTGTCAGACAGTACCGCACAGATGAGCAGGCGGTGCGCATAGCTTTTGGACGGCGGCGCGTTTACCGTGCCGCGCAGTGCGGACGGCATTATTTCAACGTTCATTGCTTTGATAGTTCTCCGCAAGGCAGTCCACCGCGGCATTGTATCCCGAAAGCCCCATCCCGCATATCGTCTTTATACAGACCTCGCGCACATAGCTCACCTGCCTGTACTCCTCGCGTGCAGAGACGTCGGAAACGTGTATCTCGACCGTCGGGATGCCGACAGCCTTTACCGCGTCGGCGATAGCTACGCTCGTATGCGTATACCCGGCAGGGTTCAGAATGATGCCGTCAAATTTGTCAAAATATGCCCGCTGTATCTCGTCTATAAGCGCGCCCTCATGGTTGGACTGGAAGAAATGCACTTCTATGCCAAGCTTATCAGCGTGTGCGGAAACCATGCTTACAAGGTCTGCATACGTCTCTTTGCCGTATATTTCCGGTTCCCTTATGCCGAGCATATTCATGTTTGGACCGTTGATAACAAGTATTTTCATTTTATTCTCCATGCGTTTTACCGCGCCATTACCGTTTCATATACCTTTTCAGCCGTCTCGCCGACCGTCCCGTCTCCGTTGACGGTCACATCTGCGGCGCTCAGATATTTTTCATACCGCTCGGCATACCGGCGCATAAGGCTTTCCCTGTCCGGCGAAAGAGGGCGGTCAGCCGTAGAAACAAGCTTTTCGGGCGATCGGTCAAGAAAAACCGCCGTGCCGCCCCGCTTGAGCGCCCTCACGTTATCTGCGTCAAGCACCGCGCCGCCGCCGGTCGCTATTACCGCGCCGCTCTTCGCCGCAAGCCCGGCAAGCACTTCATGCTCTATCGTGCGGAAAGCGGTCTCGCCCTGTCGGGCAAAGAACTCCGCTATAGGCATACCTGTCCGTTCAACGATGATTCCGTCGCTGTCAAAAAACTCTTTCCCGGTTTTTTCCGCCAGAAGTCTGCCGACGCTGCTTTTGCCGCAGGACGGCATTCCGATAAGGACGATATTGCGTTTGGAATTGTATTCCGCGCCGTATGCCCTTTCTATATCTGCCGTCGCCGCTTCCCTGCCGAGGAACAGCGCGCTTGCATACACCGCCTGCGCCGCAAGCATATACAGTCCCCCGTCCGCCGCAGCGCCCATTGCCTGCGCCGCAAGCACAAGATTCGTGCGCAGCGGGTTATAGACAACATCCAGCAGCGCCTCCAGAGCATCAAAGCCTTCAAGCGGGATCGCCTGCGTGTCAAAGTGCGGGAACATCCCTGCCGGGGTGGTGTTGAATATGATCTGTGCATCGCGGTGCTTCTCCGCCGCTTCGTTATATGTCAGTGCGCCGTCCCTGCCGCTTCGGGAAACCTTGTATATCTCCCCCGCGCCAAGTGCCTTTGCCGCGTGGAACGCGGTTTTTGATGTGCCGCCCGTGCCGAGGATAAGAACCTTTTTCCCTTTTGCGTCAATACCTATGCGGTGCGCAAGCGCAAGCATTCCGGAAAGATCTGTATTATACCCGAAAAGCCGCCCGTTCCGGTTCACGACCGTATTGACCGCGCCTATGCTTTCCGCCCCCGCTGAAATTCCGTCAAGGTACGGCATCACCGCCTGCTTGTACGGTATTGTGACATTTATCGCGTCAAAGCTTTTGGATTTGAGAAATACTTCCAGGTCAGCGGGGGCAAGCTCAATAAGTCTGTACTCATAATCCGCCAGCATTGCGTGTATCTCGCACGAATAGCTGTGCGTAAGGTGTTCGCCTATAAGTCCGCAGCGCATCACGCTATCCCCCTTGTAAACACATCCGTGCCGAAGCGTGCGGCAAGCATGTCGCACAGCACAAAGGCCGTCATACTCTCAATGACAGGGCAGACGCGCCGGAGAATACAGGCGTCATGCCTGCCGCCGACAGAGATCACGGCGTTTTCGCCGCGTACAAAATCCACCGTCTCCTGTTCTATCGCTATGGATGCCGTCGGTCTGACGGCGCATTGGAACACCAGCGGCATCGCGTTCGTGACGCCGCCGTTTACGCCGCCGCTGTTGTTGCTTACGGAAACGACAGCGCCGTTTTCAACGCGCAGAGGGTCGTTATACTCGCTCCCGCGCATATTTGCGCAGGCAAAGCCCGCGCCAAATTCTATCCCTTTTATCCCGCCTATCGAAAACAGCGCATGGCTCAAAACGCCCTCCGCGCTGTCAAACCACGGCTCTCCAAGCCCTGCCGGAAGCCCCGTGACCGCAGTCTGAACCACGCCGCCGATGCTGTCGCCTATTGCTTTTGCATCGGAAATCGCCTTGAGCATCTTCTCCGCCGCCTGCTTTTCGAGAACCGGAAAATCGCTTGCGGCAAGCAGCCCGATATCCTTTTCCGGTTCGGAAAACGGTCTGTCGGCTATTTCGCCGCAGCGCAGTATATGACTTGCAAGGCGGATATTCAGCTTTTCAAGAGCCGGGATGAACACCGCGCCCGCCGCCGTTATCGGCGCCGTTATGCGGCCTGAAAAATGCCCGCCGCCGCGATAGTCCTCATAGCCGTGATATTTGCAGAACGCCGCATAATCAGCATGGGACGGGCGGGCTATGCCGTATTTGTAGTCGGCAGAACGGGTATCGTCGTTTGCTATCACTATTGTAAGCGGCGTTCCGGTGGTTTTGCCGTTGAAAACGCCGCTCAGTATTTCAAAGCTGTCGCTGTCACGGCGGGCTGTCTCAGCCCCCCGAGGGGCGCGGTGTGCAAGGCGGCGGGCTATCCCGTCATTATCTGCCTCAAGCCCTGGGGCAAGACCGTCAATAACAACCCCCGCCGCTTTGCCGTGGCTTTCGCCGAACACCGTCATTGTTATACTGCTTCCAAATGTATTTTTCATTTTTCGTCACTGCCGTGATAATGTGTTCCGCTCTGGCAATCACGGCTCAGCTCCATAAGCTTGTTCAAAAATTCAATATATAAAGGTCTGAGAGAGCTTTTTTTGATATACGTGAGATTTTTTTCCGTAAGCTCCCGCTCTCTTTTCGCGTCACGCACAGGCAGGGAGTTTTTCCGTTTATACTCTCCGATCATCGCGGATATCTCCATCCGTTTTTCAAAAAGCTCCGCCATTTGCCTGTCGATGTCATTTATTTCTTCTCTCGCCGTTTCAAGCTCGCTCATCCTTATCACTTCCTGTCAGATACAGTATAATACAAAAAGTAAAGGAGCGTCAAGAATTGACGCTCCTTTATCTTGTCAAAGAAGCAAGCTTCTTTGACAAAAAGGGCTGCACTGCGCTCTGTGCCTCGGTTGTTCGCCGCAGGCGAACAATTCG
>UROG01000045.1 GCA_900549485.1 uncultured Eubacteriales bacterium
ATGCTCGGCGGAAAGCTTGTCAAAAAAGTCCTGTAAGGACTTTTTTGACAAGCTGGAAGTTTGGCAGGCCGCCCGGTGAACGGGACGCGGGAGCAGCGTCCGTTATTATTCGGAGCGGGCTTTCTTTTTTCTCTTGACAAATTGCGCAGACGGTTTTACAATATGGACTAACGAATGTTAGTTAGTTAAACGGAGAGATCATGAAGCAGAGTGATATGAGACAGAAAATTCTTGAAAACGCGCTGGAACTGTTTTCCGTGCGCGGGTATGATTCGGTCACCATGGGCGATATCGCAAAGTCGGTCGGTATCAAAGCGCCGTCGCTTTATAACCATTTTGTCGGCAAGCAGGCCATTTTTGACGCGATCGTTGAAAGCACGGCGGCGCGGTATGAAGCGGATACGGGGGAGATAGGTATCCATGTGCAGAACGCCGCCCTTGATTATTCCGAATTTGCGAAGATCGACGAGGATGCGCTGTTTGAAATAGTGCGGCAGATTTTTGAGTATTCTCTGCATAATGAGCAGATAAGCCGCTTCCGCCGCATGATGACCATTGAGCAGTTTCGCTCACCGGAGCTTGCGGCGCTGTATTCTGCACGGTATGTGGAACGCATCGTTGCATACCATGCCGATATTTTCCGCAGCCTTATGACGGCGGGCGAAATTTGCCGAGAAGATCCGGAAACGCTTGCCATGATGTACGCTGCGCCCGTGATCACGCTTATCGGGATGTGCGACCGGCAGCCGGAACGGGAGGGAGAGTGTCTGGAAATGCTCCGCAGGCATGTGACGCTTTTCTTCCGCACGGTCAATTCCGGCAGACTATGGAAAGACGGCGCGGTGTGAGCGGAGGCGCCGGAACGGTCTGCGCACCCGCTTATTTGTTGGAAGGGAGAAAGAAAATGGAAAAAACCTTGATAGAGAGACTTGGACTGCTGGGGAGAGTCAGCTTTCTTTCGTATACTGCGGCGGTGGTGTTCTCGCCGCTTGCATATCCCGGCTTCAACGCGGCGCTGGGTATGCATCTGTTCCTCGGACTGACCGCGGACGGCGGCAGGAAATGAGAAGCGCAGACGGCGATGTGTTTTTGATGCCTGATGCAAGGAGACGGAAATGAGAAATAAAATATACCCTCGGCCGGGGGATGCGCAGACCGTGTATCTGAAGGATGTGATAAGCGGTCCCGATATTGAGGTCGGCGAATATACTATCTATAATGACTTTGTACGCGACCCGCGCGATTTTGAAAAAAATAATGTCCTCTATCACTATCCGATAAACGGCGATAAGCTGAAAATCGGCAGGTTCTGCTCTATAGCCTGCGGCGCGAAATTTCTCTTTACGAGCGGAAATCATGCCATGCGTTCTCTTTCAAACTATACCTTTCCCATCTTTTTTGCCGAGTGGGGGCTTGACGTGAAGGATATCTGCGGCGCGTGGGATAACAAGGGCGATACCGTCATAGGGAACGACGTGTGGATAGGCTACGAAGCGGTCATTATGCAGGGTGTGAAGATCGGCGACGGCGCGGTGATCGGTACACGCGCCGTGGTGACGAAGGATGTGCCTGCGTATACGATAGTTGGCGGCGTTCCCGCAAAGCCGATACGTAAACGTTTTGACGATAGAACGATAGAATGTCTTGAGGCGCTCCGCTGGTGGGACTGGGACGAGGAGAAGATAAGGCGCGCCATTCCGCTGATCCGTTCCGGCGATATCGACGCGCTGGCGGCGGAAGGAGACACGCTATGAAGCCATATGCCGTTGACCCGAAAAGCACGGCCCGCGCCGAGGCGTACATGCTTTGGATGAACGCGCCGAACCCGATGGTGACGTTTTTCAAGACGCTGGATGTTACACCGCTTGTAAAGCTCTGCCGCAGGAGGGGACTCAGATTCAATATGCTCCTCTGTTACTGTGTCGGCAAGGCGGCAAGCGAGGTCGGAGAGTTTTATATGCTTCCCGTAGACCGGGAGCTTCTGAAATACGACAGCATAGCGGTGAATACGATAGTCAGGAACCGGCAGGGCGGGGTCAGCTCCTGCGACGTGCCGTTTTCCGGCGGGCTTGAACAGTTTAATGCCGACTATCTGCGCCTGACGCGCCGGTGCGCCGAAAGCTGCGAAAATCATGACCTGACGGACAGCATGGTCATAGGCACGTCCGCCATCGTCGATACGGAGATAGACGGCGCCGTCGGCATGAACAGCGGTATTTTCAACAATCCCTTTATCATTTGGGGGAAATACAGAAAAGGCGTTTTCAAAACCACGCTCAGTCTGTCGTTCCAGTTTCATCATACCCAGATGGACGGTGCGCACGCGGGGCGGTTTATGGCGCTTTTGCAGGAGAGTATATATGGCCTCCCCAAAACGAAAGGCTAAAAATATTTGTTAATAAATTATTATTCGCTGTTGAATTTGGCGAAGAGAAAACATATAATACCGCTGACCGGTGCGGACGCGCCGCCGGGTACGGCACCGGCAGATGGTATTATACGTATTTGCAATGCAAAATGGGAAAGGAAAAGACCGAATGAAAAAGAGATTTGCTTTGATTGCGGCGCTGTGCATCGTAATGACCATGCTATGCGCACCGGCGTTTGCCGATGAAGCGGGCAATGCGTTCGTGGCAGGCTTTGCCGACGGACAGCGCGACGGCTCGATGTTTGCCGCCGGAAATGAGACCGGGAGCGATGCCGACGTCAGGGGACTGCTCTTTACGGCGGGATATGACGTCCTTGCCGCAGGGAACAGCGAATATACGCTTGCCGCCGGTTATGACGTCGATCTCAACGGTAATGTTGAAAACGACGCTTTTGCGGTTGGCAATTATGTAAGCGTAGGCGGAAATGTGGCGCGTGATCTGTTCGCGGCAGGCAATTCCGTGATGATCAGCGGAGAAGTTGGCAGAAATCTTTATGTCGCGGCAAATACAGTCACGATAGACGGCGCCGTAAAGGGTGAGCTTTATATAAGCGCCGGTAACCTGATAATCGACGGCGCGGCAGAGGTAGGACGGCTCCACTTCAACGGCGACGCCAACGTCAGCGCACCGGCGGACGTGATCGCTTCCGCGGAAACATATGAGCCGGTGAACGCTGGAGGAGCTTCCGAAGCGTACAAAGCGCCCGCCGCGAAAACCGCAGGCGGCAAAATACTTGACGCGCTGATCAGCTGGCTCGGTGTTGCCGCTGCCGCGTTCGCACTGCTCTGGCTCACTCCGCTGTGGGAAAAGCTGGATGCAAAGTATTACGGCGCACCCTTCGGCTGCTATGCGAAGGCCTTCGGCATAGGCTTCGCCGTGCTTGTCGCGCTGCCGGTTGCCGCCGTCATTCTCATGATCACGCGCATCGGAATACGTGTATCGCTCGCGCTGCTGTTTGTGTACGCCGCGGCGATCGCCGTCTCTCCGGTATTTATCAGCTTCTTTGTCGGCGCGCTGATCTGGCGCAGAGGCTTTAAGAAAGACGCTAATCTCTTTGTCGAACTGCCGGTAGGCTCTCTTGTCTGGCGCGCTGCGCTCTTTATACCGGGACTCGGCTTTGTTGTGGGACTTGTTGCGTCGTCGCTTGGTCTCGGCGTTATTACGCTTCTGCTCGGCAAGGGCAAGACGCAGAATGTACCTGCGCTTGAACCGGCGGAAACCGCAGGAGAATAATGGCTCAAAAAAACACGCGGCGCGGCGTGGAAAACTGTTCCCGCAGGACTTTTTTGACAAAGTAGTATATATGCAAAAAGCAAGCAGTTTTTACGGCTTGCTTTTTCTATGCCGTTTTTTGCTTATGCAAATTGCACGGAGTGAGATGTCTGCGCATCACAAATTGCATTCATATTCACTGAAATGAATAAAAAACAAATAAATATGCAAAAACCGCTTGACAGACGAATGAAAAGATGGTAAAGTATGCATCGTCAAAGAGAGATATACAGCCGAGCGAAAAATTAACGACCACGGCGCAGCACATGAGAAAGGAAACATTGACTATGAAAAAATACAATATTTCGTCAAGTCATGATATGACCGTGCTGCGACGACGATATGCTTCCGATCGCTGCGGCGCTGCATGAAATTTCTTTGCGATACATAAATATGAATAAAAATTCATGAATAAAAATACGACGCTCCAAGTGAGCATATGAAAGGATATAAAAATGAAAAAGATATTTGCTGTAATGCTTGCACTGCTTACCGTATTCAGCCTGACCGCCTGCGGCGGCAAGACCGATACACCCGCCGCAACCGATACGGCCGACGTCAAGAGCGAAGAAACAGCCGCTGAACCGGCAAACGCGCTGGAAAAGATAAAGGCCGACGGAGTATTGACGGTCGCGCTCAGCCCCGATTTCTCTCCCATGGAATTTGTTGACTCTTCCAAGACCGGTCATGAGCAGTATGTCGGCTTTGACGTCTCTCTTGCAAAGTACATTGCCGAGAGCCTGGGAGTATCGCTTGAGATAGACGCCATGGGCTTTGACGCCAGCCAGACCGCCGTGTATACCGGCAGCGTACCGATGAGCATCTCCGGATATTCATGGACCGAAGAGAGGGCGGAAAACTACGAGATAAGCGATTACTACTATGCCGGTGAAAACGAGACCGAGCAGGTGCTCCTGATAAAGAGCGAGAACGCCGATAAGTACACGAAGGCTGAGGATTTCAACGGCGTTGATGTCGGTGCGCAGAACGCCTCCCTTCAGATGAACCTTCTGACAAGTCAGCTTCCCGATGCAAATCCCATTACCATAGGCGACATTACCGTCGGTGTTATGGAGCTGAAAAGCGGCAATATCGAAGCGCTGGCAGTGGCAGTCGGCAATGCCAAGATGATCATGGACGCAAACCCTGAGCTTGTTATCTGCGATTGGCAGTTTGAGGTAGACGAAAAGTATGAAGCGAACGTCATTCTCATAACCAAGGGCGAGACGGAGCTGCTTGCGGCGGTAAACGATGCGCTTGCCAAGGCAAAAGAAGACGGCCTTTACAGCGGCTGGTACACCGAGGCGGTTGCGCTGGGCGAAAGCGAGAATGCCAAAGAGCTGACTTTGAACTGACATCTGATAAACCATTCTGACGGGCGGGTACGGAATCCGTACCCGCCCGCGAATAATACGGGGAATGAACCATGAAATTTATCGACTTTGAAAAGCTGGCCGCTTTATTCCTGAAATACTGGGACAAGTTTCTTCTTGACGGCGTAGGGGTCACGCTTGTGCTGGCCGCCATTACCGTGGCGTTCGGCGCGGTGTTTGCATCCGTGCTTGCACTGATGAAAATGTCCAAAATACCGCCGCTGCGGTGGATATCCACAATTTATATTGAAATTATCAGAGGCACGCCGATGCTTTTGCAGCTGTACTTTTTCTATTTCGGTCTGCCCTTGCTGATACCGGTGCTGAGCAAGCAGAAGTTTGCGTGCATTGCGATCGCTCTGGTGTGCAACAGTGCCGCATATGTCTCCGAGGTCATCCGTTCCGGTATTCAGGCGGTCGATCCCGGTCAGAAAGAGGCGGCGCTGAGCCTTGGCTTTACCGAAAGCAGCGCTATGTGGTTCGTCGTTGTGCCTCAGGCAATAAAGAACATACTCCCCGCGCTGGGCAACGAGTTTATCATGATCATAAAGGACACTTCCCTCGGCTCTACATTTTTCATCGGCGATCTTATGACGCAGTATCTGCTGGTCAAGGGCGCTACCTATCTGCCGATAGAGCCGCTGGTAATAGTCGGCTTGATTTATTTTATAATGACGTTCGTACTCAGCAAGGTGTTTGGGTGTGTCGAAAAGAAAATGCGGCGCGCCGACCGGCATACGGACAGCGGACGTAAGCACAGGCAGCAGCGGGAGGCGGTGATTTGATGGCACAGAAGCTTATTGCGGTACACGAGCTTAAAAAATATTACAACGGCGGCGACGTAAAGGCGCTCGACGGTGTGACGGTCGATGTGTACAAAGGTGACGTTATTGCGGTGATAGGCCCCTCCGGCGGCGGCAAAAGCACGTTTTTGCGCAGTCTTAATATGCTGGAAGCGCCGACCTCAGGCTCTATCATCTTTGATGGAGCGGATATTACCGCAAAAAAAGTGAATCTTGCGCAGCACCGGCAGAAAATGGGCATGGTGTTCCAGCATTTTAACCTGTTTCCGAATAAAACCGTGCTGGAAAACCTGACTATGGCGCCGATAAAAATCAAAAAAGTGCCCAAAGCGCAGGCCGAAGAAAAGGCTATGGCGCTGCTTGGCAGGGTGGGGCTTGCCGATAGGGCGCACGATTACCCCGCACAGCTCTCCGGCGGGCAGAAGCAGCGTGTGGCTATCGTCCGTGCGCTTGCTATCGAACCGGAGGTCATGCTTTTCGATGAGCCGACAAGCGCCCTTGACCCCGAGATGGTCGGTGAAGTGCTGGAGGTCATGAAGGAGCTTGCCGACGAGGGCATGACCATGGTCGTTGTGACCCATGAAATGGGGTTTGCACGTGAGGTCGGAAGCCGGGTGCTGTTTATTGATGCCGGCAAGATAGAGGAGCAGGGTACGCCGGAGGAAATCTTTTCACATCCTCAGAGCGCCAGACTTCGGGATTTCCTGAAAAAAGTGCTGTAAGAGACTCTGCTCCTCGCCGGAACTGACAAGAATTTCGGCGGGCAGCCGTATGGAGTATTATCATGGAAAAAGAAAAACGGGCGGCGTCGGCTGCCATTGAGGAAAAAGAAGCTCTGCTGACAGGAATATCGAACAGTATATGGGGCTTTGCGGAGCTGTCCCTACAGGAGTATAATTCCGCAGCACTGCTGTGTCGGGCGGCAGAGCAGGAGGGCTTTCATGTGCAGAAAGGCGTCAGCGGGATAGAGACGGCCTTTACCGCGTCTTTCGGTCACGGCAAGCCTGTTATCGGTATACTTGCCGAGTACGACGCTCTTGCAGGACTGAGCCAGGAGGGCGGCGCGGCGGAGAAAAAGCCTTTGTCCCCCGGCGGAGCTGGTCACGGATGCGGTCACAATATGCTGGGTGCGGGAGCTTTCGGCGCGGCGCTGGGCGTGAAGCATTACCTCGAGCAGACAGGACAGGCCGGCACGGTCATCCTCTTCGGCTGCCCCGGAGAGGAGGGCGGCGCGGCAAAAGCGTTTATGGCAAGGGATAAGCTGTGGTATGGGTTGGATGCGGCGCTGACGTGGCACCCGGACGACTGCAACGAGGCCGCCACCGGCACAAGCAATGCCTGCATACAGGTGCAGTACCTTTTCCACGGCGTTGCCGCCCATGCCGCCGGAAGCCCCGAAAAGGGACGCAGCGCCCTTGACGCGGTGACTTTGATGAATCTCGGCACGGAATTTCTGCGGGAGCATATGGACGGCAAATCGAGGATACATTATACCGTCACGAACGGCGGCGGATGCAGCCCGAATGTTGTACCGGCGGAAGCGTCGGTGCTCTACATGGTGCGGAGCGATCGCGTAAAAAAGGCGCTTGAGCTTCAGAGGCGCGTGGACGATATAGCCAAGGGCGCGGCGCTCATGACCGGCACGACCTATACGCGGAAATTTATTGACGGTCTGTCGGAAACGATACCCAATCACGCGCTTGAGGCTTTGCTGCATAAAAATCTGACGGAGATCGGAGCGCCGGAGTATACACCGGAGGAGCTTTCCTTTGCGGATAAACTGGCCGCAACGTATGACGCGGCGGGGTTTGTTCCCGGATGCGGCAGCGATACCGACCCGGTGCAGGCTGAAAAGGTGAAATCTCTCCAGTCCTCCGCCGGTCACTCTATGAACGATTTTGTTCTGCCCCTCTACACCGGCAGCGTGTTCTGCCCCGGTTCAACCGATGTGGGCGATGTCAGCTGGCAATGCCCGACGGCGCAGCTGCATATAGCCGCGTGGCCGAACGGCTGTCCGGGACACAGCTGGCAGAACGTTTCCTGCGGGTGCAGCAGCATCGGCCGCAAGGCGGTCATGCAGGCAAGCAAGATCCTGTGCGCGGCGGCCGTCGATCTTCTGACGGAGCCTGATGTTCTCGCCGCCGCTAAGGCCGAGTTTGGTAAGCGCACAGCCGACGGCTACAGCTGCCCGATTCCGCCGGACGCCGTCCCGACAATACCGGAGCTGTGAAAAAACGGGGCAAAAAGCGCAGTGCAGCCTTTTGCCAATGAAACATCTCAATAACATTTGACAAGCAAAAAAATGCTCTGCTCCATTAGCTGGAGCAGAGCCTTTGTCAATTCCGGCGGTTATTTTGTTTTGACGTAGCAGTTCATGGGGTGAACCATGTATTCGTTGTACGGGAACTGATCGGTCGTGACATAGCCTGCGGGGGCGTCGATAAGCTGCGGAATCCTGTTTACGAGCGTTGCGCAGGTAAGCTCAACGGTTGCGGGCTGATTGACTATGCAGGTCGTTTCAGGCTCGCCGTAAAGCGTCCACACGTTCGAGTCGATCTCGTCCTTGTTGTAGATCTTGCCGATACATTCCGTCTCGAACGTAATGCCTTCTTCGGTCTCGGTGGTTACGACGGCGCGCATACCGGTGGCATATCCCGCCTTTACCGTCAGACCGAGCGTTTCGGACTTGAGATCCTCTTTATCAATGCAGGGTATGCATTTCTGAGTCTGGGAAGTGATGTGAAGTCCCATCTTGCTGCAAAGCCAGCCGTTCTGGTTCCACATATAGGAGGGGACATACTGTCCGCTTTCAACGAGCGCCTTGATCTCGTCGGAGGGCAGTTCGTTGTAAGCGCCTATCGTCCTGTTGAATTCCTCAACGGACAGACCTGCGCCGTGACCCTCGGCAAGAGCCATGCCGTAGTCCTCAACATTGTAGGAGCTGCTGCCGAAAATCTTGGTGATCTTGTGGGAGGAGCCGCAGAGATTGGTGACGAGAGTACCCCAATACAGGTCGCAGTAGCCGACGCCGGTGAGCGTGCAGTTGCCCTTCTTGGCAAGTGCGTCAAGCTTTGCGGTGAGGGCGGGGGAGGAGTTCCACGGATACAGAGCTTCTTCACAGGTTGTTATGGCGTTGACGCCGTGCTTTGCGCAGATGGTAAATATATCCTCAAGCTCTGCCACGGTGCTTCTTGTTGCGATGATGCAAACGTCAGGCTTGAGTTCGCCCAGACGCTTGTCCGCGTCGGCGGAGTTTTCAACGGCGACACCGACAAAGGGGAAACCGTTTCCGATAATCTCGGATACATCCTTGCCTATATGGCTCTTGTTGCGGCAGAATGCACCGACAAGCTCCGCGTCATGCTCAAGCACGTAGCGCATCAGATAGCGGCTCATTTTGCCTGCACCATACTGTACGATCCTGACTTTCCTGTCCATAATATATCCTCCTTAAAAATAATAATTTTTGGTTACGGGTATATTATATCCGTTATTGTTACAATAATGTCAAGCCCTTGCTTATGATTATTTTCCAAATCGCACAGGTATCTGCGTTTTGTAAAACATCCGCCGCTTTTTTGAATCCAGAATCGGGAAATCGAGTATCACCTCGCATATATAATCGCCGGTTATCTCGTATTTGTGTGCTTTTATATACGAAAGCAGTGCGGCAATATTCTGCCGCTCATTTGAAAACTCGTCCGAGCAGAGACATATATAGCTTGCCGCCGGAATCTGCTCAAGGGCGGAGCCGCAGCCGTTTTCGGCAAACAAAAAAACCTCGTCCGAAAACAGCTCTCCGGCGGTGATCTTATTGCGCCGTATTATTGTTCCGATGTTGGTGAAGTATGAAAGCGGGAGGTCGTTTTCTACAAGATTTGTTTTCAATTGCCGCAGCATATACTCATATCCGCTCTCGTCCTGGTCAAAAAAGTTCGTGCCGCATTGATATCTGTATATATGTCTGCGGGGAATGTATTCAATGAAGATCTCACCGTTTTTCGGCAGGGAACGGTATCGCTCATAATTCCCGAGCGTCCTCGAAATCGACTCTCTGGACAGCTTGAGCGCCTCGATCTCCCTGTCTATCGTTTCAGCCTGCTTTTCAAGCAGTGCGATGCTGGTTTCAATGTTATCCACGGCGAGGTAGGAGCGTATCTGCCTGAGCGTCATCCCGTAGGCTTTAAGACTTTGTATCAGGTCAAGCTGCGCCGACTGTGCTATGTGATAATAGCGGTAGCCGGTATAGGGGTCGATATAGTCCGGAATCAATAATTTTTCCCGGTCATACAGCCTCAGCGCCTGTTCGGAAACGTGGTTCAGCTCCGCCATCTGACCGATCGTGAGCTTGTGCAGATCCATATACCTTCCTCCAAGTATAAGGTTTGTTATTAGTTTACCATACTCACATATGTTTCGCAACAGTCCGCAGCGCGTTTATACCATATACCGAGCCTGTGATCGGTTTGCTTTCTGCTTTTCTGCACTCCTTGCCGCCGCCTTTAAGTATGTTCATTCACCGGTTCGGGAAAGAGAACTCTTATTTCCGTTCCAAGACCTGGTTCGCTTGACACTTTGATTTTTCCGTTGTGCAGCATTACGCCGTGCTTTACGATAGACAGCCCGAGACCGGTTCCGCCTATCTCACCGGAGTGGCTTTTGTCCACTCGGTAAAAGCGCTCGAATATGCGCTCCTGTTCTTCCGCAGGGATGCCGATGCCGGTGTCGCGCACACAAAGCTCCGTCCCGCCTTCAACATTCCGGACGGCAGCGTCAACACTGCCGCCGGGACGGTTGTATTTTATCGCATTATCGCACAGGTTGTAAACTATGCTGTACAGCACCGGAGAAATGCCGAAAACAACGGCGCTGCCGCCGCTCAAGGACAGTGTGATCCCGCTGCTGTCGGCTTCCTGCTGCAAGCTGTCTATTGCGTTGCGGGCGATCAGGAACAGATTAGTGTTCTGCCGCTGCATGTTGCCCGAACCGCTGTCAAGCTTCGTGAGGTCAATGATATCGCTTACAAGCTTTGTCATGCGCTGTGCCTCTTTGCGTATTTTTCCGGCAAACGGGCGGATATCCTCTTCTCTTACCATGCCGTTTTCAAGCAGCTCCGCGTATCCGGAGATTGCGTGAAGCGGCGTCTTCAGCTCATGCGAGGCGTTGGCGGTAAATTCCTGACGGATCTGAGCGGTTTTTTCAAGCTCAGCCTGAGTTTTCTTTATTTCCAGCTGCTGTCTGACCATGTTCCTCAGCAGCGGCTCAACCTCTGCAAGCTCCTGCCTTCCGAGATAGGCCGCCGGTTTTTCCGGGTCGATCATATTGATAGGCTCTACCACTTTCTGTGATATGCGGGAGGCCAGCAGCAGGGAGAGCGCGAGTACCAGAAGTATTACCAGGGCTATCGGCCGGGCAAAGCCGAGAAGCAATACCCATAATGTGCTCTGCACGTTTGACAGGCGTATCACTGTCCCGTCGGGGAGAAGCTGCGCGGCGTAAAAAAGCTTTTCGGACAGAGTTTTCGAGTACCTTTCTGCTTCACCGAAGCCCTGTTCCTTAGCCATTTTAATTTCCTCACGTTCAAGGTGGTTTTCCATCGTACCGGAATCCGCCTCATTGTCATACAGCACATTTCCGTCTGCATCGATCCATGTGATGCGGCAGTCCCCGCTCTCAAGACCGTCAAAATATTTTATGCCGCTCAGATTTACGCCCTGCGCGGCCAGCTGAGTTTCGGTTTTCAGGCGCTTTTTCTGCACATCCGAAAAATAACCGTAAGTGAAGATCATGATAAGGATGAGCGAAATGAGAAAAGCGGACAGGGCGGAAAACCAGATGGAATTGAATATTTTCCGGCTCATGCGCTTTCCTCCATTTTGTACCCTACTCCGCGGACTGTCTGTATCTGCTGCCCGGCTGCGCCCAGCTTTGTGCGGAGCGTACCGACGTGGACGTCGACGGTCCTTGTTTCTCCGGCAAAATCCGAGCCCCACACGGAAGAGAGCAGGCTGTCGCGGGTAAAGACGCATCCGGGATTTCCCGCAAGGAGCTTGAGCAGATCATACTCCTTGAGCGTAAGCGTGACGTTTTGCCCGCCTGCGGTCACGGAGTGCCGGACGGGATCGATCCTTATAGCGCCGCATACGATGGACGCCGCTTTCTTCTTAGGTCCTGTGCGCCGCAGAACGGCCTTGATACGCGATACCATTTCCATCATGCCGAACGGCTTGCAGAGGTAATCATCCGCACCGAGGTCAAGCCCGATGACCTTGTCATACTCCGTTCCTTTTGCCGTCGCCATGATAACGGGAATGTCAGCTGAAGCGGCGGAAGCGCGAAGCGCTTTTAGAACGGATATTCCGTCTTCTCCGGGAAGCATGATGTCCAATATTATAAGCTCCGGAAGCTCTGTCTTCATGGCTTCCCAGAATGGTTTGCTGTCGGAAAAGCCCTTTGCCTCAAAGCCCGCCATTCCCAAGGTATACAGCATCAGATCACGGATGCTGTCTTCATCTTCAACACAGTATATCATACGTCCTGTCCTTTCGATTCTATGCCCGATAGCCTGATGTCAGCCTATTGCTGTTATTATGCGGCGAAGATGTCAAAATGTATATCCCTTTTCTGTAAAGTTTGTGTAAAGTGCGGAGTTCAATTCCCCTTTGCTTACGTAAAACATGCTCATGCAGCGGCTTCGTTCTGCCGAGGGGCTTTTTGCGGTGACGATATATCCGCTTGCCGCGCCAGCGTTTGTTATCCAGCACTTTTTCCCATTCAGTATCCAGCGGCTGCCGTCCTTTACGGCGATGGTGTCCACGCCCATCGCGTCAGAGCCGCCGCGCTCCTCCGAGAGCGCAAGCGCAAAAACCGTCTCGCCCCTGCGGGCGGGCTCGATAAGCTCCTTTGCCAATGAGCGCACGGCGTTTGGCAAGCCGATCAAGGCGTATCAGGGCGTTTCATTTAAATTTGCCGACATGGCCGCAAAGATCCGCGCCATTGACCTTATGGTATGGCATTCTCCGGCTGGATGGGGCTTAACGGCGAAAAGGGCGGTGAGCCTGTTGTCGGCAAACCGTGGCTGAACGACTTTACATCGGCCTATGCAACGGTGTTTGCGGTTCTTGCGGCATATATCAATGTTCTCAAGGGCGGAGACGGACAGATCGTCGATATTGCGCAGTTTGAGGTTCAGGCAAGCTACTGCTGCGACCTCTATACCTCTTACACTATGGCGGGACGTGAAAACACCCGTTCCGGCAATAAATCCGCCGCGTTCCAGCCCTATGGCCTTTTCAAGTCCAAGGATGGGTACGATGCGGCGCTCGGCGCATTCGGCCCCGGCGTGTACAAGAGAGCCATTCAGGCCATGGGTCTTGATCTTGAATATTACAACTTCAAGGATCTGCTTGGCTACGACGATGCAAAGATCGCCGATCTGAAAGAAAAGAACCTTATATAAATTCATGCCTCCTTCCGACGATTGACGGCAGGAGACCTTTTGCTCTATAATCAAGGCAGTGACGCAAAGCATTAAGCATAAGGTGAATAACCGCCCGATAAAAACCGGTGCGGGTTAGACTTACCTTTGCTTACAGGCGCATCATTAAGATAAATTATGAAACCGCAGGGAATGGACAACATGGATACGGCGCATTATCATCTTCCGGGACTGTTTGAGTTCTTTGAATTATACCGCGTATTCCTTCCGCTGTTTTACGGGCACAGGGAATACTTTTACGATTGGTGTGACATCGCCTCGATATACGGAGCACCGGCTGACTGTATATGGGGCGGCGGACGCGTCGGCTTCGGAGACAGCGATCCGGAAGAGGTCGCGGCGCTCATGCGCGAATACGGTATTTCGGCGCGCCTCACGTTCAGTAATTCACTGCTTCGTGAGGAGCATCTTAACGATAAGAAATGCAACGATCTCTGCAAGCTGTTCAGCGGGAACGGGGGAGTGCGCAGCGGCATTATCATATGTTCGGAGCTGCTGCTGGAATATTTGAAACGCAAATTCCCGGAGTTTTATTTTGTCTCATCCACGACTAAGGTGCTGACCGATTTCCGGCAGCTCAGCGCGGAGACAGAGCGGGAAGATTTTCTTTACGTTGTGCCGGATTTCAGACTGAACAAGGCATTTGACAAATTGAACGGACTTTCGGAGGCAAAGAAAAACAAAGTGGGATTTCTGTGCAATGAGTGCTGCCGCTATGATTGCCCGGACAGAAGAAAATGCTATGAAAACGTCAGCCGCAAGAATCTGGGAGAGGACTGCGCGGAGCATCGCTGCACGGCACCCGACGCGGCTTTGGGGTACCGCTTTTCGGAGGCAATGAAAAACCCCGGCTTTATCGGCATAAATGATATTAAAAATGCATATCTGCCGATGGGCTTTTCCAATTTTAAAATCGAAGGACGCAGCTTGGGCAGCGCCATGATCCTTGAGTTTCTGCTTTACTATATGACAAAGCCTGAATACCATATCCATGTACGGGAAGCGATATATCTTGACAGTATGCTTGACCTGTTCTGAAGTGCGTATGCTCCTGTCGGAAAATTTATGTGTAACCTTTTATCGTCCGGCGCATCTCTTAGACAAAAGCGATGAAAAAACCTGACGATTAAAATGAATTTCTGATAGGAGAGTTAATATGAAAAACATAAATTCCAAGACTGCTGTCCGCAACGCCCTTATTTCCGTCGGCATCTGCGACGAGAATTACCGCTGTGATTATATCTGCCTTGAGGGCGACTGCTACCACATTATAATCAGCACCATCATGCTCAGATACGAGTTCTATGTAGATGCGGATACCGGCGAGGTCCTCGGAATAAATACCGAGCCTGAGATAGACGCATCCGAAACCGCAGGCGAGTTCACACTGTCCGCGTGACCTTGTGATTAAAATTAAAATCCGGGTAAGACGAAAAAGTCTTGCCCGGATTTTCTGTGCATGGTTTATTTGCTCTTTATGCCTGATCACATATGCTTGCGGTAATATATATAGGAAGCGGCGAGCGGGATGATCACGGCGGCAATGATCACCGCGATCATTACGATGGGACTGCCGAAAAATGCGTTGAGAATTTCCACGAAGCCTGCTATCACATACACAAAGCCGCCGAGGCGGTGAGTGTAGTTCCAGTTGTCCTCGTCGTCAAGCGTCCAGCAAACCTTTATGCCCATGGTATAGTTCTGGCGGCATTTAGGCAGATAATTGCCGATGACGATGAACAGCACTCCGAGCAAAAGCTGTACGATAAGAGCGACGTTTACGTTCTTCCCGAGAGCCGCAAACAGGCACATGGGAACGACAATGCAGCTAAGCCCCGGCGTGAACCAGAGCATTATTCTGGACAGTGCCTGACTGTGACCGTCGGCCTTGGGGTCGCTGCTCAGAACGAACAGACAAAGCGCGTCCAGCGCCGCCATAATACACGGTATGCCGACTACCGCAAAGAGCTTGCTTGAGAAGCCGTCAGGCTCGCCATTTAAACCGTAATGCGTCGGCAGCATATCCGGAAGATCGTTCCACATTATTAGTCCGAGCGCCACAGGCACAAGGCACAGCAGTATTGATATGACCTTTTCTTTTTTACTTGCTTTCATCATCTTTTACCTCCCTGAAATCACTGAGCCATAGCAGTATCTCCTCGAAAACCGAGGCGTTGAGCTGGTAATAAATAAAATTCTTGTCACGCTGCTCCACGATAAGACCGGCTTTTTTTAGTTGCGACAGATGATAGGATATCGTCGCGCCGGTCATATCAAAGTGCGCCCCTATTTCGCCCGCACTCATCTTACCGCCGCGCAGCAGGGTGAGTATCTCGCGCCTCACCGGATCGCCAAGCGCACGGAATGTCTCCTGAAATCCCAAGCAGCTCACGTCCTTTCATAAAGCATTTAGAAGTTTATCTAATTAGATGATGCAAGTATATCACACCCGCAGAGAATGTCAAGAGCTATTTAGAAAAAAATCTAAATAGCTCTTGACGAAAAAAAACAAGGGGAAAGATGGCACGGATAAATAAAAAAGCACTCGCTTCGAGAGCGGGTGCTTTTCTTCTATAAGCTGCATTTATTTTTCTCTGCGGGGAGCGCGCCTGCCTGCTTCATGCAGCGAAGAACGCCATCCTGCGCCTCGCTGAAGGAAATGCCGAAGCGCTTGAGCTTTTCACAGTTCAGCCAAAGGTTGGGTCTGGCGGGTGCGTCCGTCACAGGAGTATCCTTACCGAGTGCAGCTATCAGCCGACAGGTGATTTCATAGATGGACTTGTCCGTCTCACTGCCAAAGTTGTAAACACCGCCGGGCAGATTGCGTACTTCATTCATATTCTGCGCGACTTCCTCCACCCATGTGACGCCGCGATACTGCCGGGAGGAAAAGGACAGATGATCTGCCTTGAGCAAAAGCTGCGCGTAGTTTGGTTTGGGCGCGGGAAGGTCATACATCCATTCCGCACGGAGGATAACGGCATCAGGCAGCGCATCCAGTACACGCGACTCCATTTCCAGCTTCTGCCGAGCATACAGGTTTTCCGGTGCTGCCATTTCCTCAGTGTATGGTCCAGCCTCCGGACAGCCGCCGTATCCGCACGGCGGCGCCGTGCTCAATGTGCTTCGCACGAGGTCGCAAGTTCGAGCGTTCTGTTCGCAGATAGAAAAAGCCCACCGTAATTCTATCAGAATTACGGTGGGCTTATGGCAAAGAACCGTAATTTTGATAGAAATCCGTCAAGGGGGTGCAACTTTGATTTAGAGGGGGGTGCAATTTTTAATTTGAGGGGGTGCATTGCTTTTATGTTGCTTGATTCAAAAATGCAGAAGGTTCGGATCATCATCGAAAATGTTTAACCTTTGTCATAGAAAACTACAACACCCAGCTATCAAGAAGTCTGCTTGATAGCTGGGCGTTCCTTGATTTCTCTCAGTTTAATAGCGTGGTTGATGCTTTTGCCAGGTTTGCTGCAACGATAAGCCAGGGCCTTTCATCACCCACATCGTTTGTAGTGGTGTAATCCAGGGAGATGGAGTCTCCGGCTCATCATCCCCGGCAATCAGATAATAGTCGCCAACCAGCTCATACTTCAGCCCTGTGCGTTCATCTGCGACAAATCTCTCCATTCGCATAACCTTCCGTTCCTTTCTGTAATCACAGTAGCAGGAGGAATAGCGGAAATCGAATGTGCGGATAGTAAAAAGCGCCGTCCCGGAATCACTTCCAAGACGGCGCTTTTCTGCTGCGGATCAGAGCGAACACTTTACGGCGAAACCGCCGCTGAAGAAATAGGTGTTCGCCCAATACCTGTTTGATGGAGCAGGGGTCTCCAAGGATGAACACCCCTCTGAGGCTCCGTTTTCGCCTTCAAAGGCCATTTCGATAGTATAGGTGCTTGCTTGCCAGGGGCGATGCAATGGTGCGCAGAATGTCTGCCGGCTTACGATGTTTTTTCTTCATCATAGACACTTTCTAAAAATCTTGGGTCAGCCCATATCGGCGGACAGTGCCTTGTCGATTTGGGCTTGCAGCGTCTCCGCCTGCTTCTTTTCAGTGATGGCGCCTACGATGGGGTCACCCACGATATTGCCGTTGCGGTCAACCACAT
>UROG01000046.1 GCA_900549485.1 uncultured Eubacteriales bacterium
CTCGGCGGAAAGCGCGGTCAAAAAAGTCCTGTAAGGACTTTTTTGACAAGCTGAATAAAATCCGGCAGAACGCAGATTCTGCCGGATTTTATTTTTACTTTTTAAGGCTCTTGATGGCGTCGCCGACGACGATCTTCGCATAACCCGCAAAATCGCCAACCGTTCTGCCGACTTCCTTGAGCTTATCGGTCTCGGGGCTGTCAATAATATTGTTGACAACGCGCTTCACATCGCCGAGGTCGATCTTCGACGCAGCAGTGGTGGCCTTAGTGACGAGAACGCCCATATCAAGACCCTTGATTTCTTCCTTGATGCTGTTTATATCCACTATGTTTGCCTCCCATAAATATTTTTTGTTTTAATATATCATAACTTTATCTAAAAGACAATATCGAAGCCATGATAAAAAATGACATTTTACAAAATGTTTTACGTTTGCACATCAGGGTGGCATCTGCTATAATAAATCAAAAAATCAGAAAGAAAGCGGCGTAATACGTGAATACGGCAGATGAGAAATTTCACAGAATGACGGAGGAGCCTCTGAGCAGGCTCATATGGGAGCTGGCTGTTCCCACGGTAATAACGATGCTGGTAACCGCCGCCTATAACATGGCGGACACCTTTTTCGTCGGGCGCATCGGCACGGAAGCGACAGCCGGCGTTGGGCTTATCCTTCCGGTTATGGCCATTATACAGGCAATAGGCTTCTTTTTCGGGCAAGGCTCCGGCAACTTCATCTCGCGCTCTCTCGGCGCACGCGACTTTACGCATGCCGAAAGAATGGCCGCGACCGGCGGAATATGCGCGGCGCTTTTCGGGCTTGTGCTTCTTGCGGCAGGCGTCGTTTTCCGCGGCGGGCTGCTCTCCCTGCTCGGTGCGCGGGATGGGCTTGTGGACGCCGCTACTATCGGCTATGCAAGCGATTATCTCACGTTCATTCTCTGCGGTGCGCCGTTCATGTGCCTGTCCTGCGTTCTGAACAACCAGCTGCGTTTTCAGGGCAACGCCGTTTTTGCAATGATAGGACTCGTGTCCGGTGCGGTGCTCAACTGCGTACTCGACCCGATTTTCATCTTTATCTTCGGTCTTGAAGTCAGGGGCGCGGCGCTGGCGACGATGCTCAGCCAGATCGTCAGCTGTGCGCTTCTCTATATAGGTACCCTGCGCAGTGACAACCTGAAGCTCAGGCTCATAAACTTTACTCCCTCCGCATATTATCTCAAAAACATCTGCATCGGCGGGCTTCCGTCCCTCTGCCGTCAGGCGCTTGCAAGCCTTGCAACGCTCTGCCTCAACTCGGCCGCCGCTTCATCCGTTCCGCCGGAGCTTGCGGAGGAGGCCATTGCGGCGTTTTCCATAGTGAACAAGATCGTTCTGCTGGTCTTTTCCGCCGTTATCGGCTTCGGTCAGGGCTTCCAGCCGATCTGCGGCTTCAACTACGGCGCGAAGAAATACGACAGGGTCTGGAACGGCTATACGTACTGCATCAGATACGGGTCAATATTTCTCCTGTTCATGGGTGCGCTCGGCTTTGCCCTCGCACCGCAGCTTATCGCGCTGTTCCGTGACGATGCCGAGGTTATCGCTTTCGGCACAAAGGCACTGCGGATGCAGTGCATCACCTTCCCGCTGACGGCCGTAATAACGCTCACCAATATGATGTATCAGAGTATGGGCCGTATGCTCGGGGCGACCGTGCTGTCCGCCGCCAGACAGGGACTTATGTTTATCCCCGCCGTCATGATACTGCCCAGACTTTTCAGCGAAAGCATACAGGGCGTTTACCTCGCTCAGGCCGCCGCAGATACCTTTGCCTTCATCATTGCGCTGCCCATGGCGGCAAAGGTGTACAGAGAGTTTGCTTCGACCGGCTTCGGCGCAAAAATAACCGGCTGCGAAGGACATAGCGGCGCATAAAATTGTTGTAGACATCCGGTTTTCGGCAGTGATATAATAAATACAATTTTTACAAGGAGGACGATATCAATGAAAAAGCTTGCCGCCGTTTTATTCGCAATTGTCATGATCTTTTCTCTCGCTGTTCCCGCGTTTGCCGACTCGGCCGAAAGCGTGCACCACTACACGATGAAAATAAGCGGTGCATCCAAAGAGGTCTATGAAGGACAGGAAAAAACAAACGTCACCGTTGCCGGTTATATCAACGCCCAGCTCTATAAGCTGCTGGATACCGACATGTTGGACAGAAGCCTTTTCGACACAATGACGGTGGAGTTTGATTATTCGAACAGAAGCTATACCGCGGTAAAAGAAACGCTGATAGGCAAAAACGGCTTTACCTATGCAAGCAGCAACCCCTCTGCCGTTTTCATTGATTCCCCAACCAGATACCACGCCTCCGGCCTTGGCGAATCGGTCATAACAGTGACGGATCATACCGGCGCCGCTCTCGATGAGTTCACCGTGACGGTAGGCGGTGGGGAAAGGACACGCGTACTCAACGCATACTGCTCCAAGTGCGGCAATGACATGGGTACTGTGCCTCATCTTATGGTCTGCGGTCATTTCAGCTGCCAGGACGGCGCCGAAGGACACGGCTACGGCAAGTGCGGCATTGCCGGACACTTCAATTGCGACGGCAAGGATCACGGCACCTGCACGAACTGCCTTGGTCCGCTCTGCGTGGGCGAGCACGGCGAGGGTATATGCCAGCACGTGCATAATTGGGCGCTCGCATGGGGCTGGGGCGTTATCGGCAGTGATTGGACGCAGTATCCGTACTGCTACTGCACCACCTGCGGCGCAACCTCGTGGGCAGCTCCCTTATGGAATTGCTGGTACCCCTGCCCGTGGCCCTGGTATTGCGGCTGATATTACGGGAATAATACCGGCAGGACTTTTGTCCTGCCGGTTACAAAAGTCCTGCCGGTCAGCTTGACGAAGGACTCATTACGGATTTTCTGCAGGGCGCTTTTTGTCTGTTCTGCAATTCTGGATTTTCTTTATGGCTTCTAAAAAAACAAGGCTTCTCGCGGCGGCGGCTCTGCTGACGGCAGCGGTGCTGCTGTGCGCTGCGCTGACGCTTGTCCGCAGCGGGCGCTTCGCCAGAGAGCTTATTTCACAATTCGACACTGCCGCCGTCACAAATGAGGTTCACGCAGCCAGACTCAGAATGGAGCTTCAGGAGCTTGGCTCCGCCGCGGCTCTTTATAAAAGCAGCAAGGAAAAGATGCTTGAGCTGACGGAACGCCGCCTGAAAGCATACAGCGAGGAGCTGCTTGTACTTGTAAACCCGTGGAACGCAATTGATGAGGACTATACACCGGAGCTTTCCACCGTGGAGGACGGCTACCGTGTAGACCGGCGCTGTGCCGACGCGCTGACAAAAATGCTTTTCGACTGCCGCGAGGCGGGGCATTTCCCCGTTATCTGCTCGGCATACAGAACGCAGGAATACCAGCAGGAGCTTTTTGACAAGAAGATTCAGCGCGTTATGGCGACAGGCGTTTCAAGAGCCGACGCTCCCGCGATCGCGGCGCGGTCAGTCGCCGTACCCGGCACAAGTGAGCATCAGCTCGGCCTTGCGGTCGACCTGATAGACTATTTCTATACAAATCTTGACGAGGGGCAGGAGCGCACCGGAACGCAGAAATGGCTCATGGAGCACTGCGCCGATTACGGCTTCATCCTGCGCTACCCGAACGGCAGCAGCGAAATAACCGGTATAATCTATGAGCCGTGGCATTACCGCTACGTCGGCAAAACGGCCGCCCGCGAAATAACCGATGCCGGAATAACATTCGAGGAATACCTGCAAGCACGGCAGGAAAAGTGAAATATAAAAAGCTGACGGTTTATTTTTCCGTCAGCTTTTTGTTGAGCTTTTTATATATTCTCTCCACGAACCAAGGCTCTGTTGAGGCTTTGAGAGCGCCGTCAAGGGTAAACCACGCCACTGCCTTGTTCTCGTCCTCGCAAACATGGAGTTCATCCCGTTCATCGGCCTCAAGGAGATATGTAACGTTGAGATGCAGATGGCTCGACACATACTCCCCGCGCTTTTCATGCCCGTCAACCGTGAGTATCTCAAGAGAAAAAATATCCTCCGACACGGGGTGCGCCAAGACGCCCGTCTCCTCACGCACCTCTCTTACGGCAACGGAAAGCAGATCGGTCTCCCCGTCGGCGTGTCCGCCCGTCCATGACCACGAGTCGTATATTCTGTGATACACCATAAGCACCTTTGTGCGTTCGCGGTTGACGACCCACGCGGAAGCGGTCATATGCGCCGTCAGGTTAGTACGCACAAAAGCGTCCGCATTTCTGCCGATAAAGTCAAGGATCAGTTTCTTGTCGCGCTCCTCCTGTTCACAGCAGGGGGAGTATCTTTCTATATCTTCTCTTATCATTCCGCCACCGTATACACGTCCCGCTGCAGGTGATTGAAAACCGGCAGCCGCTTTCTCGCCTCGTCAACCATATCAAGATCGATATCGGCATAGAGTATATGCTCCTTTTCATCGCACTCGGCAATGATCTGTCCGTAAGGGTCAATGACCATTGAATCCCCGAGGGCTTTATAGCTGAACGCTTCGTTCCTCGCCGCCGAGACGCCCGCAAAGAAGATCTGGTTGTCGTCCGCCCTGCACCTGAGCAGGCTTTTCCAGTGCAGCGCACCCATAACGGCGTCAAACTGCGCCGGAAGGATCACAAGCCTTGCCCCGCGCACCGCCATTGCCCTGAAAAGCTCAGGAAAATGCACGTCAAAACATACCGCAACGCCTATTTTGCCCCATTTGCTGTCAAAAACGGTTATATCTCTGCCCGGTTCAAAGCTTGCCGCTTCGCTGAAACGCATTCCCGGAACATCTATCTCAAAAAGATGTATCTTTCTGTGACGCGCTATGACCGCGCCGTTTCCGTCGATAACAAAGCAGGTGTTGTAAACCTTCCCGTCTTCGGTTTCCGGAACAGAACCGCCTATAAGCAGAATGTCGTTTTCCTTTGCCCAGCGCTTCATGGCGGAAAGCGTCTTCTCATGCCCGATGGCTGCATACGCCTTGAAATATTTTCTTGAATACGGGCAGGCAAACATCTCCGGCAGAGCAATGATCTCCGCGCCGTTCTCCGCCGCCTCGCGTATCATCCCCTCCGCCCTGCGGAGGGTTTCGTCCTGATCTATTTCCGTTTTTATCTGACAGACCGCAAGCTTCATAATTTTTCCAGATAGCTCCTGATATCAAATTCCGCTGTTTTTTCGTCCTTCCTCAGATACAGCGGGTGATGCGGATGTCCCTTTGCAGAGCATTTCCCCGCGCAAAGCCATTTCGCGCCGTACTTCTCTCCGAGAGATACCATATCGGCTACGCAGCTTTTGAGGTAAGGTCTTTTTTCTATTATCGTCCCCCATGCCGCCCAGACAGACGGCGCGGCGCCCGATGCCGCAGCGGAGGAAAGTATGTACTCAAACGCCGCCATATTCTCCCTGTGCAGAGCGGTGTTAAGCTCCCTGTCCATATCGTCGGGGCGTGTGGCGCGCTGCG
Organism: uncultured Eubacteriales bacterium; assembly: GCA_900549485.1. Lineage (GTDB taxonomy): Bacteria > Bacillota > Clostridia > Oscillospirales > Oscillospiraceae > Limivicinus. Next base: position 5,505 of record UROG01000046.1, read on the forward strand.
CATATACGTTGAACATTATCCAGCTTTCATAACCGTTGCCCTTTGCGATGCGCTCTACGGACTTGAGTGTGTTGTCGAGATCGTCAGGCGCGGCGGTGGACGGGTTTATGCCTATGCAGACAAGCGGGTCTTTCCCCTTTGTGCCGAGGATATAACGGTATTCGGTATAAAAATCCGGTACGTACAGCCATTTATCGCTGTCGTAGCCGCCGCTTTTTCCGGATAATTCAAGCGCATCGCGGAAGCTCAAAAGCTCTACCGTCTGCGTAGCGCCGGACGGAATATGCAATTTCTGTCACCTACCCGAGAAAATATACCCACATGGGGATCGTCAGCATTGAAACGGCGGTTGTCAGCAGGATCGCTTTAGATGAAAAAACATAGTCCCTGCCGTACTGCACCGAAAGCACCGTACACACGATCGCGCCGGGGCTTGCCGCGATAATCACTGCGGCCTTAAGGAGCATCGGCTCCATAGGTATCATTTTCAGAACAAGATACACTGCGGCGGGGATAACGGCGATCCTGAGAACGCCGGAGACATACGCGTACTTGTCCCGGAAGGCATCCGCAAACCTTATGCTGCCCAGGGACGCGCCGACGACCAGCATCGAAAGGGGCATCGTCGCGGCGGACATTGAGGAAATGACATTCCTTATGACGTGCGGCACGGGGATACGGCAGGCAAAGATCACAAGCGATGCAACGGTTGCGACAAGAGGCGCGGAAAAAACATCTTTGAGCTTGAAAGCGGTATTCCCCCGCCCCTGTGTGAGCCTGTACACATAATATGTATACAGAAGCAGATTGACCGGCAGAGACGACATTGACACGTAAAACACGCCTTCCGCGCCGTATACCTGCTGAACGACAGGCAGAGCAATGAACATATTGTTCCCTATCGCCGTGATCATTTCAAACACTGGCTCTCTATCCGGCGGAAGCTTTGCAAGCTTCGCCGCGGCAAAAGCGATAAGGCAGCTGACGGCGTACATAAGGCTCATGATACCGATGATCTTCGCAAGGCCGCCCAAGCCGAGCTGCATTTCGGAATCAAAGACCGAATTCAATATCGAGGCGACAAGAAAAACGTTTATCGTAAGTTTGCTGGCATCCGCCACGAACGCCTTGCTGATATACCCCGTGTGTACGCAAAGATAGCCTATCACCATCAGCACGACGAATATAAGCATCTTGCCCAAAAGAACCGAAAAGCTCATTTTCAAAACCTCATATATGCAGTATTAATTTTGCGATATAGATATATATAAGCAGCGATACGGCGTCAGTGACCGTGGATATAAGCGGATTTGCCATTACCGCCGGATCTACGCCGATCTTTTCAGCCAGGATAGGCAGCGCCGAACCGACGACCTTTGCGAACATGACGATGAACAGCACCGACAGGCTGACCGTTGCGGCAACGGCAAGCGTAATATTGTCGTTTCTCAGCAGCATACCGTCCACCAGCAGCATTTTCACGAAATTAACCGCCGCGAGTGTAATACCGCAGAGAAACGCCACTCTCAGCTCCTTCCACATGACGCGCAGGGCGTCGCCCGGCTCGGTATCGCCAATGGAAAGACTTCGTATGACCGCAGTCGAAGACTGCGCGCCGGAGTTGCCGCCGGTGCCCATAAGCATCGGTATGAACGCCACAAGCCCCGCCTGCACGGCAAGTCTGTCCTCAAAGGATGTGAGTATCATGCTGGTAAAGGTCGCGGAAAGCATCAGGAACATGAGCCATGGGATACGGTTTTTCCACATTTCGAGAATGGATGTGCGCGAATAGGGCTTATCGGACGGCGTCATACCGGCCATGATCTCAAAGTCCTCGGTGGCCTCCTGCTCCATGACGTCAATGATATCGTCAACGGTGACTATGCCGACAAGACGCCCTTCCTTATCGACGACCGGCAGAGCCATAAGGTCGTAGTCGGAGAACTTTTCCGAAACGCTTTCCTGATCCTCGGTAGTGGTGGCAAAAATGACGTTTCTGTCCATCAGCTCCTCGATGATCACATCATCGTCGGCAAGGAGCAGATCCTTGACGGTGACGATGCCCTCAAGCTTCCGATCCGCCGATATGACAAAGCAGACGTATATCGTCTCCTTGTCCTCGCCTATGCGGCGGATGCGCGCAAAGGATTCCTTGACGCTCATATATTTCTTGAGGTCAACAAACTCCGAGGTCATAATGCTTCCGGCTGAATTTTCCGGAAAACGGAGATACTGATTGATAAGGTTGCGCGTTTCCGGCGTCGCGGTACGCATTACGCGCTTTACGACGTTCGCTGGCAGCTCCTCCATCATATCGACGGCGTCGTCAACATACAGCTCTTCTATGATGTTGCCCAGCTCGGAATCGGTTATGGAGTTTATGATCTGCTCCTGTTCGGGGGCTTCAAAGTTTGCAAAAACCTCGGCGGCGGTCTCCTTGGAAAGCAGGCGGAAAACCATCGGCATCCTCTTGTCGCCGATCTCGGAAAGAAATTCGGCAACGTCGAACTCGTTCATTTCCTCCATGCGCTTTTGCAGCTGCTTCATGTCGCGGTTATCAAGCAGCTCCGTAAGCTCGTCATTCCGCTTTTCGTGTATGGCTTCAAAGTCCATGCCCTGCCCGTCTTTGATCTCCATCTCGGCCAACCCGATCACTTCCCTTCATTTCCGCATACTGCCGCGGGGCAGCGCCGGAATTTATATTCCAAGATAATCCTTCTGTTCATCGCTGAGCGTGTCAATCGAAACGCCCATGGACGCAAGCTTTATCCTTGCCACATAGTCGTCTATCTCACGCGGCACGGGGATCACGCCGGGCTTGAGAGACGCTCTGTTATCCGCAAGATACTTTGCGCTCATTGCCTGAATGGCAAAGCTCATATCCATTATCTCCGCCGGGTGTCCGTCGGCCGCGGCAAGATTCACAAGCCGCCCCTCGGCAATTGTGAACAGCGTCTTCCCGTCAGGCAGGACGTAGGCCTGAATATTATGGCGCGCTTCGTATTTCTCGACTGCAAGCGCCTCAAGCCCCGCCATATCGACCTCAACGTCAAAATGACCTGCGTTGGAGAGGATCGCCCCGTCCTTCATGGACATAAAATGCTCCTTGGTGATAACGCCGCTGCATCCGGTGACGGTGCAGAAAATATCGCCCAGCTTCGCGGCCTCGCTCATAGGCATTACCTCGTAGCCGTCCATCACGGCTTCAAGAGCGCGGACGGGGTCAGTCTCGGTAACGATGACCTTTGCGCCCATGCCCTTTGCGCGCAGAGCCACGCCCTTGCCGCACCAGCCGTAGCCCGAAACGACAACGCGCTTGCCCGCGACGATAAGATTCGTTGTGCGCATTATTCCGTCCCACACGCTCTGCCCGGTACCGTAGCGGTTATCGAACATATGCTTGCAGTCTGCGTCGTTCACCATGACCATGGGGAAGCGCAGAGTTCCGGCCTTTGCCATCGCCCTGAGGCGGTGGATACCGGTGGTCGTCTCCTCACAGCCGCCGATTATTTCAGGGATAAGGCCGGTATATTTTGTATGGATGAGATGCACAAGATCGCCGCCGTCGTCGATAATTATGTTCGGTCCGGCCTCGAGAACGCGGCAGAGATTTTGCTCATATTCTTCCATTGAGCAGCCGTAGCGGGCAAAAACGTTCATTCCGCCGTCCGCAAGCGCGGCGGCAACATCATCCTGCGTTGAAAGAGGGTTGGAGCCGGTCACGTACATCTCCGCGCCGCCCATCTCCATAACGCGGCAGAGATATGCGGTCTTTGCCTCAAGGTGTACCGACAGCGCGACCCTGAGACCGGCAAACGGCTTGGAAGCGGCAAATTCCTCCCCCAGTCCGCGCAGAACAGGCATATTGCGTTCGACCCACTTTATTTTCATCTCTCCGGACGGTGCAAGCGATATATCCTTTATTATACTCATAATGCCCTCTTCAGTCCTCTTCCGTAATTTTTTGACATATTATTTTATCACAAGCGCAAAGAACGCGCAAGCATAATTGCCTGCGCGTTTCAGCTTGTCAAAGAAGCAAGCTTCTTTGACAAAAAAGGCTGCATCTTGCGCAACTTTTCTCGACTTTTCCTGCTGTTTTACCCGTGATAGTCGCCGGTGGCCGAATCCAGCGCGACAAAGGGAACGATTTTCCCGTCTATTTCCACATAGACCTGATATACACCGCCGCCCAGATCCTCATAATATTCCGGTTTGACGCCGTAATTTTCAAACAGACTCTTTTCAAATTCGGTTTTCCACACCTCATCATCAGCGGCGCCGGCGTTTTCTGCCGCAGCGTCTTCGGCAGCAGGCGGCTGCGCCGCTTCCGTCACACCCGTCTGAGCCGCGGCAGGCGCACAATCCCCTGCTCACTTATCAGCGACTGCCCGAAAACAAGCTTTCCCCCTTTATTCATCTGCGGCACCGCCTTCACTCCCTTTCTGCTCCGGCGAACAATAATGGCCGGCTGGTCATTCGCATTATAGTTACCGGTCGGTCACTTATCAAGAGAAAATTAAGACAACTGCTGATATACTATTATAGAAAAAAGGATTCGACATAGCTGCTGCCGAATCCTTTTCTTTTTCTTTTGTCAGACCTCAGATATTACGACGGCTCTTTCAATGTGTCTTTACCACAGTTACCCTGACGGTAAGCTTTGTGGGAGCGGTGCCGACGGCGGCGTCCTTGGGAAGCGCCGTTACGGTCAGTGTGTAAGTGCCGGGATTGAAGTTTCTTGCCGCCGTCACGGTAAGAAGCTTTGTATCCTTATCTATAACCGCTGACAGTCCCGCCGTCAATACCGCAGGAACAATCACCTCCGCCGACGCAAGCTCACATCCGGCAGGCACAGTCTCTATAACGATGTCTGCACCGCCGCCCTGTTTTATTTTCATTGCGGATGCCTTGAGTCTGAGCGTGGTCTGCACGGGCGTCACCCTGACCGTCGTATATACCGTGCATATCTCTTCGCCCAGCGCCAGCTCCGCCGAAACGGTAACGCTGTACGCCTTTTTCACAAGCGCAGAGCCTTCGTTCGCCCTGAGTGCGGCTTTGCCCGTGCCGTGATCGTATACCAGCTCAAACGCGTCCGTCACGTCGTTCCCGGCGTAGTCCTTTACCGTCTCAAGCTTCATTCCCTGCATCACGCTTCCCGCCGCATTCGTAAAGCGCGGGGTATAGGTGATGCCGGTTCCGGCGCGGTTGATAAGGTCTATCCTTCCGCTTGCCGTGAGCGTCATTTTCGGCGCTGCGGCATATCTTACGTTCATCGTCAGCTTCACGGGTGTGAGCCAGTCTTCGGATGCAAACTCAAGCACCGCACGGCTCTTCTTCGCGGCATAGTCGTTGCAGGTGATGCCGATCGTGCTACCGTCGCTGTATGTGCCGAAGACCTGCACCGGATCGCTGACGGTGCAGCTTTCAGGCGTCACGGCGGCTTTGGAGGCGCTGTCGTAAAGCTCAAACTCGACGGCATCGGCGTTGAAGAAGCGGTTGAACGTGACATAGCTTACCGCCTTGCCCGTCTGTGCGTCACGCGCTGCCAATCTCGGCTTTGAGCATACGACGGTAGGTCTGTAAGAAACGGTTACGGTATTCTTCGTATTCTCAAACGAGAAGACGAGCTTTACCGGTGTGCGCACTATGGACGCTCTCGGGTTCGCCATTACCGCAGCCATGCCCGCTTCGCTCAGTCTGAGCTTGCCGCCGTCCGTCAGTTCAAAGTTCGGGTTGCTGTCCGCTGCAAGCTCATAATGCTTAACCGTGCCGCCCTTGACGGTGGGTGTGATCCCCCACTCCCATCCGGGATAGAACGTATTGATCTTTTCGCCGGTAACTCTGACCGTCGGCGCGGTGTTCACGACCGCTATCCTTAGCGGCAGATAATAATTCACATAGCCGACGCCTTCGCAGAACAGAACCGCTTTTGCAAAAGCGCTGTAGCTTGCTCTTTTCGCTTCAACGGCTCTCAGGCGGAAGCCCGCCTCGCCCATGTCCTCGACATCTATCTTATCCAGCGGGACATAGCTGCTGCCGCTCTTTGTGCACAGCTCAAGCGACATAAGGCTGCTGTCCGGCGCGCAGGTTACCGAGATGTCGGTTCCGTTATCAAAGAAGCTGTTTATCGTCACAGTCTTTGCCGAGAGCGTCGGGGTGAAGTTGAGCACGCTTACCGTGAAGCTTGCGCTTGCGGCGTTCGTATCGGCAGATTTTGCGGTTATGACCGCAGAGCCGACGCCCTTCACGCTCACAAGTCCCGCCGCACTGACCGTGACCACTCTTGCATTGCTCGACGTCCACTTAACGGTGCTTGCCGAATCGGCGGGCGTTCTCTCCGCTGTATACTGATATTTGCTGCCGCTGATGAGCGGGAAAAATACCGCTTTGCCGTTGCACTCCGCGCCGTTGCTGTCCCTGATGGTCAGCGCTTCGGTAAGCGGGGATTTTACTGTCAGGGTACATTTGCCGGTTCTCCGGCTTCCGTCGGCGGCAGCGGCGGTGATCGTCACGGTGCCGTAAACGCCGTGCGTCGTGACTACGCCGTTTTCGTCAACGGTCGCTATCTTTTCGTTGCTGCTGCTCCACGTCACGGTATCATCCGCTTCCGCAGGGAGGACGGAAGCTGTCAGCTCAAGCGTGCGATTCGCGCCGCAGAGCGCGGCCGTTGCCGGCGTCACGGTGATCTTCGTCGCCAGAACAGGCTTCCACACCGCGTAGAGCGTTACATCCGCGTCCTTTGTGTAGCTTGCGCCCGCTTTATACTGTGCGCTCTTTGCCGTCCTGGTCGTCGCCCAGCCGAGGAAGGTAAAATGTCTGCGCGTGGGGATAACCGTGCTCAGTTTAAGGGCTTTGCCCTTTTCCTTTACCTGCGCCGCCGGTGCGCCCTCGCCGCCGTTGGCATCGTAGCTCACCATATACGCGGTGTGCAGCGCCGCGTTGAGCAGCGGCTCGTTATCTGCGCCGATGCTTATGGCGTCCCACTGAGCTTTCGTACCAAGATAGTATACGTCCGCAAGGGCTGTGCAGCCGGAAAATGCGCCGTCGGCGATGCTTGTTACGCTTGCGGGTAAGCTAAGCTTTGTAATCACTTCGCAGTCCTTGAACGCGGATTCATCCACGGTTTCAAGACCGTCGGGAAGCGTAAGCTCCGTCAGGCTCGTGCAGCCGGTAAACGCATATTTGCCTATCGCCGTTGTTCCGCCGTTCAAGGTAAGCTTTCTCAGCGCATTGCAGCCTGCAAACGCGTAATCGCTTATTTTTGCAATACTGCCGGGGATGCTGATCTCTTCCAGACTCCACAGCCCCGTAAACGCCCAGATGCCTATTTCGCTTACGTTTTCCGGTATCGTCACGCTTGTGAGAGACGTACACGCGCCTATCGCGTAATCGCCTATCTTATTCAGAGTTGACGGCAGAGACAGATTTTTCAGGTTTTCAAGAGAACCGAACGCCGCCGCGCCTATTGAGGTCACGCCCTCGCCGACCATGATAGAGGTTATATACTCGCCGGACTCGCGCCATGGGGCAGGCTCGGTCTTATAATCGTACATATCGCCCGCGCCGCTTACGGCAAGCGTTCCGGCGTCGTCCAGCGTGAATGTGAGGTTATCTCCGCATCTGCCGGAAACCACTCTCCACATCGCGGTGAGATATATATCCTCGTCTTCGGTATAGACGTCTCCGGGCTGGTACACCATAATGCCGGTAGGGGTGAACGCTCTCCAGCCGAGGAATTTATGATTTTCGCGGGTGGGGATCACCGTGCTGAGCGTGATATCCTCGCCGGAGTTTTTCACCTGCGCCGCAGGTGCGCCCTCGCCGCCGTTGGCGTTGTAGCTCACCATATACGCGGTGTGCAGCGCCGCGTTGAGCAGCGGCTCGTTATCTGCGCCTATGCTTATGCTATACCACTGCGCCCGTGTGCCAGTGTAGTATACGTCCGTAAGTGCATGGCAGAAAGAAAAGGCCTCGTAGCCGATACTCGTCACACCGCTGCCTATTGTCACGCTTGTAAGCGCGGTGCAGTCTGAAAAGGCACAGTCGCCGATGTATGTCACGCTGTCAGGTATCGTCACACTTGTGAGTGCGGTGCAATATTGGAATGCACCATTGCCAATGCTTGCTACGCCATCCGGTATCATATAAGCCCCTGCGCGTCCGGCAGGAAAACACACCAGAACTGCTGCTGCTTTGTCGAAAAGAATGCCATCTATGGATGAATAATATTCATTGTCTGAAGCTACTTCTATTCTTGTAAGTGCAGAGCATTCTGAAAATACCGCACCGCCGATTGTCTTTACGCCGCTGCCTATTTTCACGTTTGTGAGGGCTGTGCAGCCGGCAAAAGCACCATAGACGATGTTTGTCACGCCGTTCGGTATCGTCACGTTTGTTAGTGCAGTGCACTCAAAAAAAGCACTCCAACCGATGCTTGTCACGCTCTCCGGTATTGTCACGCTTATGAGGGCGTCACAACCGGCAAAGGCATACTCGCCGATGCTTGTCACGCTGTTCGGTATTGTCACACTTGTGAGGGCAGTGCAATACCAAAAGGCACGATTGCCGATGCTCGCCACGCTCTCCGGTATCGTCACGCTTGTTAAGGCAGAGCACCAAGAAAAGGCGTCTTCGCCGATGCTCGTCACGCCGGATTCAATTATCACGGTTTTTATTTTGTCTCTGTGTTCCAACCAAGGTGCAGTACCGACTTCATAACCCGCCATTGCACCCGTGCCGGAGATAGTCAGCACACCGTTTTCGTCCAGCGTCCATGTGAGGTTTTCACCGCAAGAGCCGGAGGCGGATCCACCTGTTTTTTCTACGGTAACGACGGCTGTATCCGAAATGACGCTGCTGCCATTGGCGCCAGATACAACGCATCTGAACAGGCAGCCGTTCAATTCGCTTGTTGCGGTGAAACTGTATGAGGCAGAGGAAGCTTTGTCAATATTCTGCCATTCACCCTGCGCTTCTTTCTTCTGCCACTGATATGTCAGACCTTCTCCGGTAGCGGAAACGCTCAAAGTGCCGGTTTCGCCGTCATTCAGAGTAACGCTCTGCGGCTGAGATGTTATCATGATACCGCCCTTTGGAGTAACGGAACTTACCTTGAATCCCCATGCACTGCCACCGTCGTCCGACACAATTTTTACTTTTACCGTATCTCCCGTAATCTTTACACTCTGTCCGGCAAGCTGTGTGCCGGTATATTTGCCGATTTCCGTCCCTTTGCCATCATAGATATAAATGTAGTCGAAATCGGCTTCGACCTCTGTGCGTTCATCGAACAACAGCGTCAGCTCTTCCGCACCGGGGATCGTATAGTACCAGACGTCGCTGCAATTATCCGGATAGTCATGCGGACTTTCGAAATCGTCAATTGTTTTGACAATATACGCGGTATTGGAAACGGTTATATTGCAGCTTGCGGACACACCGCTTCCGTCAACTGCTGCTGCGGTTATTTTGGCGCTGCCTTTCTTATAGGCAGTCACAAGCCCGGTTTCGCTTACCGAAGCAACCGAGGCATCAGAGCTGCTCCACACTACATCGCGGACTTTTGCCGTGTCGGGTCTCGCCGTGGCAGTAAGCTGGTATGTTTCAAGTGCCTGCATTGTTCTTGAGCTGGCATTGAGCGAAACGGAGGTAACCGGTTGGAATACCGTCACGGTACAGCTTGCGCTCTTTTTTCCGACATTCACCTTGATCGTCGCCGTACCGACTGCCACGCCGGTAACAAGTCCGACATCCGTAACCGTGGCGACTGAAGTGTTGGACGATTTCCAAGTAACGATATCGCTGCAATCTTCCGGTGTTATCGTAAGGCGCAGCTTCTTTTGCACGCCTCTTGCGATCTCAAGGCTTGTGATATCAAGCTCTGCCTTTTCTGCCGGCGTCTCTGCCGCAACAAAGGTAATATCATTTTCATTTGCAAACTGTTCCGCATAGGTTCCGGAAACGCCGTAAATCGTCAGCTTTGCAGGATAGCTGAAAGCAGTCGGATCTATGGACGTCACGCTTCTCGGAATTGTTATGGATTTGAATTTTGCAGATTTATTGAAAGCGTTTGCCTCGATAGTTGTCACACGTCTCGGCACCTTAAGCTCAACAAGCGCAGGGCAGGTAGCAAACGCGTAAGACGGTATTTTTGTAATCCCGCTGCCGAGCTTCACATCTGACAACACATCACACTCATAGAAAATATACGAACCGATCGTCGTGACGGTATCCGGTATCGTTGCGCTCTCAAGACTGTCGCAATCAGAAAATGCATATGAAGAAATCGATTCGGTTCCATAGGGTAAACTTACTTCTGTTAAAGTCTTGCAGCCGCGGAAAGCGCTGTTTTCTATTATTTTGAGCCGTGCGCTCCACTTTACCTCTCTGAGGGCTTCACATCCGTCAAAGGCATACGACCTTACATTTTCAACCGTATCCGGCAAAGCTATTGCTTCAAGCAACGTGCAGCCTTCAAAAAGTCCCTGAGTAATGTTCACACGTCCCTCGTTCAGCTTCACCTTTGTCAGGCTGCTGCACTCTGAGAAAGCATGATCTCCCAAGCTCGTTACGCTGTCCGGCAGGGTTATCTCTTTTATCGCTGTTCCACTGAATGCATAATTGCCTATCGTCGTCACGCTGTCCGGCAGGGTTATCTCTTTCAGTGAGCTGTTGCTAAATGCACTATTGCCTATCGTCGTTACGCTGTCCGGCAGGGTTATCTCTTTCAGTGAGCTGTTGTAGAACGCATAATTGCCTATCGTCGTTACCGTCTGCGGTATTATTATCGTTTCAAACGCCGATGCTCTGTAAAACAACTCTCCCGGGACGCTCTTGATCCCCTCTTCAAGTATCACCGTTTTCAGTTTGCTGCATCCTTCAAATATACCACAGCTGCCACCTCCGTAGAGGTCACTATCAGCATATGTCAGAGTTTTCGGAATCGTTATCTCCGGCAATGACGTGCAATTGTAAAACGCCCCGCTTTCGATACTTGTAAGTCCCTCGTTCAGCTTCACCTTTGCCAGACTGCTGCATTCTGAGAAAGCATATACTTCCAAGCTCGTTACGCTGTCCGGCAGGATTATCTCTTTTATCGCTGTTCCCCTGAACGCCCTAGCGCCTATCGTCGTTACCGTATACTCGCCAAAGCTGCCCGGTACTGTGACATATTGACTTGCGCCCGTATAATCGGTAATTTCAGCGGTTTTGTACTTTTCATCTACGGTATATGTATAATCTCCCGCTTCTGATGTTGAGAGAGTATGAGCAGGAAAATTTTCGGCCGTGTCAATAACGCTCAGTGCAAGTTTGACCGGGATATATCCAGCCGCAATTGCGCATATCTCCGCTTCGCCTACATCGACCGCCGTGACAAGACCGGTTTCGTCAACGGTCAGGACTGTTTCATCGGAGCTTGACCACACCGCTGCGGTGAGGTCAACGCTCTCATCCGTGCAGACGATTTCAAGCTGCATCGTTTCGCCGACTTCAAGCTCCGTTTTGGGCGCGGCAATGCGCAGAGCAGGCTCCTCGTCCTCCTCCGGCTCGTCCGTGGGTTCCGGTTCTTCGGCGGGATCTTCTTCCGGTTCCTCGATAATTTCCTCATACTCTGCGTCGGGCATGGGGATTATCTCCACCTCTTCATCCGGAATCGTTTCTTCCGCCG
>UROG01000047.1 GCA_900549485.1 uncultured Eubacteriales bacterium
GAAGAGAGATAAGCAAGCCGAGAAAGCAAAAAGGACGCTTTTATGCGTCCTTTTTGCTATATGGTTCAGTGGCGAATACCGGGGCAGAGATGAACATTCGACGCCGAACCGGACTTTTTAGGGGACTCGGAAAGCAACGCTTTTCGGATCAGTTTTCCTTGTTATCCGTGCCTTTTTCTTCATCGGCCGCTTTCTCGCATCCGTTTTTGCGGATGCTGCAGCAGATAACAGGCACTGCAAGCGCAAGCAATATCGATACAACTATACTTGCAGTCATTCCGGCAGATACACCGGAGTTGGCATACAAGCTGGAGTAGGATGTGAGCGACGAATAAATGCGCTGCTCCGAGTAATTTCCGTAAAAGCTGAAGCATTGAATGACAAGCCCTATAATATAAAGCGGAGACCACTTTTTCCCGCGCTTGCAGAGAATGATGCTGATGATCGCAAGGATCATGAAAATCAGATTATAGCCGATTGCCTCTGCAATCAGTCCCAAAATATTTCCTCCGTTTCCCATAACAGAAACCTCCTTTTTCTTCTGCCCACGCGGCATATATTAACACAGATCGGGAAAAGAAGGTTTTTAGGTTTTATACACGAAAAGAATCAGCCGCACGGAATCGCTCCTGATTTCGGAAAACTTGTCCGCCGTCAGGCGGAAATTTTTACACTTTATCTATTTTTTGCGCTTGAAAAAGCTATATTAAGGTTCAGAATAAACATGAAGTGAACAAAATGGATTCATTTGTCTGCTTTGATAAGGTTTGCAGAACCTACGACATGGGACAGATAAAGATCGAGGCGCTGAAAAATGCGTCCTTCAACATTCAAAAGGGCGAAATATGCGTTATAGTCGGCGCGTCCGGCGCGGGCAAAACGACGCTTCTCAACATTCTGGGCGGCATGGACGTTCTCACGTCGGGACACGCCGTGATCGACGGCAGCGACATTTCGCAATACTCAAAGCGCCGCCTCACGCAGTACCGCCGTCACGACGTAGGCTTTGTCTTCCAGTTTTATAACCTTCTGCCGAATATGACTGCGCTTGAAAATGTGCAGATCGCAAGCCAGCTGTGCTCCGACCCTCTGCCCGCGGAAAAGGTTCTGACGGCCGTAGGGCTTGGGGACAGAATGTCCAACTTCCCCGCGCAGCTTTCCGGCGGCGAGCAGCAGCGCGTGGCGATAGCGCGCGCCCTTGCCAAAAACCCGAAGCTCCTGCTCTGCGACGAGCCTACCGGCGCGCTTGACTACAACACCGGCAAGCAGATACTCAAGCTCTTGCAGGATCAGTCACGCGAAAACGGCATGACTGTCGTTATAATCACGCACAATTCCGCGCTGACCGCCATGGCTGACAGGGTCATACGCCTCAAAAGCGGCGAGATCATCAGTGAAACGACCAACGGGCATCCCACGCCGGTGGAAGAAATAGAGTGGTGACGATATGCTGAAGCTGACTTTCAGAGAAATCCGCACAAGCCTTGGGCGGTTTCTGGGAATATTTGCGATCATTGCGCTGGGCGCGGGCTTTTTCTGCGGCCTGAAGCTAACAAAAACCAGCATGATCCACACGCTTGACGTTTACGCCGGCGAGCAGCATATGTTCGACTACGATCTTGTTTCGACCGTCGGCTTCGACGATGACGACGTCGCGGCGATTGAGCGGGACAGCGCCGTGAAGCTTGCCGAGGGCAGCAAGCAGGCCGACGCTATATTTGTCATGCCGAGCGGCAGCATCGTCCTGCATACGATGAGCGTGCCGGAAAAGCTCAATCTGCCGAGAGTAACGGCGGGCAGGCTTCCCGAGACGGAGGATGAGTGCGCCCTTGACGCATGGTATTTCAGCGAAGATCTGATCGGTAAGACGATAACGCTCAGCGAGGACAATGACGAGGACGATCTTGAAAACTTCAGGCCGCGCACATTTACCGTCACCGGTCTTTGCAAATCGCCGCTTTATATAAACTATGAGCGCGGCGGCACAAGCATCGGCAGCGGCAGCGTAACCGGCTTCGCTTTCCTCACGGAGGACGCGTTCGATACGGATTACTATACGCATCTCTACCTGACGCTTGAGGGCGTTTCCGGCGAGGTCTACTCCGACGAGTATGAGGACTTTGTGGACGCGGCGGAGGATCATATTACCGACCTCGGCAAAGAGAGGGCGGAGATACGCAGCGAAAAGCTCCGGGAGGACGCCGAGCAGGAGCTTGCCGACGCCCGCGTGAAGCTTGACGATGCGCACAAGGAGATCGACGACGCCAAGGTCAGGATAGAAGACGGAAAAAAGGACATAGAAGACGGCAAAAAGAAAATAGAGGACGGCGAGAACGAGTATTATGACGCGGTGGACGCCTTTGCTGCGTACCGCCGGATGATGCGCGGCTTTGCCATAAGCGATAATACAAACGATTTCAACAAAAAGCAGGCGGAGCTTGACGACGCATGGGAGGAGATCGTCGAACACAAGCAGGAGCTTGCCGACGCGGAGCAGGATCTGAAGGATGGGGAGCAGGATCTGAAGGACGCGGAGAAAAAGCTTGCCGACGCGGAGCAGGACTACGCCGACGGAGAGAAGAAGCTTGACGATCTGGATGACCCCGACTGCTATGTGCTTGACCGCAGTACAAACGTGGGCTATGTATGCTTTGAAAGCGATTCCGAGATAGTCCACGGCGTATCCAAGGTATTCCCGGTGTTCTTCTTCCTCGTGGCGGCGCTTGTGTGCATCACGACGATGACGCGCATGGTGGATGAGCAGCGCACACAGCTCGGCGTACTCAAGGCAATGGGCTATTCCGACGGCGCGATAATGAGCAAGTTCCTGCTGTACTCGGCGCTTGCCTCGGTGCTGGGCTGCGCGGGCGGCATCGCGCTGGGCGCGTGGGCAATGCCGAAGCTTATATGGCAGGCGTACAATATAATGTACGGCTTTGCCGATATCATAAACGCTTTCGACTGGAAGCTTGCGATAGCCTCCTCCGCGGCGTACCTCGTATGCTCGCTGTTTGCGACATGGCTTGCCTGCCGCAGTGAGCTTGCGGAGTCGGCGGCGTCCCTCATTCGCCCCCGCGCCCCGAAAGCGGGCAAGAGAGTGCTGCTTGAACACGTGGGCTTTATCTGGAAGCGCATACCGTTTTTGCGCAAGGTGTCGATAAGAAACGTACTGCGCTACAAGCAGAGAATGATGATAATGATCCTCGGCATAGGCGGGTGTACCGCGCTGCTGCTGACCGGCTACGGAATACGCGACTCGATACAGAATGTCGTCTCCTACCAGTATGACGAGATCTCCGATTACGACTGCTCGGTGAACTTCAAGGACGATATGACGCCCGAGATGCGCGCCGCCTTCCGCGGCAGGCACGGCGGCGTTATTTCGGACAGCGTGTTCCTGCACGACACGGTCAAGGACTGCTCCTCCGACACGGTCACGAAGACCGCGCATATCATTGTCACTGAAAATGATACGGCGGGCGATTATATGCTGCTCAAGGACGGCGGCGCGACGGTTGAATATCCCGGCAGGGACGAATGTGTGATAAGCGTGGGGCTTTCAGAGGCTCTCGGCATAGGCAAAGGAGACACGCTGCGCGTATACGACGATGAAACCGGCGAGATGAATCTGAAAATCACGGGCGTTTTCAACAACTACGTCTACAACTACGTCTTCGTTACGAACGAGACCTTTACCGCCCAGACCGGCGCTGCGCCGGAGATGAAGTGCGCATGGCTGCGCTTCGGGGCGGATAAGGACGCCCACGCCGCAGGCGCTGAGATCAACGGCGACGACGAGGTCGCAAGCACTCAGCTCACCGTCGATCTTGAGAATCGTATGAGTACAATGATGAGCTCGCTTGACTACATTGTGGTCGTTGTCGTGGTAAGCGCGGGCGCGCTTGCGTTCATAGTGCTCTGCTCACTGACCAATATATCCATAACCGAACGCCTGCGCGAGATCGCCACGGTCAAGGTTCTGGGCTTCTACGACAGGGAGACGGCAAGCTACGTTTTCCGCGAGAACAACGCCCTCACGGTCATCGGTTCGCTTGTCGGCATACCGATGGGCTACGCGCTGCACCGGTTCGTTATGGAGCAGATACGCATTGATCTTGTGCATTTCGACGCACGTATCCTCCCGACAAGCATAATCACCTGCGTGGCGCTGACGCTTCTGTTTGCGCTGATAGTCAACCTCGCAATGAAGCCGAAGCTCAGAAGGATAGACATGGCGCAGGCGCTCAAGTCAATAGAATAAAAAACTTTACTTGACAAAGAACCTCAATAAGATCCTTTGTCATGCTGAACAGGGGCTTTGCAATTTGCAAAACCCCTATTGAGACTGTCAAAAAACTATGCACCAAAGCCGGATAATAGAGCAGCAGGGGAGCTTGAGGGGGCAGCGGCAAAATACACATTTGCCGCTGCCCCTGTCATTTTTTGACCTTTATCAGCCGAAGGCTGCGTCGGCGACCTCGCCGAGTACGCCGAGATCCCAATAAAGCCTTGTGCTGACGTATTTGTCGCGTATGTCCTTGCTCATCGCAAAGCATTTTTTTACGTCCTGCGCGTCATAGCCTATGCACTGCGCGGAAACCGGCATGCCGAGTGAAAGCATGAGCTTTTCCACGCTCTCAGAGGATGGAAGCGCGTCGATAACGGCGCATATCGCATCCCAGTTTTCCCCAATGACCGCAAGGCGCTTTTCGTGCTTCTGCTTATCGTATTTCCGCTCCCGCCGTTCGCCCTCGATCATTGCTTCCGCCCCAACGCCTATGAAGCGGCGAAGCTCACCGTTCCAATCGCCGTCGGAAAAGCCCTGCACGAATGCAAGCGCCTTTTCCCTGTCGGGCTGAGGCAGGAGCTTTCTGAACGCCTCAAAGCCGCGCAGCGTATAGAGTGTGCCGATGCCCGCCTGCGTTCCGTGCAGAGCGCTCTTCGCCTCGGGAAATGCAAGAGCGCGCATATCCCATATGTGCGAAAAATAATGCTCGGTGCCGGAGGCGGGGCGGGAAAGCCCCGCGTAATTCATGGCCGCGCCCGCAAGTATAAGCCCCTGCATCACTGCGCGCACCGCTTCTCCGTCGCGCCGCAGAAGCGCGGGGGCCTTTTCGATAACGCCGCGCACCGCCTTATCCGTGAGCGCGGCGACGGCCGGACAATAGTATTCGCCGACGATGATCTGTGCAAGCTTCCACTCCGAAAGGCTTGTGAGCTTTGCCAGCATATCCCCGACACCCGCCCGCAGAAGCTCCATCGGCGCATTGCGGAGAATATCCAGATCGCCGATGACGCCCCACGGCGCTTTCGAGGGCAGAGAGACCTTGAGAGAATCGACGTCCATGGACGAGGTTGCGGAGACAAAGCCGTCCATCGACGGCGCCGTGGCGACGATGATATACTCTCTGCCGGTTGCACGCGCAAGTATCTTGCCCGTGTCGTTGATAACGCCGGAGCCTATGCCGACGATCGCGTCGCAGGAATAGTCAAAATGCATCACCGCGCTCCCGACCGTTTCTTCCGTGGGACGAACAGGGGAAACCGGGAACACGTACTTTCCATACTCAATGCCCGCCGCGTCCAGAACATCCGTCACGCTTTTACCGGCGGCGGCAAAGGTGTCGTGTCCGGAGAGGATAAAGGGTTTTGCGCTCCCTATGGCGGCAAGATACTCCGGCAGGGCGCGCACCGCTCCGTAGTCCACCGTTACGCGTGACACGCCCTGCGTGTGGCGCCTGCCGCATTCACAGTCAAACGCGCCGAGCGCAAGCAGCTCCTCAAAGCCGAGATCCAGTATTTCGTCAACTGTCATATCCGTCTCCCTTTCAGAAAATATTATTTATATGGTAACATCTTTATATCGGATATGTCAAACGTTTGGTTTGACGGAAGTGCAAAAATGTGCCATACTTGTGCAAATGCTGAAAATACGCCGGAAAAAACGCGGAAAAAAGAGAAAGCGCAACCGCCGGTTGACAGATTTCAAAGCCCGTTTGGTGGAACGCAACCGCAAAAAACGGTATTATCTGACCACCAAGACAGGAGGAAAGAAAAATGATATCGGCAGACAAAATCGTTGAAGAAAGAAAAAGACTTAATCTCTCCCAGGAGGAGCTTGCGGAAAAACTGTCCGTATCGCGGCGGGCGGTGTCAAAGTGGGAAAGCTCGCAGTCGCCCCCCGATCTGCAAAAGATCATTGCAAGGAACCGTGCGGATTTTACGTTCTGCGCGGTTCCTTTTGCATATACTTACATGGACAGGCGCGGTGCGCGGCGATCAGCCGAGAATGCTGTGGGAGCCCTTCACGCTTGCGACGATGGGCCAGAGCTTGCGGTATTCCTGCGGCGTAAGAGCCTCCTGCGCCTTGAAAAGACGGGTGAAATAGCTGATGTTTTCAATGCCGCACTGCTCGGATATCTCCCCGATGGACATATGCGTCGTGCGCATAAGCTCCTTTGCGTGGGTCATACGCAGATATATGAGGTACTCCGTGGGCGACTGCCCGAAGTAGCGCTTGAACTGCTTCTGAAGATAGCACGGATTCATGGAAAAAAGCGTGCCGAGACCGTCAAGCGTGATCTTACAGCGGAAATTTTCCTCCAGATATAGCTGCACGCTGCGCAGCACCTCCGGAACGTCCGCCCCTCTGCGGCTGCCCGCGGCGCAGAGTATGCATTCCTCTAAAAGCCGGCCGAGAAGCGTAGCGGCGCGTATGTCAAGCTCCTGCTGGCTCATTCTGTCCGGGTCAAGGTCGAGCAGCGAGTGCATGAACGGGTATGCGGGCGAACCGACAGGCAGACTGCCGAGGGGCTTGCCGCCGTTGTTGGCAAGGAACAGCTCATAGTAATATTTCGCCGCAGCGCCGTAAAAATGCACCCACAGCACATGCCAATCCTCGCCGGAGGTGCGGTAGTCGTGCCATTTGCGGCAGTCTATCCAATAAAATTTGCCCACGGGGACGAGATATTCGCCGCCCTCATAGCGCAGTATGCCGCAGCCGGACACGGTGATCTTGATGAGGTACGAGTCAAAGCCTTCCCGCGTGGTAAAATATTTTTTCCCCGCGATAAAGTCGCCGACCTCCTGCATATAGAGAAGATTCGCTTTCGCGTTCATCGTTGCGGAGATCATGTTCCAGCGTGAGCGGGGGTCAAGATCCAGCTCGTATTTCAGGCTCTTTTCCATCCGTATGCTCCTTTCTGATGTCAAGATAGTGCAAAAAATCCGCAAGAAAGTTCATCGCATAGTATGAAGAATAATGTTATTATACAAAATGACAGGCAGCAATGCAATACTCAACAAAAATAAAGCGCATATTTTGTGCATTTTAACAAAAGCACGAAAACGGTTGTTATCAAGGGAAAAGCCCGCACCGGATACGCAGGATGGCGGAAGGAAAAAAGGTTTTTGACCAAAAAATGCTGATTTGGCGAAAATATCGTATATATTTCAGAAAAAACGCCCTGAATGGGACGCAAAACGCCGTATATCAGGGAAATGCCGATAAAGTGCGGCGGTTCTTTCAAGGCGATACGCAGCGGCAAATGTCAAGATTGTGAGATACCTCATTAAAAAAGCGGGAGGCGGGATAGACTTGGCGGAAACGGTTCTGGAGCTGAAGGGGATAACCAAAATTTTCCCGGGCGTCAAAGCCCTTGACAATGTTCAATTTGAGCTTAAAAAGGGCGAAATACACGCGCTGATGGGTGAAAACGGCGCGGGAAAATCCACATTCATCAAGGTCATTACGGGTGTGCATCAGGCCGACGGCGGCGAAATGTATCTCGACGGAGAAAAGGTCGTGTTCAGGGATACGCTGGAGGCTCAGAGGGCGGGCATCGCCGCCATTTATCAGCACGTTACCGCGTATCCGCATCTGACCGTTGCGGAAAACATATTCATGGGTCACGAGAAGGTGCGGCGCGGCTTCATACAGTGGAAGCAGATGTATCAGGAATCCGACGCGCTGCTGAAGGAGCTGAACGCCGACTTTGACTCCCGCATGCTGATGGGCGATCTGTCGGTCGCGCAGCAGCAGCTGGTCGAGATCGCCAAGGCGCTTTCGATGAAGGCGCGCATCATCATAATGGACGAGCCGACGGCCGCGCTTACAAAGCGCGAATCCGAGGAGTTGTACAGGATCACAAGAAAGCTTGCGCAGGAGGGCGCGTCCGTTATTTTTATCTCGCACCGCTTTGAGGATATGTACGCGCTGGCGCAGAGAGTGACGGTTTTCAGGGACGCGAAATATATCGGTACATACGACGTGAACTCCATCACGAACGGCGAGCTTATAAAGGCGATGGTCGGCCGCGACATTTCTGAGCTTTTCCCCAAGCCGGAGGTCGAAAAGGGCGAAGAGGTGCTGAGAGTAGAGAACCTCTCCCGCACCGGATATTTCAAGGACGTCACCTTCAGCGTCCGCGCCGGAGAGATACTCGGTCTTACCGGACTTGTCGGCGCACGGCGCACGGAGGTCGCGCAGGTCATCTACGGCATCGAGAAAGCGACGTCCGGAAAAATCTATGTGGAGGGCAGGGAAGTAAAAATAACCTGTCCCAGCGACGCTCTGAAGCTCGGCATAGGTCTTCTGCCGGAGGACAGGCAGATACAGGGACTTATCCTTGACTGGGGCATCGGCAGAAACATAACCCTGACTGAGCTGAAACGCTTCAAAAAAAGGATGTTCATAGACACCAAGCACGAAAACGAAAGCGCGAAGACGCTTGCCGAAAGAGTGGATACAAAGGCGGTCAGCGTGTTTGACAAGGCGTCGAGCCTTTCCGGCGGCAACCAGCAGAAGGTGGTCGTGGCGAAGGCGCTGGGTTCCGATTTCAGGCTCATGATCCTTGACGAGCCGACAAAGGGCGTGGACGTGGGCGCAAAAGCCGCCGTCTACGAGATCCTTGGGGAGCTTGCACAGCAGGGCTACGCGATAATCCTTATCTCCTCGGAAATGCCGGAGATGCTGGGGCTTGCCGACAGGATCGTCGTGATGTGCGAGGGGCGCGTCACGGGTGAGCTTTCGAGGAATGAGGCGACGCAGGAAAAAATACTTGAGCTTGCAATGGCAAAGCAGCATAAGGGGGCGCAGTGATGAAAAACAGAACCGGCGGCAGGCTTGGCGCGCTGCTGCGTCAGCGTGAGACGAGCCTTCTTTTCGTACTGATCCTGCTGTGCCTTGCGATACAGATGAGGAACAGCCAGTTCCTCACGGCAAACGTCATAAACGGCATACTCAAGAATTATGCGTATACAATGGTCATGGCGTTCGGAATGATGCTTGTGCTGCTGATCGGCGGCATAGACATCTCCGTCGGCGCGATACTTGCACTGAGCGGGATGTCCGCCTGCCAGCTCATGAAAAACGGCCTTGTCCAGTACGGCATAACGGTTTACGCGGTATCCACGGGCATCGGGCTTCTCTGCGGGCTTATCACAGGCCTTGTGATCGCAAAGGGCAAAGTCATCCCGATTATCGCAACGCTGGGCTTCATGTACATATACCGCGGACTTACCTATATAGTCTCAAACTCCACATGGGTCGGCGTTGCCTATATGCTCGACGATTTCAAGGACTTTGCGCAGAGCACGTTTTTAGGCATAAACCACCTTATCTGGATAACGGTGATCGTCTTTGCGGTGTTCTTCGTCTTCCTCCGATGGACGACGTTCGGCAGGAAAATATACGCCGTCGGCTCCAACGCCGCCGCCGCAGAGATCTCGGGCATAAAGATCGACAGGATAAAGATCCTCGTGTACACGATAAACGGCGGTATCTGCGGCCTGTGCGGGTCAATGTACACCGGCTACTACGCCTCCGCGCAGAATAATATGGCGCTCGGCGCGGAAATGGACGTTATCGCCGCCTGCGTAATCGGCGGCGTCAGTCTCACCGGCGGGCAGGGCAGCGCGCTTGGGGTGCTGCTCGGCGGGCTTACCATTGCGGTGATAAGCAAATCGCTGAGCATGGTGGGCATAAATCCCTTCTGGCAGCAGGCGCTCAAGGGCGGGATAATACTGCTGTCGGTCATCATCAACGTGCTGGTTCAGCGCACTGCGGCGCGCAGAAGCCTTGAAGGGAGGGAGATCTGATGGCGGGAAAATCCGGAAGAACCATTCTCAGCGAACAGAAACGCACCGTCAGGGACGAGCTCCTGCGCTGGGAGACGCTGCTGCTGTTCATATTCATCGCGGTGAATATAATGAACATGAGCCTTTCCAAGAACTATCTCGTCGCAAAAAATCTTTTTACCAACATAAACACCTTCATGGTCAAGGGGCTTATCGCCCTGCCAATGGCATATATCCTGCTTCTCGGCGATATAGACCTGTCCGTCGGCGCTATCGTGTGCCTGTGCGGAACGGTGCTGGGCATAGTGTTCAACGCCTCCGGCTCGCTTGCCCTTGCGATAGGCGCGTGCATTGCAGCGGGCTTAGTGTGCGGCATGTTCAACGGGCTTATCCTCACAAAATTTCCGGAGCTTGCCCCGATGATAGTAACCCTTGCCACAACCACGCTCTACCGCGGCATTGCCGAACGCATACTCGGCGACACATCGACAAAGGGTATGCAGAAGATCGCGTGGTTCAAGGATCTCTATTACGGGAAGATCGGCCCCGTGCCGTATCTGTTCATTTTCTTCTGCGTTCTCGCCGTTATCTTTGCGCTTGTCATGCATAAGACTGCATTCGGACGGCATATGTATGCCATCGGCGCGAACAAGACCGCCGCGGAGTATGCCGGCATAAAGGTGCAGAAGGTGCGCTTCACGGTGTTTACGCTCACCGGACTTATCTGCGCGGTGTCCGCCGTGTTCTACTGCGCGTGGATGGGCTCGGTCAAGAGCGATATCGCGGAGGGCTATGAGCTTGAGGCGATCTCGATGTGCGTCCTCGGCGGCATCTCGACAGACGGCGGCAAGGGCAATTTTGTCGGTGCAATAATCGCAATTTTCATTATCGGACTTCTCCGCTACGGTCTGGGGCTTATAAATGTCAACGGTCAGACTATACGTGTGATAATCGGCGTTCTGCTCATCATCGTCGTCATGCTCCCGAACCTGCGCATAGGGAAGAAAGCCTGAAAGCTTATAAAAGAAGCCGCAGGGCAATATGAATGAAATGTAACGCGAAAAGCGTGCATATAAAAATTTTTTGAAAGGAAAACAGGCAAATGAAGAAGATTCTCGCAACCGTTCTGGCACTGTGCATGATCGTTGCACTGTGCGCAATCGCCCCCATTGCAAGCGCAGAGGGCGCAACCTACGCGATCGTTCCCAAGTCCGCAGGCAATCCCTACATGGAGAGAATGGTTTCCGGCTTTGAAGCGGCCTGCAAGGAAGTCGGCGCGGAGTGCCTTGCCGTCTATCCTGAGGACGTCTCCGTCGAGGCGCAGATAGCGGTCATCAACAACCTCATCGCGCAGGGCGTTGACGCGATAGGCGTCGCCGCAAACGACGCGGAAGCACTTGAGGCCACGCTTGAGGAAGCAAAGGCTCAGGGCATCGTCATCGTGACCATGGACTCCGACACCACCGGCTCCCAGATGTTCATCAACCAGGCCGGTACAAAGGAAGTGGCGCAGGTTCTCGTTGATTCCTGCTACGACATGAGCGGCGGCGAGGGTCAGTTCGCCGTCCTGTCCGCCTCCTCCACCGCAACCAACCAGAACGCATGGATCGATGCGATGAAGGAGATCATCGACGCCGATCCCGACAAGTACGGCAAGCTTGAATGGGTCGCCACCGTCTACGGCGACGACGAAGCACAGAAGTCCTACGCCGAAACCGAGTCGCTCATGACCAACTACCCCGAGCTGAAGGTCATCTGCTGCCCCACGACCGTCGGCATTCTTGCCTGCGCACAGGCCGTTCAGGCTGCGAAGTCCGATATCAAGGTCGCCGGTCTCGGCCTGCCCTCCGAAATGAACGGCTTTGTCGGCGAAGACCTGCCCTGCCCGTACATGTATCTGTGGAACCCCATTGACGTCGGCTCCTGTGCGGTCTACGTGATCGAGTCCATCATCAAGGGCGATACCACCTGCGCCGTCGGCGAGACCTTCACCGCCGGCAACGGCATAGAGTACACCGTATCCGAAGAGACGACCTGCGGCGCGCAGATCATCGTCGGACCTCCGTTCGCGTTCAACGCGGAGAACATCGCCGATTGGGCAACCGTTTACTGATAAGCAAGCTCTCAGGCAACATATGCCGGACAGATTTATTTCTGTCCGGCATACCTGAAAAAGGAGATCAATCATGGGCTGAGCCTTCTTTGCGCAAGAGGGCTCAGCCGAGGACTGAACAAACAAATACGGCGCGCCTCACGCGGCGCGCCCCGATCTATTGACAGGAGAATGTTATGGAACGATATGCATGGAAAGCGGCTGTCCTGCCCGGAAAGCTGGAAGAATACAAACGCCGCCACGACAATATCTGGCCGGAGATGAAAGAGGTTCTTGCTGCCGCCGGTATACGCAACTATACCATATGGAACGTCGGGGAGGAGCTGTTCGGCTACTATGAGTGCGGCAGCGTCGCGGAAGCGGCGCGCATACAGGCGGAAAGCCCGGTCGTTGACAGATGGAACGAATACATGAAGGATGTAATGAAAATGGACATGGACCCCGTCACCGGCGCGCAGCCGCTGATGGAGCAGGTGTTCTTCTTTGACGTCTGAGCCTGCCGGAGCGGAGAGCGGGCGTAAATTCTTATACAAGGAGAAGGTAATGAAAAAAGACGAGCTTATTATCAAGGGTTACGAATACGCAAAGTGCGTTTATGCGGAAAACGGCGTTGACGTTGAGGCGGCCATGGCGAAAGCGGACGCGATCCCCGTGTCGATGCACTGCTGGCAGGGGGACGACGTTATCGGCTTTGACGGCGCAGACGGTCTTACCGGCGGCATACAGACAACCGGCAATTATCCAGGCAGGGCGAGAACGCCCGAGGAGCTTCGTGCGGATATCGCCTTTGCCAGAAAGCTCATTCCCGGCGCGACCAAGCTCAATATGCATGCCAGCTACGCCGAAAAGAACGGCAAAAGGATAGACCGCGACGAATACACGATAGAGCAGTTCCGGAATTGGGTGGATTTTGCCAAGGAGCAGGGAATGGGGCTTGATTTCAATCCCACATTTTTCTCACACCCGAAAATGGACGGGGATTTTTCCCTTTCAAGCTACGACGCCGGCACACGCAGGTTCTGGATAGAGCACGGCAAGCGCTGCCGCGAGATAGGACTTGAGTTTGCAAAGCAGCTTGGTCAGCCCTGCGCCATTAACTTCTGGATGCCCGACGGCTATAAGGACGTGACCGCCGACACAAAGAAGCACCGCGACCTGATGACCCAATCGCTCAATGAAATTTTTGCGGAGGACATAGACAAAAAGCTTGTCCCCTGCGGGCTTGAGTCAAAGCTCTTCGGCGTCGGCGTCGAGAGCTATACCGTCGCAAGCCATGAATATTCCTACGGCTACGCGGTGAAGAACGGACTTTGCTACACCCTCGACGCGGGGCATTTCCATCCGACCGAGGTCATTTCCGCAAAGCTCTCCGCCGTTCTGCAGTTTCTTGACAGCATCATTCTCCATGTCTCCCGCCCGGTGCGCTGGGACAGCGACCATGTGATCATGCTCGACGATGAGCTTCAGAGCATCATGGACGAGGTCATTCACAACGGCTTTGAGCCGCGCACCTTTATCGCCCTCGATTATTTTGACGCATCCATCAACCGCGTCGCGGCATGGGCGATCGGCATGAGAAACGCGAGAAAGGCCATCCTCAACGCCTGCCTCGCCCCCGCCGCAATACGTCAGGCGGAGTATGACAACGACCTGACCGCCCGTCTCGCCCTCGGCGAGGAGCGCAGGACGCTGCCGTTCGGCGCCGTGTGGGACTACTATTGCTTGACAAAGGGCTTTACCGCAGATATACTCAGTGAAGTAAGAGAGTATGAAAGAGCTGTGCTCTCACTGCGCAGATGAAAGAACAAACGGCGCGAAAAAACGCGCCGTTTTGGATCATATGACGCCGCAAAACCCTCGTGCAGAGGGATACATAGAATTGTTTGCGCGCAGAAAGCGCATGGAGGGTCAAGATGTTTTTTGAAGAAAACAAACAGCTTTTATCGGATTTTTCCCGTATATCGAAGGCGGCAGGTTTCCGTGCCGACTATGTTCAGGGCGGCGGCGGCAACACCTCCGTCAAGCTGCCCGGCGGACTTATGGCGATAAAGGCCTCCGGCTTCTGCCTGAAGGATATCGGGATCGACAGGGCGTATGCCGTCATGGACGGCGCCGATCTGCGAGGTTTTTATCTCAACTCCGAACCGTCGGAGTTTGAGGACGTTGAAAAGGCAGGCTCGGCAAGGGCGAAGGCGGACGTGCGCCATATAGACTCGCTTGCCGACCTGCGTCCCTCTGTCGAGGCAGGGTTTCACTCGATACTCAGAACCTTTGTGCTCCATACCCACAGCGTATACGCCAATCTCGCCTGCTGCTCGACCGCGTGCCGCGTCATAGCGGATGAGGCGTTTTGCGATGCGGGGTACACGTGGGGCTGGGTGCCGTATACGGACCCCGGCGCGAACCTCACCTTTGCCATACGGGATGAGCTTCGCCGTGTGGAGGAGCAGAGCGGAAAGCAGCCGTCGGTCATACTCATGCAGAACCACGGCATTATTGTCCATGACGACGATCCGGATAAGGTTCTTGCCATACATACCGATGCGAACGAGCGCCTTGCGCGTATGTTCGGCATAAACGGCACGGCTTTCCCGGAGGTCAGGATCAGGGCAATGTCCGCCGGACTTATCGCCGCCGACACGCCGTATCTTGAAAAAGCGTTTCTGGCAGGGGAGTACGGCGAGGAATTCCTCATGACGCAGCCGCTCTATCCCGACCAGATGGTCTTCCTCACCGACGCGTTTTTCATGGACAGGGAGGAGATAGCCGACGGACAGGCGGTCGCAAGCTCCGCGACCGGTCAGATGCTCATGAAAATGGACGCAAAAAAGGCCATGACCATGACGGAAACGCTCACGGCGGTGTTCTTCATCATGGACAATATAAAGAAAGCCGGGTACACTCTGTCCACAATGGGCGAAGCGGCGAAAAAGTTCATCGCTAATTGGGAAAGTGAGAAATACCGCAGATCCATGGCAGGAAAATAAAGCTTAAGGAGCGGATAAAATGAAGAATCTACTCGCATTCGATGTCGGCGCCAGCAACGGCCGCGCCATTCTCGGCCAACTCGACGGAGACAGACTCACCATGCGTGAGCTTCACCGCTTCGAAAATAATTATATCGAGATGAACGGGGTCTTCTATTGGGATCTGCCGTATCTTTACAATCAGCTCAAACAGGGGCTTCTGGCGTTCAAGCACGCCGGCGTCGGTGAGCTTGACTGCTTCGGCATAGATACGTGGGGCGTGGACTACGGCCTGCTTGACAGGAACGGACACCTTATCGCCAATCCCAGAGCATACCGTATGGCGGTTGACGGCGATATGGAGGCGGTATGGAAAATAGTGGATTTTCCCACTCTTTTTGCGAGAACCGGCATTGCCACGATGAATTTCAACACCGTCTATCAGCTCTACCGCAGAAAGCTTGAGGGCGACGTCGCGCTTGAAAACGCCGAAACGATGCTGCTGATGCCCGACCTTCTGGGCTACTTCCTCAGCGGGGAGAAAAAATCGGAATACACCGAGGTAACAACATCCATGCTCTATGACCCCGCCAAAAGGGATTGGGACTGGCAGACGATAGACGAGCTTGACCTGCCGCGCAGGATATTCACCGAGATCGACCGCGCCGGTACGATAAGGGGCAAGCTTCGTCCGGAGCTTGCGGAGGAGCTTGGACTCAACCGCGCAAGCTTTGCCGCCGTCGGCACGCATGATACCGCTTCCGCCGTCGCGGCGATCCCGGGCGAGGGAAGCTTCGCGTTCTGCTCAAGCGGCACATGGTCGCTTTTCGGCACGGAAACGGATGAGCCGATACTTACCGACGCCGTGCGCGACGCGAATTTCTCCAACGAGGGTACCATACAGGGCGGCTTCCGTCCGCTGAAAAATATCATGGGGCTGTGGCTCATTCAGGAATGCCGCCGTGATTGGATGAAGGCGGGCAAAAAATACGGCTGGGACGAGATAGTGGCCGAGGCGGAAAAGGCGGAGCCGTTCCGCTCAATAATCGACCCCGACTACCCGGAGTTTTTCGCTGGCGGCAATATGGTCGCAAAAATACAGAGCTTCTGCCGCCGTACAGGGCAGTGTGTTCCGGAGAGCGTGGGACAGATCGCAAGATGCATCTATGAATCCCTCGCGCTCAAATACCGCTGGGCGCTTGAACGGCTCGAAGAGATCAAGGGGCAGCATATCGATCAGCTCAATATTGTCGGCGGCGGGATACAGAACAAGCTTCTCAACCGCTTTGTGGCCGATGCAATTGACAGGCGCGTCGTTACGGGGCCTATCGAGGGCGCGGCAATAGGAAACCTCCTGGCGCAGGGAATGGCGCTCGGCGTTGTGAAGGATCTTGAGCATCTGCGCCGTATAGTCAGAAACTCCGAAAATGTCGATACCTATATGCCGAACCATACCGCGCAGTGGGAGGAAAACTACGCGAGACTTCTGTCGCTTATGAAGTGACCTGATTTCGTGCAATTGCGTAAAAAACGGTGATATATAATATGTCAAGCTGCAACTGATGACCGTGTTATACACGGTCATCAGTTGCAGCTTGTCAAAAAAGTCCTGCAAGGACTTTTTTGACCGCGCTTTCCGCCGAGCA
>UROG01000048.1 GCA_900549485.1 uncultured Eubacteriales bacterium
AGCTCTCTAAGCTTTCCGAGGGCTTTCTTCTCTATGCGCGACACATATGAGCGGCAGACAACCATCTTCGCTCATAGTTCTTTGCGTGTACCCTGCCTTCTTGCTATTTCAAAGCGAATCACGTTCTATCAAGGAGGTCATAACCTGAATTTTCAGCGATACGTTCTGAACTTCCGACATTACCTTTATCAGGCGCTCCACTGCAAGCCGAGCCATTGCCTGTTTTGGGACGTCTATTGTTGTCAACGCCGGTTTTATCAGATTCTCAGGATATGCATTGTCAAAGCCAATAATAGCAACATCTCGCGGAATTTCATATCCATGTTCCTTAAATGCAAGCATTGCTCCGACAGCAATCATATCGTTATCAGCAAAGTAACAGTCCGCCGTTTCGGCACCGCTGTCGAGGATGGCGCACATATCGTCATGCGCACCATTGACCGTGGGCTTCAGCAAATGCACGACCGATTTTGACGTAGACATATTGTTGCTTCTGATAGCCTTATAAAATCCATCCGCACGCTCCTCGAAATTTCCTATCATGTAGGAAGAGCGGAGATATCCCGGCTGAGTCCCTCGTTTTCTTATCAGAGTCTCTGCGGCAAGGTATGCGCCTTGGATATTGTTTATAAGCACACAGTCCGTAGAAATATTCTCAAAATACGTATCAAGTACGACCATGGGGATTGAGATTTTTTTAAAGGCGTCAAAATCCTCTGCGCGCATTTCGGTTGCAAGCAAAATAATGCCGGAAACGCCGGATGCAACAATGTCCTCTATGTCTGACGCAACATTTGCACTCTCGTATATGTAGCGCATATCAAGCGAGAAGCCATTTTCTCTGCAGCACACGGCAACGCCTTCTGTAAGAGCCGAAAAGAAGGGCGTATTGTCAATTATTATGCCTTCCTGCTTCTTATACAGTACAAACGAGATGACCTTCGGTTTGCTTTCCTTTGCATGAGTATTTGCAGACGTATACCCATACTCCCTTGCGGCAGCAACCACCCTTTTTCTTGTGTCTTCGCTTACGCCCGGGCGATTATTCAGTGCAATAGATACAGCCGCCTGAGAAATGCCGAGAATTTTTGCTAATTCTTTTGCTGTTACTGCCATAAGCGAAATCCTTTCAACGAAAACCAGCTTATTATATTGATGTAGTTATTATAAGCTTCTATCTGATGTTCAGTCAACAGATAAGTTGATTAAAAAGCAAGACCGTGCTGGGTGTTATTCATCGACAACCTCAATATAACCCATTTTCCCCGCTACCGGAAGCTCTTCGCCGGCAGGCACTGTTATTCTTAGTACTCCGCTTGCCGGAGCTTCAAGATTATTGGTGATTTTGTCAGTCTCAATCGTTGCAATCACATCGCCTTCGTTCACAAAGTCTCCGTCGGCTTTTTCCCATGACGCTATTGTACCTTCCGTCATTGTCATACCCATTTTGGGCATTTGTACTCTTATACGTGCCATTTCTGTTTTACCCTTCTTATTTTATAATTTTTTTGACAGCTTCTACGATCTTATCGGGATTTGGCAGATATTCTTTTTCAAGTGCAGGAGTGAACGGAGAGGGGCAATCAGGTGCGGTAACGCGCAGAATAGGCGCCTTGAGCGCATCAAATGCCTTTTCAGTTACGACCGCCGAGACTTCCGCTCCAAAGCCGCATACTCTTGTTGCTTCATGTACAATGACAAGTCTCCCGGTCTTTCTTACGGAATCAAGAATTGTTTCCTCATCAAGGGGCTTTATAGAACGCAGGTCTATAACCTCCGCACTTATGCCCTGCTCTTCAAGAGCTTCCGCAGCCTGCATTGAATCCCATACCATTTTTGACCAGGATATAATAGTAACATCTTTGCCTTCACGAAGTACGTTTGCTTTTCCGATAGGCACAAGATATTCTCCGTCAGGAACTTCGCCTTTTTTGGCCATGAGCAGCTTGTGTGAAATGAACACGACTGGGTTGTTATCACGTATCGCCGAGGTGAGAAGTCCCTTTGCATCTGCCGGGCAGGAAGGAATAACGACTTTCACGCCGGGAGTATGGGCAACGAACGCCTCCAGCATCTGGGAATGCTGTGCAGCAGCGCCGACTCCGCCGCCTGCGGTCGTTTTTATGACCATGGGAACACGGAGCTTTCCCCCGTTCATATAGCGCATTTTGCCCGCCTGATTAAGAATTTCATCCATTGCAACGCCAATGAAATCCATATGCATTATTTCAACTACCGGACGCAAACCGCAGGCTGCGGCGCCGACCGCATGACCGATTATCGCAGTTTCACTTATTGCCGTATCAACAACGCGCCTACTCTCCGCTCCGTGTTTTCCGTCAAATTCCGCCCAAAGCCCTTTGTCTTCGCCAAAATCTCCTCCGCGCCAGCCTACATCTTCTCCCGCAAGATAAACTTCGGGACAACGCAGCATCTCGCCTTCAAGCGCATCATGAATGGCTCTGCCGAAAGTAATTTTACTCATAACTTTTTATCCTCCTTCTCATTCTGCGTAAACATCTTCCAAGAGAGCAGACGCCTCCGGGTAAGGTGCAGCGTCCGCTTCGGCAATCGCTTCGCTGAGCAGCTTGTCTATGTCATCTGAAACAGCGTCAAGATCAGCCTGAGTGCAGTAACCTGAAGAAATAAGCTGAGATGCAACCGCGGGGATAGGATCGCGTTTCATCCATTCCGCCTTTTCTTCCGCAGTTCTGTAATCATCAGGATCGCCAACATAGTGACCAATATGACGCCACGTTTTACACTCAATAAGTGTGGGGCCCTCTCCGCGCCGTGCACGCTCAACAGCTTCTTTAGTTGCTTCGTATACTGCGTTAACATCGTTGCCGTCAACTACAACGCCCGGCATATTGTATCCTTTGGCACGGTCAGCAATGTCCTTTGCGGCGTTGACCCATCTCGAATCGACGGAAATCCCGTAAAGATTGTTTTCACATACGAATATGACAGGCAGTTTAAACGCCGCCGCCATATTAAGAGCTTCGTGGAAAGTGCCTCTGTTGGATGCTCCATCACCGAAGAAAGAAACAGCGACGTTATCTTCACCTTTATATTTAAATGCAAACGCTGCACCAGTGGCAATCGGGATTCCCGCGCCGACTATGCCATTTGCGCCAAGAATGCCTGTCTCATAATCCGAAATATGCATAGAGCCGCCCTGCCCCTTGCAATACCCGGTCACTTTGCCGAACAGCTCCGCCATCATTTTTTTAACGTCGCCGCCTTTAGCAATAAGGTGTCCGTGACCGCGATGCGTACTTGTTATCTGATCGGTAACTCTCAGTGCGCTGCATACGCCGACAGCAACAGCTTCCTCACCAATATAAAGATGAAGGAAACCCGGAAGTCTGTTTGCTTCAAAAAGTTTCTTCGCAGAATTTTCAAACTTGCGTATAAGGACCATCTTCTTATACGCTTCCATAAGCTGAATGTTGTCCATGCTTTTTCCTCCGAATAATCATTTATATAGATATGGTCAATTACACGTAGCCTTAAGCTGCGTTGCTAATCGTATAATACAGCAATTCACTTAAAAAATCAACACCGTTTAGAAAGATTTTATAAATTTTTTCCTGCTTTTTTAATTTGCTTCTTCAAAAAAGTGACCAAAAATCACATATCGCAATTGTGCATTGTGCTAATTCAACTAAATTATTAACTAAATTCTTTATGAGTGCTTGACATACGCGCCTCGTCTGTGATAGTTTACTTTCCGAAGGCAAGCCATAAACAGTCTGCATCAACTAAACTCGGTAGAATGTTTATTGATTATCATCTATGCAATCGTTCAGTTTGATCAGTAAGTATTCTCATTTCTTTATCCGTCGGCTTCCTTCTCCAGCCTTTCAGAGAAAATTACGTCTTGGTTGTTTATTATCATGCCTCAGCGGAAAACGCTAAGGCATAAATATAAGATAATAAAAAAATATGGAGGTAAAAACATGAAAAAAACTCTCGCAGCCATTCTTTCTCTCAGCCTCATCGTGTGCATGATGGTCTGTGTCGGCGTCCACGCCTGCGCGGATGATGTCATTGATGTAGCGGTTCTTGTCAAGTCCTTCGACTCTGAATCTTGGCAGTACATGCTTACCGGCGCACGCAACGCCGCCGCTGACAGTGACGGCAAAATCAAGATCACCGAGTACGGCGCATCTTCTGAAGCCGATATTGAAGGTCAGGTTTCCGTCCTCGAAAACATCATCGTTTCCGAACCTGACGCAATAGTTATTACCCCGTCCGACAGTGATGCTGTTGTTGCGGCGCTCGAAGAAGCCCATGCTGCCGGCATCAAGATCATTGTTGTCGACACTGCCGTTAACACCGATGCTTACGATGTATTTATGGCAAACGACAACTATGCAGGCGGCGAACTGATGGCCGAGCAGTTCATTAAATATCTCGGAGAAGCCGGCATAGAGGCAAAAGGCACCGTCGGCATTGTCAGTGCCGTTCCCGTACAGACCGTTTACGAGCGCGACGATGGTTTTATTGACAAACTTGCAGAACTCGCCCCCGACGTCAAAGTCATTGATGAGCAGTATGTTGACAACGATATGCAGAAGTCTATGGACCTTACGAACGACTTCATCTCCACTCACGATGATCTCATCGGCGTTTACGGCGACAACAATGTTACCGGTTCCGGTATTGCTCTGGCAATCGCAGAAGCAGGACTTCAGGGCAAAGTCATCGGCGTTGCATACGATGGGAACCCTGAGGAAGTTGCCGGCGTAAGAGACGGTTCTCTCTCCGCAATTCTCGTTCAGGACCTCTATAATTGGGGTTATAAGGCTGTCAACTTTGCAGCAGACCTTGTTCTCGGCAACGACCTCGGTCTTGAGAACAATTACTACAATACCGGCGTCACCCTCGTGACCAAGGAAAATATTGATGACGACAGCGTTCAGGATGTTCTGGATCCCTCCAGACTTGCCCGCTGAAGATAATCTGCTGTGCAGCAAGCGGCAATTCGCTCTCCCCTGCATTGAGAAATAACCTATCAACCTTAATCAACCTCGGTCCGCCGCAAGCGGATCGAGGTTGTGACAAAGCGAGGATATTATTTATGAACGAGATAGTTAAAATGGAGGGTATATATAAGAGCTTCCCAGGTGTAAAGGCTCTTCAGAATATAAACTTCATCGTTAAGCCCGCCACTGTCCATGCCCTGATCGGCGAAAACGGAGCCGGAAAATCCACACTTATAAAAGTACTTATGGGGGTATACGGCGACAAATACGAAGGGAAAATTTACGTTAACGGAATAGAAACCGCGATCCGCGATCCGCTTCAAGTGAAAAAGCTGGGATTGCTTGCAATATATCAGGATATTACAATGTCTCCCCATCTTACCGTGGGAGAAAATTTTTTCTTAGGCAGATTGCCTATGAAAGGAATAGCCGTCGATTGGCAAAAAATATTTGACGAAACGCAGAAAATACTCGATGACCTCGGAATAAACGTAGACGCTACAGTAAAGCTCAGCTCTCTAACGATCGCGCAGCAGGAAATGGTTGCGATAGCAAAAGCAGTCAGTGAAGAGGCGAAGCTTGTTGTTTTCGATGAGCCTACAGCTCTTTTGACGGATGAAGACACGCAGATGCTTTTCGGCATAATCCGCAAGCTGAAAGCACGAGGTCTCGGAATAATATATATTTCTCACCGGCTTGAAGAGCTTTTTGAAATATGTGATGAAGTCACTGTCCTGAAAGACGGACAATATGCCGGTCACAAAATGATAAGCGAAACTAACAGCGACGAGCTTGTTTCAATGATGGTCGGGCGTGAAATGAGCGATATGTACGGCATAAAACACGCCGAGGTTGGAGATGTCGCACTTGAAATAAAAAATCTTTGTAAACAGGGCGTGTTCGAAAACATCTCCTTCAACGTCAGGAAAGGCGAGATATTAGGAATGTTCGGTCTGGTCGGTTCAGGCCGCACCGAAACCGTCCGTACAATATTCGGAGCCGAAAAATATGATTCTGGTGAAATTATTGTAAACGGCGAATCCGTTGAGATTACAAGTCCGTCCGTTGCAATAGATCACGGCATTGGTCTGCTGCCCGAAAACAGACGCGAACAGGGTCTGTGTCTGCATATGTCCGTGAAGCACAATGTAAACCTTGTATCATACCGTGAGTTAAGTAAAGCAGGAAGAATTGATCTTGCCAAGGAGAGGGATAACGCAGAGCAGTTCAGGGACTCCATACGCATCAAGACACCTACTCTTGAGCAGCTTGTCAGGAATCTCAGCGGCGGCAACCAGCAGAAAGTCGTTATCGCAAAATGGCTTTGTAAGAAAAGCAATATTCTTATTTTTGACGAGCCCACTGTCGGCGTTGATGTAAACGCAAAGGGCGAAATATACAAGCTTCTTGAGGAACTTACGGCACAGGGCAATGCGGTTATCTTGATTTCATCTTATCTGCCCGAGGTTCTCGGCCTGTCAAACCGGGTATGTGTGTTCAGTGAAGGGCATCTTGTCGGAGAAATATCGGAAGACGAAATAAAGAATATGCCCTCTCACGAGCTTGAAAAGAAGGCCGTAATGATGGCATCAGGCATTGTATGAAATAAAGATAGGAGAAAATATATGAAAAACTTAAGAATCCGCAAGGATTATCTGTCAAATCTCAGCCTGCTTCTTATTTTGGCGTTTCTATGCATAGTGCTTGCCATAGTTGCACCTACTTTTGTAAAGCCCGCAAATATATTTAACCTTCTCCGAAGCACCTCTATAACAGGTCTGATCGCTATCGGCATGACATGCGTTATTATTACCGGAGGCATTGACCTTTCCGTTGGTTCGGTCGTTGGTCTCAGCTCTGTCATGTGCGGTATTCTCATGAAAGAAAACGGCTGGGCTGTTGTTCCGTCGCTTCTCGTGACAATAGCGATCTGCTTGCTTGTGGGTCTTCTGAACGGTGTGCTTATACACTATGGACGGATTCCCGAATTCATTGCAACGCTTGGCACAATGAGCATGAGCCGCGGTCTTGCAATGCTTATAACAGGCGGACGCACAATTCCCGGTTTGCCTAAGACCTTTACATCTTTTGCACAGCTTAAAATAATCAGATTGCCTTCTCTGTTCGTCGTTTGGCTCATCATTATTATAATCGCAGCATATATGCTTAAATATACCCGCATTGGCAGAAATATCTACTCCATAGGAAGCAACAAGGAAGCATCCCGTCTGAGCGGCATAAAACTTGCCCCTACAATTTGCTTCACCTATATGTTCAACGCTTTCTGCGCAGCTTTAGCCGGTATTCTCCTCACAGCGCGAATTACAAGTGCGCAGCCCTCCGCCGGTGAGGGTTATGAGATGACCGCAATCGCCGCCGCTGTCATAGGCGGTGCAAGCCTTGCCGGAGCCGAAGGCACTGTAATCGGAACTGTCATAGGCGCCTGCATTATGGCAGTGCTCCAGAACGGCGGCAACCTGCTCGGAATAAACTCCTTTGTTATGGATATTGCAACAGGGGCGCTTGTTGTTACAGCAGTACTTATTGAGAAAAACAAGAAAAAGTAATATTCAATTGACCTTTGAGGAAACACTTATGACAACATCTGAGTTATCTATTAAAGCAAATGAAATACGCGCACGCGCTCTGCGCATGATTTTTGAGGCAAAAACCGGTCATCTCGGCGGAACCATGTCGATGACAGATATCCTCGTGGCGCTATATTACCGTAAAATGAACATTGATCCCCAAAATCCGCACAAAGAAGACAGAGACAGATTTATTCTGAGCAAAGGGCACAGCGTCGAAACGCTTTATTGCGTACTTGCGGATATGGGCTTTTTCCCCAAGGAAGAACTGAGCAGTTACTCGGCTTTCGGTTCAAGACTGTTCGGTCATCCCACGGTCAAGGTTCCGGGCGTGGAGATATGTTCAGGCGCTTTAGGACACGGCGAATCTGCCGCAGTCGGAATGGCTTTGGCTGCAAAGCGCTACGGGATCGGCAGCCGCGTATATGTAATAATGGGCGACGGGGAACAGGCGGAAGGCTCTGTGTGGGAAGCCGCAATGGCAGCTTCAAATTATACGCTTGACAACCTTACAGCAATACTCGACAGAAATATGCTTCAGATCACCGGCTGCACAGAGGATGTTATGGCTCTTGAAAGTCTTGCGGATAAATACCGCGCTTTTGGCTGGAGTGTAAGAGAGATTGACGGCAACGATATGGAACAAATTGTTTCAACTCTTGATGCACTCCCCTTTGAAAAAGGAAAACCGAGCCTTATTCTTGCTCATACAGTAAAAGGAAAAGGAATATGTTTTGCCGAGAATCAGGCAAAATGGCATCACGGCGTTCCAAGTCATGAGCAGTACAGCGAAGCGGCTGCAATGCTTGAAGCGCAGAGACAGGAGATGATTTCTCATGCAATTTGATATGATCAACTCAACAGCAGGCAATCCCAGACAAGCATTTACGGACGCTCTTTTTGAAGAGGCGCAGAAGAATCCGGATATTGTCGTTCTTACAAGCGACGCAACAGGTTCTGCGGCGCTCGCAAAAATTTCCGCTGCACTTCCGAAACAATTCGTGGAATGTGGAATTGCCGAGCAGGATATGGTCGGCATCGCCGCAGGTATTGCAAATTTCGGCAAGCGTCCTTTTGTGTGCAGCCCGGCTGCATTTCTTTCGGCAAGAGCTCTTGAACAAATAAAAGTAGATGTTGCATATTCACACCAGAACGTGAAGCTGGTGGGCGTTAGCGGCGGAATAAGCTACGGCGCTCTCGGCGAATCGCATTACTCTGTTCAGGACTTTGCTATTATGCGCGCAATTGCGGGAATTACGGTGCTGTGTCCGTCAGACCCCGTCCAAGCCGCACAGCTTGCACACACTCTTTCCCATTATGACGAGCCTGCTTATCTTAGGATGGGGCGTGGAAATATTCCTATAATATACGATGAAAGCGATCGTTTTGAAATAGGCAAAGCATATATGTGCCGCAACGGTTATGATGTTTCTATCATTGCCGTCGGTGAACTCGTGTACCCTTCTCTTGTTGCCGCCGAGAAGCTTGCGGAACTTGGAATCTCCGCAAGGGTTCTTGATATGTTCACCGTAAAGCCCTTGGATCGTGAGGCTATAATAAGCGCAGCACATGAAACCGGAGCAATTGTAACTGCGGAAGAACACTGCATCAATGGCGGTCTCGGCTCCGCCGCAGCGCAGCTTGTATGCATGTCTCGTCCCGTACCTGTTGAAAGCATCGCCTTACCGAATGAAGTACTCCTGTGCGGCAGTCCTTCCGAAATGAAAGAAAAATACGGCCTGTCCGCCGATAACATTGTTAAAGCAGCGATTCGCGCCGTCAGGAGAAAAGCGAAATGAAAGGAAGCTTCATAATAGCAGTCGATCAGAGTACTACCGGTACAAAGGTTCTTTTGATCGACCGCTCCGGAAATATTGTCTGTAAATCCTATTGTGAGCATCGTCAGATAATGCCTGCCGCCGGATATGTTGAGCATGACCCGCTTGAGCTTTTGGACAATGTAAAAAAGCTTATTCGTTCCGTGATGGTCAAAAGCGGCATATGTGCGGAGAATATTTGCTGTATCGCAATTACGAATCAACGTGAAACTGTTATTGCCTGGGACAAAGCTACCGGTCAGCCCGTATATAACGCGATAGTATGGCAGTGCAACAGAGCCGGAAAGCAATGTGAACACATACGCTCAATCGGACTTGAAGAAACCGTCGCCGGCAAGACCGGCTTGCCTTTGTCTGAATTTTTTTCCGCAGCAAAATTGAATTGGATCATTGACAATGTCAAAGAAGCCGCGGAAAAGAAAAAGAATCATACGCTTATATGCGGCACCGTTGATTCATGGCTTGTATGGAATTTGAGCGAAGAAAAAAAACATGTAACGGACTATTCAAACGCAAGTCGTATGCAGCTTCTTGATCTCCACACTCTAAGTTGGGATAAAGAGATCGTAAAAGCCTTCTCGTTAGACATTGATATGCTTCCGGATATCGTATTTTCCGATACCGTTGTCGGACATATGCGCATTGACGGTGTATCCGTTCCAATAGCAGGGCTTATCGGCGACTCGCACGGCGCGCTTTTCGCACAGAGCGGGACTGGAAACGCTCTTAAAGTCACATACGGCACAGGCTCTTCCATAATGATGGGTACCGGAAGCAAGCTTGTGCATTGCGGAAAACTCGCCACAACCGTAGCGTATGCATATAACGGCAATGTGAATTTTGCTGTTGAAGGCAACGTCAACTCAACAGGCGCTACTATAAAATGGACAGCCGATAAGTTGGGACTTTTATCCTCTGCCGCTGAAGCAGAGCAAATCGCACTTGATGCAAAGGTAGCTTCCGGTGTTTACTTCGTTCCGGCTTTTGGTGGGCTTGGCGCTCCGTATTGGGCGCCAAATGCGAAAGCCGCAATTATAGGAATGTCTTTTGATACAGACCGCAAAGATATCGTCAAAGCTGCACTTGAGTCGATTGCATACCAGATAACCGATGTCGTTTGCGAGCTTGAATCGGAAAGCGGCGTACATATAGATAGAATACGGGTCGACGGAAAGCCGACTGAAAACAGCCTGCTTATGCAGTTTCAGGCAGATATAAGCGGAAAAGAGCTTATAAAAAACGGCGTTGAAGAAGCATCTGCTTACGGTGCAGCAATTATGGGAGGTCTTGCCGTCGGTTTCTGGAAGCTTGATGAAATAGATACGCTCATCCGGCAGAGAGAAAACATCAAGCCGCATATGTCAGAACAAAAGAGACGCGTTTTGCTCGACGGGTGGCATGACGCTGTCCGTCGCTCAATAGGGTGAGTGAGTATGCGGCAAACACACAGATCGTAATGCTGCTTGCCCGAGAAGAATTTATTTAAAATTTGGAGAACATATTATGAAAAACACATTTGGGATCATCGTAGCCGGAAGAGGTGTATTTCCGGCAAGCCTTATTGCTTCGGCAAAGGAAGAACTTTTTTCCGTTCTGAAAAAGCACGGCATGGACTACATTATTCTTCCTGCGGAAGCTACGCCTACAGGTGCCGTGCAGACGATGGACGATGCCGAAAAATGCGCTGAGCTTTTCAGAGCAAATTCAAATGCTATTACCGGAATTATTGTATGTATGCCTAATTTTGGAGAAGAAGCCCCCATCTACCATTCTATAAAGCTGAGCGGGCTTGATGTTCCTGTTCTTGTTCAAGCTTGCGATGACGATGATGACCGTCTCGGAATAGACGATAGGCGTGATAGCTTCTGCGGGAAGCTTTCGGTGTGCAACAATCTCTATTACGGCGGGATCAAATTCTCTCTGACTCAGCTTCATACCTGTGCAATCAGCTCTGCGGAATTTGGTGCTGATCTTGATAAGTTCGACAAAGTATGCGCCGTTGTATACGCAATGCGTCATGCACGCGTCGGTCTCATAGGCATGAGACCCGACAATTTCAGAACAGTAAGATTCTCTGAAAAAATACTCCAGAAAACCGGGATCACGACAAAATGTATTGATCTTTCCGAAATAATTGCCGCAGCCAAAAATGTCAGCGACAGCAAACTTATCGGCGAATACGAAGCGAAAATAAAAGCATACGGCTCCATTCCAGAGGAAATCTGCGGTGACAAAATAACAAGGCAGGCAAAACTCATAATAGCTGTAAAAAATTGGCTTGCTGAAAACAAATGCGATGCTTTTGCAATGCAGTGCTGGAACTCTCTTGAAGAAAACTACGGGTGTGCAGCGTGCCTTACAATGAGTATGCTTGGGGAAGAGGGCATCCCCGGCGCTTGTGAATCAGATGTAATGGGCGCCGTTACAATGTTGGCTCTTAACAAAGCAGCAGGCGGCAAAAGCGCGTATATGGATTGGAACAACAACTTTACGGAAGACCGCAACATCTGCATAAATCAGCATTGCGGCAACTTCCCGCGCAGCTTCTTTGGAGTACCCATTGAAATATCTAACCTTGACATTCTCGCCAAAGGTCTTGGAAGCAGCGAACCATGTTTTGGCGCATGTAAGGCGCAGGCAGCAGCCGGTCCCATTACTTATGCAAAAATCGCCACCGACGATAACTGCGGCGAAATAAAAGCATACTTTGGCTGCGGCGAACTGCTCGACAAAAAAATACCATCTTTCGGCGCTTTGTCACTTTGGAAAATTCCGGGACTTCAGAAGCTGCTTGCCTATATTTGCAGCAACGGGTTTGAACATCATGTGGCAACTGTGCGCGGCGAATGTGCCGGAATCCTTGATGAGGCATTCAATAATTATCTCGGTTGGGAAACATATTTCCATAACTGAGCGCATCCGGAGGTTGCATTATGAAGCTGCTTAATAAGCTGGAAAAAAACGGGATAATAGATGCCCTGAGTGAAATCGGTTTTTCGGCAGAAAAAATGTTTTCTGATCTTGATGAAACCAGTGATACACTATATTCGAAATATGAATGGGTAAGATCCGAGTGTCATGTTGACGGCGTTGACAAACAGTATGTTATCAACGCAATACCCAATGATTTTTCAAAGCTCGCTTGGGAGGAATGGTACAGCAGCGGCGGAAAGCCAATACATCATATTCTATGCGCAGATAAATGGGCTGAATGTACGGATGAAACATTCATACCGTCAGACGACACTGACCACCCTTCATTAATTGCAGGGAAAAAATGGTACTACTTTGAAGACGAGGACATCCGACCGTATTTTGCAAGAGCAAGCCGGAACTGAATCTTAAAACAGCTCTGTTCGATCTTGCCTGGCAGCTGAGCGTGATAACCCGCTCGGCTGCCGGAAAATGTCTGTTCAGAGATTCTTTATGCAAAACAGGAGAATGAAATGAATGTCTTAATGCCTAAAATATGGAAAAATATGACCAGCGGCGTTGTTGTCAAATGGTTGAAGAGCATAGGCGAGTCGGTTAAAGAAGGAGATCTGCTTTTCGAAATTCAGACGGAACGCGGAACCACCGAGGTTGAATCCGATGTTTCCGGTGTTCTTACTGAAATTCTTACCGCAACCGGCAATAAGGCGGAGGTGAAAGAAACGATCGCCGTTATCTCGGATGTCAATTCGGAATTATCTTCTGAAACCGCCCCTCAGCCGCAAAAGCAAGTTAACATTGATCGTGATGAAGAAGAGAAGCGCAGAGTATCCCCTCTCGCTCAGAAAGTTGCGGCCGATATAGGACTTGATCTTAACGGAATCGAAAAAAGCGGCAGGGTATATGCTCAAGATATTCTTGAATATCTCAAGTACATAAACGAGAAGCCGCAGGACAATGTTGCTGCCGCAGTTGCCGAAGGAACCAGCAGAGAGTCGGTAAAACCCATGAATGGTATGCGCAGAGCCATTGCAAAAAATATGCTTAACTCGCACATGACAAGTCCCACAGTCACATTTAATCTGGGGATAGATATGACATCAATGAAGCTCTTCCGCGAACAGCTCAAAAGCAGCGGATTGAAGGTGTCATATACCGACCTGCTCATCAAGTTCGTTTCCAAAGCGCTGACAGAGTTTCCCGCATTGAACTGCAGTATAGAAGACAATAAAATAATATATAAGAACTATGTAAATATGGGTGTTGCGGTTGCCATACCGGACGGTCTTTTGGTGCCTAACATCACCGATTCCGATAAAAAGAGTATCGCGGAAATTTCTGCCGAAGTCAGAGAGCTTGCCGACCAGGCTAGAGAAGGAAAATTGCCGCTGGAAAGGCTCAAAGGCGGTACATTCACCATTACGAACCTCGGAATGTATGGAATAGACAGCTTTTCACCGATAATCAATCAGCCCGAAGTTGCAATACTTGGTGTCAACACGCTGAAGGAGATGCCGGTTGTCGTCAACGGCGAAATAACGGTCAGGCCGATTATGAACCTTTCTCTCACAGCCGATCACAGAGTGGTAGACGGTGCCGTAGCAGCAGAATTTCTCCAAAGAATCAAAGCTCTTATGGAAAACCCTTTTCTGCTTCTCGTCTAAAAAAATTGGAGGTAAGTGATGGAAATAAAAGTAACCCTGCCCAAAATCGGCAAAACGATGAGTACGGCCACGATAACATCTTGGCATAAAAAGCCCGGAGATACCATCGCCGATGGTGATGTGCTCTTCGTAATGAATAACGGGAAAAATGAATTTGAAATAGAAGCGACTGTATCCGGTGTTCTAAAAAATATTATTATAGGCAGCGGTAAAACAGTTCCTGTTGCAACAGAGATAGCTATTATTGAAGCAAAAAGCGTCGCTTCCTCTGCAAAAGGACCTTCGCTCTCTGAGGAAAAAATCGTTTCTTCCGCGAATCCCGTCTCTGTTATTGTTATCGGCGGCGGTCCCGGAGGATATGTATCTGCTATCAGAGCGGCACAGCTTGGGGCAAAAGTAACCCTGATAGAGCAACATAAAATTGGCGGCACATGCCTTAACTGCGGTTGCATGCCTACAAAAGCGCTCATGCACTCTGCCGAAATCTACGATGAGTCGAGGAACTCAGAGAATGCCGGAATTATTGCAAATGATGTGTCTTTTGATTGGAAAAAAGTTCAGGATTACCGCAGTACGATCTCTGAAAAGCTCACCGGCGGCGTAAAGGCTCTTATAAAAGCAAACAAAATTACACTTATTGAGGGCAGCGCTCGATTTGTCGGCAATAAGATTGTTGAGGTCAACGGTAAAGAAATAAGCGGTGACAAAATAATAATCGCTTCCGGATCCCAACCTATAATCCCCGCCATTCCCGGACTAAGCGACTCTAAAGCCTGTATTGATTCCAGCGCATGTCTTGAGCTTGACCATGTGCCGGAGAGCATGCTTGTGATTGGCGGCGGAGTAATCGGTCTTGAGCTTGGCAGTATATATTCAAGATTCGGCAGCAAGGTTACAGTCATAGAAATGACCGAAAAGTTGCTTCCTCTCATGGAAGAGGAGCTTACTGCTCTCCTCGCGGAGCAGCTTCGCTCAAAGGGAATTGACATTTTTACAGGCTCAAAGGTTTTATCTGTCTCCGATACCGAAACCGGAGCGCTTATAAAAGTGTTATGTCCGGACGGCGAAAAGGAATTTTACGCGGAGAAGGTTCTGGTGTGCATAGGTCGTTCTCCGAATACGCAAGAGTTATGCGTTGAAAAAACCGGTATTTCAACACAATCCGGTTTTATTCCTGCAAACGATAAGCTTGAGACCGAAATTCCCGGAATTTATGCGGTAGGTGACTGCAATGGGAAATTAATGCTTGCCCATGCTGCAATGGCAATGGGTGAGATAGCAGCGGAAAATGCCATGGGCGGTAATCTTAGTTTTTGCCCCTCCGATTCGCCTTCTTGCGCCTTTGTTGGTCCGGAATTTGCAGGGGTCGGAATTACCGAAAAGCAGGCCAAAGAAAGAGGACTTGCTTATAAGGTTGGAAAATTTCCTATGAATTCCAACGGGAAAAGCCTTGTAATGGGTCATACGAACGGTATGATTAAAGTTATCGCCGGTGAAAAATACGGTGAGATCATGGGCGTTCATATTCTCGGCGCAAGAGCTACTGATCTGATAGCGGAAGCCGCTCTTGCAATAAAGCTTGAAGCCACTCTTGATGAAATTGCCGGCACAATTCATTGTCACCCAACCATTGCGGAAGCACTGCGAGAATGTGTCCTGAATGCCGATAACAAGGCGATCCACACGACAAATAAAAGAAAAAAATTTTAGTTATTAGGGTCTGTAAGGTCTGTCCGAAATTTTGCGTAAACACTGCCAAATAGAGCAGAATAATCTGAGCGGGAGCGGCAAAAGCCGCTCCCGCTTTGTCTGCAAAATCAGAACCAATTTAGGCTCTATG
Source organism: uncultured Eubacteriales bacterium (assembly GCA_900549485.1). Classification (GTDB taxonomy): domain Bacteria; phylum Bacillota; class Clostridia; order Oscillospirales; family Oscillospiraceae; genus Limivicinus. Next base: position 15,853 of record UROG01000048.1, read on the forward strand.
TCAATAGTTGGGGTAGAGCAAAATAAAGAAACCTAAGAAAAGAGAGCGCGTGGTTCGCCACACACTCTCTTTTCTTAGGTGCATGACGCGCAGTGGAGTATTCTGTTTCTGAAAGAATCAAAGTTTCTGACACCAAAACAAACGCGTTTCAGAACTTTGGTCTTGTTGTTGCAGCCCTCGGTGAAGCCGTTGGAATAAGGTACATCAAAGGCGTTGAGAATATATTCTGACCAATTATGCATAGAGCATACATCTCTCCTTTAGTTGTGGTTTCACAGCTTCATTCTAAAGGATTTTCTTTGTATGCTCTACTTCTTTTTTGCTTTTTTC
>UROG01000049.1 GCA_900549485.1 uncultured Eubacteriales bacterium
CCTGTGCCGAAAATACTTGTCTGGCGACGGACCGGGAAAATAGGTCAATGCCAACTCCACCGTCTCATTTTTGAGACGGTGGGTTTTTTATTTTAAAGAACGGTTTACGTCAATAGTTGGGGTAGAGCAAATTAAGTAGGATTTAAAAGGTTCTAAAATAAAGGTTCTAAAGTAAATGTTGGGTGTGCTTATCCAGAACGGATGCGTCATACCCAGCTTTTTTCTTGAAAAATGCAAAAAAGAAGCAGAGCATACAAAGGAAATCCTTTAGAATGAAGCTGCGGCACAGCAATGAAAGGGACTCAATATGACAAAAGGCTCGCGGCAATTGTTGAGACAGTATGATATCAAATAAATCCTGCATACAATGGGCGGAAAAATGTCTCTCAAATTGCCGTAATTCTGACTGCGGCGGTCAAGAAGAGAAACGCTGCGAACGCGGAACAAAAGATTTCCTTGCAATACTTATGTGCGGGTGATAATATAAAAAAGTAGTAATAAAAGATACCTTGCACGGAGGATATAATTATATGATATATAACGTACTTCAATATTTGGAAAACTCTGCGGAAAGGTGTCCGGATAAGATCGCGCTGGAGGATGAATTCGGAAGCGTGACCTACAGGGAGTACGAGAATTCTGCAAAGACGATCGGTACATATATTTCAAGGAAAGCGGAAGGTGTTACGGGCGCGCCGGTTGCCGTGCTCATGGACAGAAACGCCAAATCGGTCTGCGCTTTTATGGGCGTTGTTTACAGCGGTAATTTTTATGTGCCGATCGACTCGGCAATGCCGCAGGAGAGGATCGATCTGATCTATAAAACACTTTCCCCGGTCCTTACGCTGGACGCACGCAATATCGAGGATGAGCACGGCGAGGAGAGGGCAGTGAGCTTTACGGAGGCTGTGAACAGCGGTGAGATTGACGAGGCGCTGCTTCGGAAGATCCGGGATGGACATATCAATACCGACCCGCTGTATTCCATATTTACCTCCGGCTCAACGGGCGTACCCAAGGGAGTGCTTATAAGCCACCGCTCGGTTATAGACCTTGTGGGCAGCTTTGAGGAAGCGTTCGCCTTTTCGGATGAGGACGTTTTCGGCAACCAGGCTCCGTTTGATTTTGACGTGTCTGTAAAGGACATCTACAACGCGATGTATGTCGGGGCAAGCGTGCAGATCATTCCGAAAAGGTGCTTCAAAACGCCTAAGCTCCTACTGGACTATTTGCAGGAAAAGCGCATCAACACACTGATCTGGGCGGTTTCTGCGCTGAGGATCGTGGCGGATTTCAAGGCGCTTGACGGCAGAGAGCTGGAGCTGAAAAACATAATGTTCTCCGGTGAGGTAATGCCGGTCAAGTCGCTCAAATATTGGATGGAGCATGTCCCCAGCGCACGGTATGTCAACCTGTACGGACCGACGGAGATCACGTGCAACTGCACATACCATATTATAGACAAGAGCGTCCCCCTGCGCGACGACGAGAAAATACCCGTCGGAAAAGCTTTTAGGAACACCAGAGTCTTTCTTAAAAGCGAAAAGGACGAAAAGATCACAAAGCCCGGCGAGCTGGGCGAAATATGCGTCGAGGGGACCTGTCTTGCCCTTGGCTATTGGAATAATGCGGAAAAAACGAACGCGGTCTTTGTACGCAATCCTCTGATAAGCGCGTACTATTCCGGCATATACAAAACGGGCGATCTCGGCTATTATAACGACGATTATGAGATAATCTTCGCATCCCGCAAGGATTATCAGATAAAGCACATGGGACACAGGATAGAGCTTGGTGAGATCGAGGTCGCACTGAATGCAATACCGTTTCTGACAGTTGCCTGCTGTGTATACGACAGCGAAAGAGAGCGCATAATCTGCCATTATCAGGCGGAGGCGGACTGCAAGAAAGAGATCGTTATGGAGCTTTCCAAAAAGCTGCCGAAATATATGTGGCCGAACGTATATGTCAGACACGACGCACTGCCGCTCAATAAGAACGGCAAAATAGACAGAGTAAAGCTGAAAAACGAAATGTGAGTAAGGAGAGAAAACCATGGAAGAACTTATAAGAATAATGAGCGAGATACGCCCCGACCTTGATTTTACACTTGAAGACAAGCTGATAGACGACGATGTTCTCGACTCGTTCGATATAATCGCTATCGTCAGCGAGGTAAACGACTTCTTCGGAATAGAGCTGAATGTAAACGATCTGCTGCCGGAAAACTTCAATTCGGCAGAGGCGCTGTATGAGCTGATCTCAAGGCTGAAAAACAGCTGAGACGGATATGCAGATAGTATCGTTTGAATTTCTGCTCTTTGCGGCGGCGGTAACGGCGCTGTATTTCATCCTGCCAAAGCGCTTCCAGTGGGCGGTCATTCTGTGCGGCAGCATCGTTTTTTACGCAGCCGCCGGAGTGAAGTATCTTTTCTATATTCTCTTCATGTCCTTCGTCTCCTATGCCGCTGCGCTGAGACTGGAGAGCGCGGCAAGGCTTTCCGGCATAGCAATGCCGGCGCTGGCGGGAGAGGAGAAGACTGAAGCAAGGGCACAGCTTCTTTACATCAAAAAATTCATCTGCGCCGCGGCGGTCGTTTGCGTTGTCGGCGCTTGGGTCATTTTAAAATATTCAAATTTCTTTATCGAAAATTTCAACGCCGTTGCCGGGAGGATAAACGCGGCATGGACGATACCGGCGGCGACATGGGTGCTTCCGCTCGGCGTTTCGTTCTACACGTTCCATATCGTCGGCTATGTTGTCGATGTCTACCGCGGGAAATATCCCGCAGAGCGGAATTTTGCGAAATACCTCACGTTCGTGAGCTTTTTCCCGCATATTGTCCAAGGCCCGTTCAGCCGCTTCGATTCCCTCGGAAAAACGCTGTTTGAGCGGCACGACTTTTCGTATGACCGGCTGTGCGAGGGCTGTGCGCGGATATTGTGGGGCGTTTTCAAAAAGCTTATTGTTGCGGACAAGCTTGCCGTCGCGGTGAATATAATCCTCGGCAATTATGAAAGCTACCCCGGCGCATTCTCAATTTTTGCCGTGTTCGCCTACTGCATAGAGCTGTACGCCGATTTCTCCGGATACATGGACATCATGTGCGGGCTGTCGCATATCTGGGGCGTCGCCCTCGCGGAGAATTTCCGCCAGCCGTATTTTGCAAAAACTATAGACGAGTTCTGGCGCAGATGGCATATCACGCTCGGCGCGTGGTTCAAGGACTATGTGTTTTACCCGGTGTCCATGGGCAAAGTCGGACAGAAGCTGGGGCGTGCCGCAAGAAAAAAGTGGGGCGCGAAGATGGGGAAGCTTGTCCCGGGGTATTTTGCGCTTATTTTTGTCTGGACGGCGACGGGGCTGTGGCACGGTGCAAACTGGACGTATCTTGTATGGGGCTACCTGAACCTGCTTGTTATCATGTCCACAATGCAGCTGACCGATTTTTATGATAAGCTCAAGGCAAAGTGCCGTATCAATTCAGATTCTCCGGCGTGGAAGGCGTTCTGCGTGCTGCGCACGTTCGCTCTGGTTTCGTTCTTCCGTTTCTTCTCGACGCAGCCGACGCTGGAGATCGCGCTTTCGACGCTCAGACATGCGCTTTTTGAGCTTCACCCGGGTTCATTCCTGTATCCGTCGGCCTTTTTCTTGGGAATCTCGACTGCGGACAGACATGCCGCAGTTCTGGGAACCGTAATCATGCTTACGGTCGATCTGCTGTGCGAATGCGGCAAGTGGAACGCCGTCAAGGAAAAATGTCCCGTTTTCCTGAAAAATGTCTGCTACGCGGCAATGATAATACTGATGCTGCTGCTGGTTTCATGGAAGGCTGATATCGTCGGGGGATTCATGTATGCGGATTTTTAAAAATAAAACCCTCGGCAGGGTGCTGTCGCTTCTCTCGATCGTTCTGCTGATAATCGGCATGGATCAGGGGCTGGGCTATCTGCTTGAGCCGATCGAAACGGTATCTTATGCCTCGTATCTCAATCACGATATCAGGCAGCTGGAGAAGGCAGGAGAGAAAGCGGACGCCGTTTTTGTCGGCGCATCAAGGACACATTGTACATTTGACCCTGCGGTATTCGAGGATGAGCTGGGACTGAGATGCGTGATAAATACGGGGCTGCCCGGGCAGACAATCAACTGTACGTATTATCTGACAAAGGATATGATCGAGCGCCTGCACCCGGACAGAGTGTATATCGGCGTTATGATCGACTCGCTGCTGGAAGGCGAGGATGACATACAGCAAAGGCTGATGACCCTTGACCGGATGTCGCTGAAAAATAAAATACCCATGGCGCTTGATTGCTTTGCCTCTGAAGAGATGCTGTATTTTTTCAAGACGTACAGATACAGCTACCAGCTCAGCTTAGAGCAGATAAAGATGAATATCTATGAAAAGACGGCGTTGCGAGAGACGGGCGCGCATCTGCGCGGAGGAGATCCTGAGCGCGGCGACACGGAAGAATACATAGGGAAAGGCTTTGTTGATTACTGGTCTTCTTGCCATACGGGTACGATACCCATAAAGGGCGCGGTCGATTTTTCGCCGGAAAACATCTTAAAGGATAAGCTTAAATATCTCGATGCGTGTGTCGAGGTATGTAAGAAAAACGGGGTCGAGCCGGTTCTTGTAACAGGCGTGACCTCGGTTATGAGAATGTACGCCTGCACGGGCTATCAGGAGGCAACCGACTTCTATAAAAGCTACGCCGAGGCAAACGGAATAAAATATTATAACCTCAACTATATGAAGGACCGCGAAAGCCTGCTGCCGGATGATAAAATGTATGACTACAACCACTGCAACGGCGAGGGAGCGCATATCGCAAGCGAATTTTTCGCGCAGATCGTCAAAAAAGAAGAAGCGGGAGAGGACGTTTCGCTGTACTTCTACCGCGACCTTGACGATTTCAAGAAAAGCGTGAAAAGGATAGTCGCCGTCGGGGCGGAGATAAGCGAGGGCGAGCGGGAAAACACCGTGCATATAAGCATAGAGAGCCTTCACAACGACGATGTAACGCCGCTGTACAGAGTGCTTATCTGCGGAGATGGCGGGAACGAATACAGCGCGGCGCAGGATTGGACAAGAGAGAGCGAGCTTGAGATAGAGCTTGGCGATGCGCCCTCGTATATGATAAAGGTCGAAGCGGGCGCGGAGGACAGATCTTACGGAACGGCAAGTCAGGAATATACATATGAGAAATGAGCTGCCGCTTCTGTGAGGGAGCGTATGCAAGGAGAATGAAATGGAAATACAAATATCGGCAGCAAGCCCGGACGATGCCGCCGAGCTTCTGGAAATTTATGCGCCATACATAAGGGAAAGCGCCGTTACATTTGAAACCGATGTGCCGACGGTCGGACAGTTCCGGCAGAGGATAGAGCAAACACTTGAAAAATATCCGTATATAAAAGCGTCTTCCGACGGGAAAATACTCGGATACGTGTATGCGTCGGAGTTTGACCCGCGGCGCGGTGTTGACCGGCGCGTGAAAACGAGCATATACGTCAGCCGCAGCGCACACGGCGCGGGAATAGGCCGCCGGCTTTACGGAGCGTTTGAAAGCGCGCTGGCGCTGCAAAATATCACAGTCTTGTACGCCTGTATAGCATACGCTGAGGACGAATGTGAGCTTCTCACAAAGAACAGCGTGCTTTTCCATGAAAAAATGGGCTACCGCCCTGTGTGGCGCTTTCCGAAAGACGGATATAAGTTTGACCGCTGGTTCGATACGCTGATGATGGAAAAGCGCATAGGAGAGCGCGCGGATAAGTCGGCGCCCGTAAAACTCTTTCCGGAGGTTCGTGCCGAGTTCGAGCAGCTTATGAACGAATAAAACGCACAGAAAATATTGAAAATAACGCAAAAAATGCTTGCAAAGCCAGAATAAATGCGCTATAATAAAGCGATTTATGGCCTGATGGGACCCCCGGCGGCAACGCCGGGGCAAAATAGCGTAAATCAAGGGAAGAAGGCGCAATATCTTGCGGTCTTCACGCCCGCAAAATTTTGTCGGTAACGGAGGCCGATCACCTCCGCTATTGAATATACGGATGGCGAAAGGCCATGGCCAATCATGTATTGGCATGGAACCTCGCCGCCGAAACCGGCTTTTGCCGGTAACTCTAAATCAGGAGGATAAATCCATGCAGATCACCGATCCTATTGCCGATATGCTGACTCGCGTCCGCAATGCCGGCACAGCAAAGCACGAGACCGTTGATGTACCCGCTTCGAAGATGAAGAAGTCCATCGCTGAGATACTGCTCAACGAAGGCTACATCAAGAACTTCCAGGTTATCGACGACGGTACTCAGGGCATCATCCGCATCACCCTCAAGTATCTCCCCGGCAAGGAGAAAGCCATTCAGGGCCTTCGCCGCGTCAGCAAACCCGGCCTTCGCGTATACGCCGGCGCTGACGAGCTGCCCCGCGTCCTCAAGGGACTGGGCATTGCTATCATTTCCACATCTAAGGGCGTCATGACCGACAAGCAGGCACGCAAAGAGCATGTCGGCGGCGAAGTCCTTGCGTTCGTATGGTAAGGAGGTAGCAGAATGTCAAGAATAGGTAGAGCTCCCATCACTATCCCCGCAGGTGTTGAAGTCAAGGTTGACGGCAACAACCACATCACTGTCAAGGGGCCCAAGGGCACTCTTGAGCGCACCCTCGTTCCCTCCATGTCCGTTGAGATCGACGGCGGCGTCCTCCACGTGAAGCGCCCCGACGACACCAAGGAAAACCGTTCTCTCCATGGCCTGACGAGAAGCCTCGTCAACAACATGGTAGTCGGCGTGACCCACGGCTTCGAGAAGAAGCTGGAGATCAACGGCGTCGGTTACAAAGCATCCAAGGAAGGCAAGAATCTGGTTATGAATATCGGTTATTCCCACCAGGTCATTATGCCTGAGACCGAGGACATCCAGATCGATGTTCCCGATGCTAACCACATTGTAGTGAAGGGTATCGACAAGCAGAAGGTCGGCCAGTTTGCAGCAGAAGTTCGTGGCAAGCGTCCTCCCGAACCCTACAAGGGCAAGGGCATCAAGTACGACTACGAAGTCATCCGCCGCAAAGAAGGCAAGACCGGCGCTAAGTAATTGGAGGTGTGCCTGAATGATTAAAAGACCCGACACCAGAGGACAGCGCATCAAGCGCCATAACAGAGTCCGCGGCAAGATCTCCGGCACGGCCGAGACGCCCCGTCTCTGCGTGTTCCGCAGTGAAGCAAACATTTATGCCCAGATCATCGACGATGTGGCAGGGAAGACCCTCGTTTCCGCATCCACCGTTGAGAAGGCGTTCGAAGGCAACGGCGGCAACGCCGCCGCCGCAAAGACCATCGGCGAGACCATCGCAAAGCGCGCCCTTGAAAAGGGCATCGAAAACGTAGTGTTCGACCGCGGCGGCTACATCTATCACGGCCGCGTGAAGGCACTTGCAGAAGGCGCCCGTGAGGGCGGCCTCAAGTTCTGAGGAAGGGGGATAACTGATAATGGCATATAATAATGACAGAAAAGACCGCCGCAAGGAGGAGGTCGCTTCCGAGTTCGTCGAGAAGGTAGTTTCCCTCAACCGCGTCAGCAAGACCGTCAAGGGCGGCCGTGTCGCAAAGTTCTCCGCTCTGTGCGTTGTCGGCGACGGCAAGGGCAGAGTAGGCTTCGGCATGGGCAAGGCAAACGAAGTTTCCGAAGCCATCCGCAAGGGCCTTGAGGATGCAAAGAAGAACATCTGCACCATCACCCTCCAGGGCACCACCATTCCTCACGAGGTCATCGGTGAGTTCGGCGCCGGCCGCGTGCTTCTCAAGCCCGCACCCGAAGGCACCGGCGTTATCGCCGGCGGCGCTGTCCGTGCCGTGGTAGAAGCAGCCGGCATCAAGAACATCCGTACCAAGTGCCTGCGCACCAACAACCCCGCAAACGTTGTTGCCGCTACCATGGAAGGCCTCAAGTCTCTGCGCAACGCAGCACAGGTTGCCGCAGTCAGAGGCAAGACTCCTGAAGAAGTTCAGGGCTAAGGAGGACGAAACATGGCTAATCTTAGAATCAAGCTCGTTAAGAGCCTCAACGGCAGACACGACAAGCACATCGCAACTGCCCAGTCCCTCGGCCTGCACAAGATCGGCAACGAGACCGTACAGCCCGACAATCCCCAGACCCGCGGCAAGATCGCCCAGATAGGCTATCTTGTAAAGGTTACAGAAGAATAAGGAGGGTCAGAGAATGTATATACACGAACTTTCTCCCGTAGCCGGCTCTACCCATGTCGATAAGCGCAAGGGCAGAGGTCACGCGACCGGTAACGGCAAGACCGCAGGACGCGGCCACAAGGGTCAGAAAGCCCGCAGCGGCGGCGGTACCCGTATCGGCTTCGAAGGCGGTCAGATGCCTCTGGCGCGCCGTATCCCCAAGAGAGGCTTCAACAACATCTTTGCAAAGCCTCTGGAGGCACTCAACGTTGCGGTTCTCGACAAGTTTGAGGACGGCGCGGTCGTGGACGCACAGGCGCTGCTCGACGCAGGCCTGCTCTCCAAGTGCAAGTACGGCGTAAAATTCCTTGGCAATGGCGAAGTCACCAAGAAGCTCACTGTTAAGGCTGCTGCTTTCTCCGAAACCGCAAAAGAGAAGATCGAAGCGGCCGGCGGAAAGGCAGAGGTGGTATAAGTGATCCAGACACTCAAAAACGCATGGAGAGTTGAAGATCTCCGTAAAAAGATCCTGTTCACACTCTTTATCGTCCTTCTTTATCGTCTTGGTAACTCCATCCCTGTTCCCTACGTCAATGTTCAGCTGCTTCAGACCTACTTCTCCCAGCTGCAGAACACCGTTCTCGGCCTGCTGGACGTAATGTCCGGCGGCGCGTTCTCCAACGCAACCATATTCGCCCTGTCCATCCAGCCCTACATCAACGCTTCCATTATCATTCAGCTCCTGTGCATTGCCATTCCCGCACTTGAGCGTCTGAGCAAGGAAGAGGGCGAGGAAGGCAAGAAGAAGATCGCTTCCATCACCCGTTACAGCACCGTTGCGATCGGTCTCCTCCAGGGCTTCGCATACTACATGCTCATCAAGAACAACAATATGCTCGAATCCGGCGCAAAGGACAGCGTATGGGCGGCTATCGTCATCATCCTGACCTTCACCTCCGGCTCTGCGCTTATCATGTGGCTTGGCGAGCAGATCACTGAGCACGGCATCGGCAACGGTATCTCCATGATACTCTTCGCCTCCATCATCTCCCGCTTCCCGAGCAGCATTGTCAGCACCATCGGCAACTGCATCACCGGACAGCTGGCATGGTGGGTCGCGGTCCTGATGTACCTCGGCGCGCTTGCGATCATCGTTCTCATCGTCATCGTCAACGATGCCGAGAGAAGGATTCCCGTGCAGTACGCCAAGAGAGTCGTCGGACGCAAGATGTACGGCGGCCAGAGCACGCATCTGCCCATGAAGGTGAATATGTCCGGCGTTATGCCCGTCATCTTCGCTCAGTCCATCGCTTCCCTGCCCGCGACTGTCGCCGCATTCACCGGCAAGAGCGACGGCTGGTTCATGCGCAACTTCGGTACGAACTCCATTCCCTATGCGGTTCTTTACCTCCTTCTCATAATCTTCTTCGCATACTTCTACTCAACCATTCAGTTCAATCCCGTGGAGGTTGCGAATAACCTTAAAAAGAACGGCGGTTATATCCCCGGCTTCCGTCCCGGCAAGCCCACCAGTGAATTTATCCAGAGAGTTCTCAACAAGATCACTCTCTTCGGTGCGATCTACCTCGGTATCATTGCCGTGACTCCCATCCTTGTGTCACATTTCAGCACTACTTCCGCTCTCACGGGTCTTTCCCTCGGCGGCACCTCGATCATAATCGTCGTCGGCGTTGCGCTTGAGACTATCCGTGCACTCGAGAGCGAACTGCTCATGCGCAACTACAAGGGCTTCCTCTCCTGATAAAGGTGGCAACATGAAGCTGATACTTTTAGGTGCTCCGGGAGCAGGTAAAGGTACGCAGGCGGATATACTCAGCAAGCAGCTGAATATTCCGACCATTTCAACAGGCAATATACTCCGCGCTGCCGTCAAGGCAGGGACGCCGGTCGGATTGAAGGCAAAGGCGCTTATCGAGGCGGGACATCTCGTCTCGGACGAAGTCATTATGGGCATCCTCTCAGAGAGGCTTGCCCAGGATGACTGCGCCGACGGCTACATCCTTGACGGCGTGCCGCGCACCATTCCTCAGGCCGAGGCAATGGAGCGGCTGGGCATAGACGTCGATACCGCCCTCTCCATTGAAATAGAGGACGAGACGATCGTCAACCGTATGTCCGGGCGCAGGACCTGTTCGGATTGCAGCGAGACCTACCACGTTGTTTTCAACCCTCCGAAAAAAGGGGAAGTGTGCGATAAATGCGGCGGAAAGCTTGTTATCCGCAAGGACGACAGACCGGAGACCGTTCTTGAAAGACTGAGAGTCTACCATAACGAGACCGAAGCGCTCAAGGACTTCTACGCGAAGAAAAACAAGCTGAAGGTCGTCAGCAATCAGGACACGATAGAGGATACAACGGCGGTCATCAGGAAAGAATTGGGGATATGATATGGCGGAAAGAATCTATATCAAATCACCAAGAGAGATCGAGCTGATGCGTCAGGCCGGCAGGATCACCGCGGCCGCCCGTTCTATCGGGCGTCAGGCGGTCAAGGCGGGCATGACGACAAAGCAGATAGACAAAGAGATACATGAGTTCATCGTAAAATCCGGCGCTATCCCCACATTTCTGGGGTACGGCGGTTTCCCGGCAAGCGCCTGCATAAGCGTGAACGATGAGGTCATACACGGTATTCCCGGCAAGAGGGTCGTCAAAAACGGCGATATTGTTTCCATAGATGTGGGAGCCACATACAAAGGCTACGTCGGCGATTGCGCCGGAACCTTCTTCTGCGGCGAGGTCAGCGAGGAAGCGAAAAAGCTTGTGGAGGTCACAAGACAGAGCTTCTTTGAAGGCATAAGGTTCGCAAGAGTTGGCTATCGCGTGAGCGATATAGGAGCTGCCATTCAGGAGTATGTGGAAAAGCGCGGATATTCCGTGGTGAGAGAATATGTGGGACACGGCGTCGGACGCGAGATGCATGAAGCGCCCGAGGTTCCGAACTACCGCTCCGAAACGCACAGACCCGATCCAAGACTCCTTGAGGGCATGGTCATAGCGGTCGAGCCGATGATAAACGCCGGCGGATGCGCTGTGAGGGTGCTTTCAAACGACTGGACGGTCGTCACCTGCGACGGAAGTCTCTCGGCACACTATGAAAACACGATCGCCATCACCGACGGTGAGGCGGAAATACTCACAATGGCAGAGGACATTTAAACCCGACTTTGGAGGAAATTTACTTTGGCAAAAGACGATGTAATCGAACTCGAGGGCACGGTGGTTGAATCCCTGCCCAACACCATGTTCCAGGTGGATATCGGCAACGGCCACATCATTCTGGCGCATATTTCCGGTAAACTCCGGATGAACTTTATCAGGATACTTCCCGGCGACAAGGTCACGGTGCAGATGTCTCCCTACGACGTCACCCGCGGCAGGATCACCTGGAGAAGCAAATAGGAGGAAATACAATGAAAGTCAGACCTTCCGTAAAACCCATGTGCGAGAAGTGCAAGATAATCAAGCGTCATGGCAAGGTCATGGTTATCTGCGAGAACCCCAAGCACAAGCAGCGTCAGGGCTAATTTCAGCAAGTCAGCCCTCATGCGGCAAAGTTCCGGTAAGATCGGGCGAAAGCCCGTCTTAAAATAAAAAAAGATGCGCCGGACCGGAGACTCCCTCCGGCGGGAACAAGTCCCCGATTCGCACAAAGGCGCGTCAAAACTATCGAAAGGACGATATGAAGTATGGCACGTATAGCCGGCGTTGACCTGCCCAAAGACAAGAGAATTGAGATCGGTCTCACTTATGTCTACGGTATAGGCAGAACCAGCGCAACCAAGATTCTGGAAAAGACCGGAATCAATCCCGATACCCGCGTAAAAGATCTCACCGAGGAAGAGGAAGCAAAGCTTCGTGAGTGCATTGACCACGACTACATCGTGGAAGGCGACCTTCGCCGTCAGACAGCGCTCGACATCAAGCGCCTCACCGAGATCGGCTGCTACAGAGGCCAGCGCCATCGCCGCGGTCTGCCCGTTCGCGGACAGAGATCCAAGACCAATGCGCGCACCCGCAAGGGCCCCAAACGCACCATCGCAAATAAGAAGAAGTAAGGAGGGATATGAACAATGGCAAAAGCTAACAATCAGAAAAAGGTTGTAAGAACCCGCAGAAGAGAGCGCAAGAACATTGAAAAGGGTCAGGTTCATATCAGCTCTTCCTTCAATAACACCATGGTAACCATCACCGACACTCAGGGCAACGCTATCTCCTGGGCATCCGCCGGTGGTCTGGGCTTCCGTGGAAGCAAGAAGTCTACCCCCTTTGCCGCGCAGTCCGCTGCCGAGACCGCCGCAAACGCGGCCAAAGAGCACGGCCTGAAGACCGTCGAAGTGTTTGTCAAGGGACCCGGTTCCGGCCGTGAGGCTGCCATCCGCGCCCTGCAGACCGCAGGTCTTGAAGTGACGATGATCAAGGATTGCACCCCCATTGCACACAATGGCTGCCGTCCTCCGAAACGTCGCCGCGTATAATTGAAGGAGGTAAACGAATATGGCAAGATATACTGATGCAGTTTGCCGCCAGTGCCGCAGAGAGGGCCAGAAGCTCTTCCTCAAGGGCGACCGCTGCTACACCGAAAAGTGCGCAATGAACAACCGCGCATTTGCCCCCGGCCAGCACGGCCAGGGCAGAAGCAAGGCTTCCGAATACGGCAACCAGCTTCGTGAAAAGCAGAAGGCAAAGAGATTCTACGGCGTTCTTGAAAGCCAGTTCCGCGGCTACTTTGAGCTTGCGGAGCGCCGTCAGGGACAGACCGGCGAAAACCTTCTGAGCATTCTTGAGTGCCGTCTTGACAACGTTGTTTACCGTCTCGGGTTCGCCATGAGCCGTGCCGAGGCACGCCAGATGGTTTCCCACGGTCACATCACCGTCAACGGCCGCAAGGTCAACATCCCCAGCTATCAGGTAAAGCCCGGCATGGTCATCACTCTGAAAGAGTCCAGCCGCGGTATTGAGAAAATAAAAGCTAACATTGAGGCAAATGCATTCCGCGCAGCACCCAAGTGGCTTGAGTATGACGCAACCAGCCTGACCGGCAAGGTCGTCGCTGTTCCTGCAAGAGAGGATATAGATCTGCCCATCGAGGAGCACCTCATCGTCGAGTTGTACTCCAAGTAATAAAGACACCCTCAAATTGGTAAGCTGAATCACCGCAGGCGTCTTAACGGCGCAGCAATTATAAGGAGGGTTATATAATTATATGATCGAAATAATGAAGCCGCGCATCGAATGTATCGAAACTCCGGCCGACCCGGCATACGGAAAGTATGTGATCGAACCGCTGGAACGCGGCTACGGCACAACTCTCGGTAACTCTCTTCGCAGGGTGCTTCTTTCGTCTCTTTCCGGCACGGCTCCCACCAGCATCAAAATTGCCGGTGTGCAGCATGAGTTTTCCACCATTCCCGGCGTCAAGGAAGACGTTACGGAAATCGTTCTGAACGTCAAGGGCATCCTTGCCCGTCTCCATTCGCAGGGCGCAAAAACGGTCTACATCGAAGCCTCCGGTGAGTGCGAAGTTACCGCCGGCGACATCAAGACTGACGCAGAGGTGGAGATCATCAACAAGGATCATCACATCGCAACGCTCGGCGCTGACGGCGCTCTCAATATGGAGATCGTCCTCGACCACGGCAGAGGCTATGTGACCGCCGAAAAGAACAAGAATCCCCATCTGCCTCTCGGCACCATTCCCGTGGACTCCATCTATACACCCGTTCTGAAGGTCAATTACTTCGTCGAGAATACCCGCGTCGGTAATCAGACGGACTTTGACAAGCTCACGATCGAGATCTGGACGGACAACACGATCAGTGCAAGAGAAGCAATATCCATCGGAGCAAAGATACTCTGCGACCACTTCACGCTCTTTACCGACCTCTCCGAAGTCGCTTCCACCGGCAGCACCGTCGTGGAAAAGGTCGAGAAGGAACCCGACACGGTTCTGAAAATGACCATTGAAGAGCTGGATCTGAGTGTCAGAAGTTTCAACTGCCTCAAGCGCGCAAACATCAATACCGTAGAAGACCTTGTAAACAAAACTCAGGATGAGATGATCAAGGTTCGCAACCTCGGCCGCAAGTCCCTTGAAGAGGTTGAGCATAAGCTCACCATGATGGGTCTTTCGCTGGCAAGCGACGATAATAATCAGTAAGAGCGCCCTGCCGGAAGCTGCGGCTTCGGCGCGGATGCTTATACCAGCCGCGGCGGCTCGCGCCGTCACGGCCGCACGAGGATGCGATCTGTTCGCCTCATTGTGTTTTATCCGCGGCACAGCGGCGGATAAAACTATTGAAAATGGGTCGGCGTTCTGAATAACGCCGCATCCCTATTAAGCTCAGAAGGAGGAAATGCAATTATGCCCGGAACAAGAAAACTCGGCAAGTCCACCGATCAGCGCATGGCAATGCTCCGTCAGCAGGTTACCGATCTGCTGGACAAGGGTAGAATGGAAACCACCATCAGCCGCGCAAAAGAGATCGCGCCCATGGCCGAGAAAATGATAACTCTTGGCAAAGCAAAGGATCTGGCTTCCTACCGTCAGGCTCTTGCTTTCATCACCCGTGAGGATGTCGCCAAGAAGGTGTTCGATGAGATCGCTCCCAAGTACGCGGAGCGCAACGGCGGCTACACCCGCATCACCCGTATCGGCGTTCGCCGCGGAGATGCAGCCGAGACTGCCGTCATCGAGCTTGTCTGATAAAACAGCATAAACAAAGAAAAACCGGAGGGAAAATTTCCTCCGGTTTTTTCGGGCTCTATGTCAATAGTTGGGGTGCATATCCGGCAAGGATGTGTACCCCAACATTTGATTAAAAACATTTAAGAAGCTTTTCTTTTTGGCTCTATGTCAATAGTTGGGGTAGAGCAAAAGAAGACCTAAAAAACAGG
>UROG01000050.1 GCA_900549485.1 uncultured Eubacteriales bacterium
GTATAGGTGGAACCTACATCGCAGCCGCCGAAATACTTCATTTGTATACCCTCCATACGGAATTTCCGTATTCTTTCTTATATGTTATTCGGAACATACCGCAAAACGGTATGTTCTATTTTGATCATGTGTTGCGCAAAAAAAGTAAAAATTTCAATTGTTTTCCCACAGCGCCAAGCTGTGGGAAAACATAAGTTTATCAGTACTTGGGGAATTTATCCATGTCGTAGGGAGCTTTAAGGGCGTCCTTGCGCTCCATATTGTCGTAGTGCTTCTTGAGGAACGGCTCAACTACGTTGAACAGAAGTTTGCCGTCGAGGTCAAAGAAGAAAACAACAAAGAGAGCAATATTTGTGACGGCGAAAATACCCAAAAGCTTCAAAAAGAACTTTTTGACTTTGCAGCCGCACTTGCATTTACATTTTTTCATTAATTCTTCCTCCTAATTACCATGTCATGGAGTCATCAAAGTCAAGCAGCGACGGATCCAGAGGCTCCTCATGCATAACGGTGGTCATGTAGTCGTTTATCATGCGGCGTATCTCCATACGGGAGACGGTGCGGCTGTCGGGCAGAGCGTGGGGAATCCAGAAAGCGTTGACGTTTCTCTTGCGAAATTCGTCCTCGAACAGACCGTGAACACCCTGCATACCCTTGCACTGAAGCTGATCGTACATAGCAACCATGTCGCAGTTGAACTTTTCCATATTTTCCCACAGCTCGAAGATGTGGTGCATACCGCCGACCGCCATGCGGCGCATAGGCGCCCACATATGATAGGTGGCCATATCTTCAAGGGCGTTTTCATAACTGTCGGTACGGATCGTCATATCGAACATGAGAGAGTCCATATTGATGATGACATTGAGACCCCAGCAGTTGTATGCCCATGTGCACCAGTTGGAGAAGTACAGCGGCGCGCAGGACCACGCGATAACTCTATGGCGGGTCTGGGGGAAAGAATTGATCTTCTTGGAGACGCACCTCTCAAGGATCTTGCGCACCTTCTTATCGCAGAAGTGCCAGATCTCGTTGTCGCCGTACTGAGACTGATAAATACGGTACAGAGCCTGTGCAACGCCGTTGATGGGGTAGTAATTGGTGTGTGCCGCAACGTCCCATTTCTCCCACTCAAACTCCTGAAGCTCGTTCTGACGCTCAAGATACTTTTTGAGGGAATCCCAGCTGAACGGAACGCCTGTCTGCTCTTCAACGAACTTCCAGCACTCTTCAATCTCCTTCATGCAGTGCTTTTTGACCAGCGGATCGTCGAACTGCATCGGCTGAGGCATGGCAAAGAGGGGCTTGTCAAGGAACCAGTCCTGAAGGATGGAGGTGGCGACGGATGCATCGCATGCCTCGTTTGAGGTGATGACCAGAGGAGAATAGTCGGGCATATCGTCCAGAACAAAAAGACCGGACTCCGCCTGACACATGGGGCAGGGGTCGCCGGGCAGGCCGATGGACTGCACCGCGTCTATATAATTAAGAACGGTGTGGGAATTGACGTGGCAGGTGACGAAGTAGGGGATCATTTCCAAAGGAACGCTCTCAAAGCCAGCGTCGCGCCAGGGGTAGAAGACGCCGCCCCAGACTGTTTCATTGTGTGCGATGGTGTGCTTATAAGCATCGTTTTCCTTGCCGCCGTGAAGTCTCTTGTCGGCAACGAACATGCGCTGGAACTGCTTGATGGTGGAATTGACCATGCCGCGGTAGTGCCATGCGGAAGCCTTCAGCGCATCGCCGCGGAGACCGGCCATGCCGCGGTCGAACCAGTGCAGAACGGGAAGGTAGGTCTGACCGACCCAGCGGTATCTCCAAACGCCCTTTGCGAAATTGACAAGACCGCCGTATCTTACAACGTCGTATACCATGTGGATGTAGTTGTAAAGCCAGATCATATAGAAGTAGTACATGGTATCCTTGACGCCGCGCCACTCTCTATGATAATACAGACCTGTCTTATCCATCTGGAGCTCACCCAGACGGCGGCCGCCTTCTTCGGCGGTGTGGGGCTTGCCGTACCAGAAATCCTTGGCAAGCTTCTTGATATCATTGATATTCTTTTTTGCCATAATTACTTGCCCTCCTGAATCTGCTTGATCTCAACGCTCTCCACGAAGGCCTGGAAACGTGTGCGAAGCTGGCCGGAAGCGGAGTTTATGTACTCCTTCTCGATGGAGCAAACGGGGATGCCGAAGTCGCGCTTCATGATGACCGTGTCAATGACGCGCTCATAGCTCCAATACTCACAGAACTTGTTGGAGGCGACGATGATGCCGTCAGCGTTATATTCCTTTGCAAGATCCGCAAGACGCTGCTTTCTTGCGCGCATCTCATCCTGCGGCATGAAGCGCGGGCAGTTGGAAGTCTTGAGATAATGGCGGGCGATGGCGTCCAGCGGAGACTGACCCTCTGCCACTTCGATGGGGATACGCGACTCGACGGCGCCGTAGCAGTATCTGTCGCATACGACCTCCGCGCCGCAGCTCTCTATGAGCTTGGTAAACTCGGGGTCGTCGTTCTCCGAACCGGCAAGAACGACCTTGCAGCGGAACGGCCATTTTTCGTCCGCCTGACGGGTCTTCAGCTCCTCTGCGGTTTCGCGCAGGTAGGGGAGAATGAGGTACTTGGGGCAGACGAGGGATACAAGCTGGATAACATGGAACTCATACCCGGTAATGGTAGGATTATCAAGCTTGCGGTAGTCACCGATCTCGTTTATGAGACGGCAGACCTCGTTATGCTGCTCAATAGTCTTCATGAGGGCTTCGTCACTCGTATCAATGCCGAGCTTTTCGCGGAGCTTGTCAAGCACGTGATACTGAAGCTGCTCGCGGTAGTGCTCATACCCGTTTTCGTTGTTCTTGAACGGCACGTCCGTGAACTCGCAGAAGAAGTTATCGTTCTGAATGATCTTCATGTCGTCAACAGAGGAAAGACCCTTCTGCTGAAGATGCTCCTGAAAACGGCAGGTAGCGGTGCATGTTTCGGTTGCCATCTGAGCGTCAAGGAAATTGAAGCCGCCTTCGAGGGCGCGCTCAAAAAGGCTCCTTGCATAGTGGCAGGTGCGGGCCGAGAGGTAGTAGGTTGCAATGTCCGGGGAGGTGCATCCGGGCGCTCTCAGTCTGACCGAGAAGCAGCCGGGAAGGTCGAGAAGCACTTCTGGCATAAAGTAGCAGGTGTAGCCTATCGCAAACTTTCCGTCTTCCTTTGCCTTTTGGACAAGTTCGTTGTTGGCTTGCTGAAGCAGATTCTCAAAATAAATCAGGTGTTTGAGATCTTTCACAGATAACCCTCCAAATTTTCCTGTTTTTGGGCATATTCCACCCATATTTCCGTATGATATTCTATCAGAATGTCATATCGTTGTCAATGCGGTTTTTGCGCGGTTTCACGGAGAAAATCGGACAATTCAATTGAAAAGTTTGCGTTTCCTGCACATAAAAGGCGCATGTTAATAAAAAAGACATAATTTGTTTCCGACAAAAAGAAGCGCCGGAAAACGAATTATGATAAACGGAAGCCTTTTTCGGCGGTATGCGGGACGCGGCATTTTTTTGACTTGCCTGTTTATTTATGATAAAATCAGCAAAACGGAAGGAGGCGGAAAATGACGGACAAAGTGTATCTCGCAATAGATCTCAAATCATTTTACGCCTCGGTCGAATGTGTGGAAAGAGGGCTTGATCCGCTCAGGACAAATCTTGTGGTCGCCGATAGGAGCCGCACGGAAAAAACGATATGTCTTGCCGTTTCTCCCGCGCTGAAAGCCTATGGCATACCCGGCAGGGCAAGGCTGTTCGAGGTTGAAGAGCGGGTGAAGGCGGTAAACTCGCAGCGCCTCGGAAGCTGCGGGGCGCTGGGCTTTACGGGAGAATCGTGCAGCGCGGATGAGCTTGAGGAGAACCCGCTTCTGAAGCTTGGCTATATAGCGGCGGCGCCGCGTATGGCGTACTATATGCGCTACAGCGGGAGAATATATAATATTTATCTGAAATATGTGGCCGCAGAGGATATCCATGTATACTCGATAGACGAAGTTTTTATGGATATTACGGGGTATCTCAGAACGTCCGGGCTGAGCGCACGGGAATTTGCGATGCGCGTGATTTCAGATGTGTTCAACTCTACCGGCATTACGGCGACTGCCGGGATAGGGACGAATCTCTATCTGTGCAAAATAGCGCTGGATATTGAGGCGAAACATATCGAACCGGATGAAAACGGGGTCAGGATAGCCTGTCTTGACGAGAAAACATACCGCCGGAAGCTGTGGGATCATGTGCCGCTGACGGATTTCTGGCGCGTCGGCGCGGGGACGGCGGGAACGCTTGCCGAAAACGGTATATATACCATGGGCGATATTGCCCGCTGTTCACTCGGAAAGCCGGGGGAGCGGCATAATGAGGAGCTTTTGTACAAGCTCTTCGGCATAAACGCTCAGCTTCTTATAGACCATGCGTGGGGCTGGGAGAGCTGCACCATAAGCGATATAAAGGCTTACCGGCCGGAAAACAACAGCATATGCTCCGGACAGGTGCTTCAGGAGCCGTACAAATATGATAAAGCAAGACTTGTTATCCGTGAAATGGCGGATATGCTTGCCCTCGACCTGCTCGATAAGGGGCTGACCACCGACCAGCTTATACTCACGGCAGGCTATGATGCGGAAAACGTTGCGGATGAGGAGATAGCGAAGGAATATACCGGCGAGATAAAAACCGACAGGTATGGCAGGAAAGTGCCGAAGCACGCCAACGGAAGCATAAATCTGAAAATGCCGACGTCTTCCGCAAAGCTGATAACCGATGCCGCGGATGAGCTTGCGGAGCGTATATTAAACAGAAAGCTTCTTGTCCGAAGGATAAGCATCACCGCCGACCATGTGTGCGCCGAATCCGCCGCAGAAGGCGAAGCGGCCGTGAATGAACAGCTCGATATGTTCACGGACTATGACGGCTTAAGAGAGCGCGGGAAGGCGGAAAGGGAAGCGCTTGAAAAGGAGCGCCGCCGCCAGCAGGCTGTGCTTGAGATCAAGAAGCGCTACGGCAAAAACGCCATTCTGAGGGGAATGAATTTTCAGGAAGGCGCGACGGCGATAAAGCGCAACGGCAATATAGGGGGACACAAGGCGTGACAGACAGATATGACGATATAATAGACCTGCCTCATCCCGTTTCGCGCACACATGCTCCTATGCCGAGAAGAGATAGAGCGGCGCAGTTTTCGCCATTTTCGGCTCTTACGGGCTATGATGCGCTCATCAGGGAAAGTGCGCGTCAGACGCAAGAGAAAAGAATACCGGACGAGCAGCGGAAAAGCGAGATAAACAGGCGTCTTGCAGAGCTCAGGCGGAATGAAAACAATATGCCGCACGTGCGCGTCACGTTTTTTGCTGCGGATGAGAAAAAGAACGGCGGGGAATATGTCGCGTTGGACGCAAATATCCGCAGAGTCGATGAATATACAGGCAAGCTTCTTCTGTCCGGCGGCATTGAGATCGACATGGCGGACATATGGGACATTGAAAGCGAAATGTACGATGCCGGGATATAGTATGGAGATGAAGATATGAGCAAAGTGATCGAGATAACCGATTTTTCCGCGCCGGAGCTGGATATTTACGCAAGACTGACGGAGAACCAGCTCGTGAACAGGGCGCATCCGGAAAACGCGATGTTTGTCGCGGAAAGTCCCGTAGTGATAGAGCGGGCGCTTGACGCGGGCTGTGTTCCCGTATCTTTCCTTATGGAGAAAAAGCACGTTGAGGGAAAAGGGAGAGTGTTGATCGACCGCTGTCCGGAGATTCCGGTATACGCCGCTGAGCTTGAGGTTTTGACAGAGCTTACCGGCTTTCATCTCACACGCGGTATGCTCTGTGCGATGAAAAGACCGAAGACGGCCGCAGTGAGAGATATATGCGCGGGCACGGCGAGGATAGCGGTTCTTGAAAACGTCATGAACCCTACGAATGTCGGGGCGATCTTCCGCTCCGCCGCGGCGCTCGGGATAGACGCGGTGCTGCTGACGCAGGAGGGAAGCGACCCGCTGTACAGGAGAGCCGTGCGCGTCAGCATGGGGACGGTTTTCCAGGTCCCGTGGACATATCTTCCGGCGGATTCCGATTGGCAGGAGCTTCTGCATGATATGGGCTTCAAGACTGCGGCTATGGCGCTCAGGGATGATTCGTACAGCATTGCTGATGAAAGACTGAAAAAGATAGGAAAGCTTGCAATTGTCCTCGGAACGGAGGGGGACGGGCTTGCGTCGGCTACGATAGCCGATTGTGACTATACGGTGAAGATCCCGATGTCCCACGGCGTGGACTCGCTCAATGTTGCGGCGGCGTCTGCGGTAGCGTTCTACCAGCTCGGAACGCTCGGCAGAATGCCGTGAGCGCTGCACACGGAAGAACGGCTCTGAAAAGCGGAAAAAAGCTGAAAAAATTGTAGATTTTTTATGCGGCGTATGATATAATAAATTTTGTATAAGGCCGTAAAACCATGATGCGGAACTTTTCGGGAGGGAGGCGCTGTTTTGAAGCCGCTCAAAAGAAGAATACAAAACGCCGCTGTGACGGCTGCTGCGTATATGCTGCTTGCCGCGCTGTGCTTTCCTTCTGACGCGTATGCGCTGACCGGCGGGTATATGTGCGGGTACGAGGAAGAGCATACTCATTCCGAAAGCTGTTATGATACGGTGCTTGTCTGCGGAAAAGAGGAGCATCTGCCCCTTTGCGGGATAATGGAAGAACATCTTCACGATCTGAGCTGCGTCCGGACGTCAACATATTTGGCGTGCCCGTTTGCCGAGACAGCACATACGCAATGGTGTTATGACGAACAGGGCTGTCTTATCTGCGGCGCGGAGGAGCATGTCCACTCGGAGGACTGTTATGTCACCGAGGAGTACCTTGCCTGCGGCAAGGGTGAGCATATGCACGGCAGCGAATGTTACCCAAGAGACGAAAACGGAAATCCTTATGAAATACACGCGCATACTCCTTCATGCTGGCAGAGGCGCTGCGTATGCGGGAAAAAGGAGCATAAGCACGATCCGGTCATATGCATGTTCGCATCCTTTGACGGGGTGGAAAACGCGGCTGTCTGGGAAAGCACGGTACCTTTCGGCAAGCTTACGGGGGACTGGGGTGAGGATGTACTCACCGTCGCGTCTTCTCAGATAGGCTATACGGAGAATTTCTATAACTCGGTTATTGCCGAAGACGGAAAAACGCGGCTCGGATATACAAGATACGGACATTGGTTCGGTTATCCCTATGGAGATTGGTGCGCGATGTTCGGCGCGTTCTGCCTTAACTATGCCGGCGTTCCCCAGAGCGAGGTGCCGTATGCGGCGGGCGTTGAGACGTGGATTCAGATGCTGCAAAAAAAGAATATGCTGGAGGATGCATCCGCGTATGTGCCTGAACCCGGAGACCTGATCTTTATCGCCGACGACGGGGCTATACCGAATCACATGGGTATAGTAAGCTCCTATGCGAAGACAGGGGACGGTACCGGGCTTGCGCAGGTCATTCAGGGCAACAAGGAAGACGCAGTGAGACTTGTTGAGCTTGCGGTCCCGCATTGGACTGTCGTAGGCTATGTCGATATGGAAAAGGCTCACGACAAATGGCTTGACATCTGCAATGTTGAAGTTATGTGCGGGGACGATGCCGTAAAATTGAAGTATCTGCCCGGAAGCGGCATTGACGGGAGCGAAAATATAACCGCAACTCGGCTGCTCCCAGAGTCGGACGGCTATAAAAAAGCAATAAAGCTGGCAGAGAGATACGTGAAAAAAATAGATTCCGGCACGGAAAAGCCTGATATAAGGCTGTATGAATTATCGGGAGAGAGAAACGGCGCGCCGGTCAATGTACCCGCACCCGATAAAACGGCGCTTGTTTACGGCGCTTCCGGCAGAGCCGCTGCGGCTTTCAAGACGGCGGATAAGACGGTAATAGTGCTTTGCGGATAATGCCGTCAGATGACAAGGACGCACACGGCTTTGACAGGCATGAAAAACATCCGTGCCGCTTCAGAGCCCTTGTCAATACGCAAAGTATTGTCTGCGCTCCTGTAAATTGACGGTGATGCTGCAAGAACTGAAAAAATTCCGTGCCGGGAAACGGCGCGGAGTTTTTGCTGATGGGGGAAAATGCATGGAATATACGGTCGTTGATATGGAAAAGTACCCGCGCAAGGCGCATTTTGACTATTTCAGGAGCCTTGCTTATCCCTACATGGGTACGACGGTGAACGTTGACGTGACTGAGCTTGCGGACGCCTGCAAGAAAAGCGGTCATTCATTCTATCTTGCGTTTATGCATATTGCCGCGCTTGCCGCCGACGGCGTGGAGGAGCTGAGATACAGGATAAAGGACGGCGGCATAGTCTGCTATGAAAGCTGCTGCACCTCGCATGTGGAGGCGCTCCCGAACGGCACCTATTGCTACTGTACGCTTCGGCACGACATGGGCTGGAAGGACTTTTTTGATTATGCCGAACGCTGCCGACGGCTCTGCCGGACTGACGGGAGTATAGAGGAAGACGGGGATGTGAATAATTATTATTTCATAAGCGCTCTGCCGTGGTTCAGCTATACCGCCCTTATTCAGCCTGCGGCCTGCGCGGATGAATCAAATCCGCGTATCACATGGGGAAAATATGAGAGGGATCATAACGGGCGGCTCATGATGCCGCTTACCGTGCTTGCGCATCACGCCCTTGCGGACGGGATGCATCTTGCGCGGTTCTATGCGAATGTTGAATCCGGAATGAAAAAAGCCGCTGCGGATATCATAACGCTTCTTTCCTAAATTTTAAGAAAACGTAAACGAACGCAAAAAATCTTGCGGATGAGCGGTATCGGGGATATAATACCCTAATAAAGCTTACCGCGGAGGAATTATGAAGACTGTCCTAAAAAAACATTTTGCTTTTCTTCTTGCGCTTGTGCTGATCTGCGCTGTGTGTCTGTTCTTCTCCGGACGCAAAGAGGGGCTGTTTATTGACGAGGTCTATACATACGGCCTTTCAAACAGCTATTACGCGCCCTTTGTGGATGACCTCAAGGATGACGATATGATAGACAAGGTCATCACACGTCAGGAGCTGCTTGACTATCTCACTGTGGATGACAGCGATAAATTCAGCGCAGGCTCTGTATATTACAACCAGTCGCAGGACGTTCATCCGCCGCTTTATTATTGGCTTTTCAACTTCGCTTCAAGCCTCAACTGCGGCAATTTCAGCCTCTGGACGGGACTTGTGCTTGACCTTGTCATTTATCTGCTGACTCTTGCTGCGCTGTATCTGCTTGCGCTGAAGCTTTTTGAAAGCCCGGATAGCGCCGCTGCTGCGGTGCTGCTGTACGGGCTGAGCAGTGTGGGACTTTCCACGATGATCATGATACGTATGTATGTCCTTCTCACGCTTGAGACTGTGCTGCTTGCGTATTTTATCGCCTGTCTTATGCGCGGAGGGCGCACATGGCATTATCCTGCTGTTGCCGTTACGGTGTTTGCGGGCATGATGACGCAGTATTATTATGTCTTTTATGCGTTTTTCGTTTGCCTTGCGTTCGACGTGTACCTTCTTACAAAGAAGAGATACCGTGAGCTTGTGATGTTCTCTCTGTCAGCCGTATGCGGCGTACTGTGCCTGCTTCCGGCGTTCCCTGCATTTATAAGACAGCTCACCGACGATGCGCTTGTTTCGGGCGGAAGTGCGGTCGATAATCTGACGAGCTTTGGTCAGTATATATCCAGGATAAAATATTTTTGCGCAGAAACCGCACACAGAATGAAGGCGGTGATTTATGCGGCAGGCTTGCTTTTAATACTGTGCGCTGTGCTTTGGAGAAAGCTCTGCTTGGCGGTAAAGGAAAAACGTGTAAATTTTGATTCCTTCCCGATTATTTTTTCGGCAGTAATTTCTTTTTTAGTTGTTGCGGTCATTTCTCCGGTAACGGAGATCAGGTATGTTTATAATATTATTCCGATGCTTGTCCTTGCGGTCAGCTTTCTTATATACCTTGCCGAAAACGCTTTGGGAAAATTCAAATATGACTTTGCGGTCAAAAATGGCGCTCTGCTGATTCTGACGGCGTGTGCGCTCTGGTGCGCAAGATGTGTTCCGCCGGATTATCTCTATGACGAATACAGCGATTATGACGATCTGCTCTCGGCGCATAAATCTGCACCCTGCGTCTATATCGATGACAATTACAGTTCGCCGCTTACCTATGATATGCTTCAGATAATGATATTCGACGACCTGCTTGTGACAAACGACACCTCGTCCGAGGCTATGCTTGATTACATTGGCGACGCTCCGGAAACGGTGGTGTTCATAGACATCAGCAAGGATTGGGCAAGCGGCTACGATCCGGAGACGGTGCTTGAGCAGCTTCAGAGCAGCACGGGATATTCCGTGATCACGCCCCTTTACAGCAACGGCTTTTCGGATGTATACCTTTTGAGTAAATAAGGAGAAAAATATGGTATCGGTTATTCTGCCCTCCTATAATGAGGAAAAAATGATCTCGACTGCCGCGGAAACGATTTCCGGCATACTGAAAAACGAAAATATAGACTATGAGCTTGTGTTTGTGGACGACGGCTCAAAGGACGCGACATGGGAAAATATCACGCTTGCGAATAAGAAGGACCCCAAAGTCACCGGCGTACATTTCAGCCGCAACTTCGGCAAGGAAGCCGCGATGTTTGCGGGGCTTGAAAAAGCGGCGGGGGACTGCTGCGTCGTTATGGACTGCGACCTCCAGCATCCGCCCGAGAAGATAGTTGAGATGTACCGGCTCTGGGAGCAGGGCTATGAGGTCGTCGAGGGAATAAAGGAGGATAGAGGCGAGGAGAGCGGCTTTCATAAATTTGCCGCAAACAGCTTCTATTCGCTCATAAGCAAGGCCGTCGGGATGGATATGTCCTCCTCGTCCGACTTCAAGCTCCTTGACAGAAAGGTCGTGGATACGCTCAACGCTATGCCGGAGAGAAACGTGTTTTTCCGCGCATTGTCTTTCTGGGTGGGATATAAAAAGACTGCCGTGTATTATTGCGTGCGGGAGCGTACCGAGGGCGAGAGCAAGTGGTCAACAAAGTCGCTCATCAGATACGCGATAACGAATATCGGCTCTTTCTCTTCCGCGCCGCTGCACCTTATCACGGGACTGGGCGTGACAATGCTTGCCATTTCGGTCATTTTCGGCATCATTTCGCTTGTGCAGAAGCTGACAGGACATGCAGTTGCGGGCTTTACAACGGTTATCCTGCTTCTGCTGTTTTCAAGCAGCGTCGTCATGATAAGTCTTGGGATAATTGGCTACTATATTGCCCGCATCTATGAGGAGATCAAGGGCAGACCGCGCTATATAATCTCCAGTATGGTTGGAGGAAAGAAATGAGAAAGCTTATACTTACAATACTTGAGTTCTTCAAAAAGCATTGCCGCGAGGGAGGAAAAGCCGAGGCCTTCTTTCAGTTCTGGATCGATAAAATCGAGATAGTTGTATATCTTGTGGTCGGTGTGCTTACGACCGTCGTTTCATGGGCGGCAAAGTTTGCCTTTAATTTCATCTTTTACGCCGGCACGGCTCATCCCACTGCTGTTCAGAATTTTGTCCTCAGCGCGGTCAATTGGACGGCGGGCGTTGCCTTTGCCTATCCGACCAACAGAGCGTGGGTGTTTGAGAGCAGGGATCCCAAAATACTGCCGGAGTGCGTAAAATTTGTGCTTTCAAGAGTGTCTACCCTTGTGCTTGATATCCTTGTAATGCAGATACTCGGCGCTGTCGGCATGAACCTTTACGCGGCCACGCTTATTTCCGCCGTACTCGTTATTATAGGAAATTACGTGTTCAGTAAGCTCTTTGTTTTCAATAAGAAAAAAACCGAGGAATGAACCCAGGCTTTTCAGAGGACGGATAAATGCATCAGAATAAGAAGAAGCGCGGACTATCCGCGGCAGTTTACATAATATTGATATTTGTCATTGTCGCCGCAGCGGCGCTTATATTCTATTTTCTGTGGGAGAAGGCGCCCGACGTCGCGGGAGCGAAGGCAGAAAACGCGCCTGCGGTCACGGAGGAAACGCCCGCGCCTGATATCGGGGCGGCCGCAACCCAGCCGCCGGAGCAGACGCCTGAGCCTACCACCAAGCCTACCCCAGAGCCTACTCCGGAACCCATTCAGGAGATCGCTCCTACGACCGCCAGACAGGACGGCGTTTATACAATAATGCTGGCAGGGGAGGATCAGAGTTCAGGAAATACCGACACGATACTTGTCGGCAAAATCGACACGAACGCCCATAAAATGGATTTTGTCAGCATACCGAGAGACACTCTGCTGAACATGGACGGCGATGTGCGCAAGATCAACTGCGTATATTATAAGGCAAAGGAACGCGGCGCAGACCCCGCGCAGGAGCTTAAGAACAAGGTTACTGAGCTTATCGGCTTTGAGGTGGACTGTTACGCCGTTATTAATTTGCAGGTGTTCATGGATGTTGTGGATGCCATCGGCGGGGTGGACTACACGGTGCAGCAGGATATCTGGATGGACGATGCCGGGCAGAACCTCTTTACCTACCTTCCGCAGGGGGAGATGCACCTTAACGGATACCAGGCGATGTGTCTTGTCCGCTACCGTGCCGGGTATGCCGACGCCGACCTCGGCAGGATAGAGATCCAGCATGATTTCCTTAAAACAGTAGCGAAACAGATGATTTCCCTCGGTAATATTCCAAACCTCAGGAAGGTAATAAATATTCTTACCGAAAACGTCGATACTGACCTGACCGCCGCGAATATGGCGTATTTTGCACGTCAGGCGCTTATGTGCAGCGATGAAAATATAAATTTCTATACGGTTCCGACCGTTGGCAAGACGCTCGGCGAAGGGTACAGCTATGCCGTGATCCTTGTATATCAGTGGGTGCCCATGATAAACGATTATCTCAACCCGTACAGCGAAGAGATCACAATGAATAACATAAACGTAATGTTCAACGATTATTTTGGGATAGGCTGCACAGGAGAGATAAGAGGCGGATGGTACTATGTCGGTCTTGCGGAAGCGGAAATGCAGCAGGCCATGAATCCGTGGGGATAAACGGTAAATGACGTCAGGCGCTAAAAAGCCGGACGGCTACGCTGAAATGCTATGCGTGTGCGATTAAATATAAAGAAAAGGGAGCCTCCGCTCGTTTTTGAAGCGGAGACTCCTTTTTGCACTATATACCATCAATTGGCAAGAAGACGGCTGTATCAGATAGAGTCAGTGCTGCCTTCCGTGCGCTCCTTATCAGGCAGCTGACCGCGCACCGCGCCTTTCAGATAAAGCTCGGACAGCGTCAGAAGAAAGCTTCGCAGCATGGGCGCCTTCCGAAAATGATTTGCCATTTCAAGCAGCTGTGAAAATGTGTTGTCGGTGAAATCGGATAGCTGAAAAGCGCCCGTTGAGTATAAAATGTCGAAGATTTCATCTATCAGCACCTTGCGTTCAACGTTGTTCATTCCCTCCAGCGTCATATCTATGGCGGAGTTGAATACTACGCTGAATCTGCTCAATTCGGGAAGCGTGATAAAACCGCGGCTGTCTACCTGCCACAGAAGCAGATCATGGGCGCTGACACCGTATTCGTCACAGGCGACTACCGTAAGCTTGCCGGCCTCCTTCATCAACATCCCGACAATGGAGCGGTAGGGAACGTACGTAACGATCCTGCCGCGCATCAGGGCGTATTCCGGCTTTGAGAAGAAAGCGGGCAGGAAGCCGGGACCGTCATAGCTGATCACCTTCGCAATGCGCCCGCGTACACTCTCCGAAACTGTGCAGGCGGCATAAATCGCAAGGTTTCCGCCCTTTGAATGTCCGCTTACAACTATTTCATCCGCATAAAGCGCCGCTTGCGCTTCAAGGTACACCGCGGCGTCTCTCTGTGCGGGTATGCTTTCGCATATGGCAAGCTCGCAGTTTTCTTTCCAGCCCACAAGCGTGTCGTCCGTGCCGCGGAAGGTGACGTACAGCTTTCCGTCGGGGCCGTGTACGCTAAGCGCGGAAAACTGTTCTGTCACATCGGTTCGCACTTTGTTGACGAAGCCGGACAAAAGCAGATTCCCGTATCTTTCGCTTTCCGCCATCAGTTTCAGCAGATCAAGCAGCTGCTTTGACGTGAAAACGCCCATACTGCTGTCGCCGCGTAGATAAAGATATTTGTCAACGGCTTCCCTGAGCGTGATGGCGCCGCCGTTTTCGGGGAAAATGCAGCCGTAGTTGGGCTTCCCGACACAAGCAAACAGCATTTCGTCTATTTCGTTTACGGGAGAAGCTTCAAAACTCAGATCGCCCCTCCACTTTACGTAATCCAAAGCGGTATAGCTCATAAATAACCTCACTTTTTATGATATGCATTATATCATAAAAAACTCTGCGAGACTGTCAAAAAAGCCTCGCAGAGTTTTTTGCCCGCAGGCAAAAAATAGTTTT
>UROG01000051.1 GCA_900549485.1 uncultured Eubacteriales bacterium
GCTCCCCCGCTGCTCTGTTATCGGACTTTAAAACATAGTTTTTTGACAGTCTGAGGTTATAATAAACAGCCGTTTGAGGCTTTAATGTTTTTTTGTAAAAAACCCGAGAAAAAGCAAAGATTAGGCAGTATCGTTCCTTGAGACGGCAGCATACTGCTTCTAAGCTGAAAGCATCTTAAATAGAAAGAGAGCAAAAAAGGTGTTTTCAAAGAACCTATCCATCTCCATCCTTAATCTGTGCAGCAGCCGCGGCCTCAGCTATGAGGAAGCTGCGGAGCTCTGCGGGCTCAGTCCAAGATACTTCGGCAGCGTTGCCAGAGGGCAAACTAACGCGTCGATCAATACCTTTGAGAAACTTTGCAATGGCTTTGAGCTTACGCCGAATGAGCTGCTGAGGATCCCCTCGCTGTCGGATTTCAGAATGCCCATGCCCGTTGTGGAGAGCCGCTTTATCTGCGGACTCGGCTGTTATCCTGTGTGTCCGCACTGCAAACTGACTCTTGACCGGGAATACCAGCACTTCTGCGACCGCTGCGGGCAGAAACTCGATTGGAAAGATTATTCCAAGGCGGTCATCGTCTTTCCCAATCGGTCATGAAGAGCAGCGAAGAAGCCTGTTCCTGAAAGCAAGGATAATTGATCGTACAGCAGATGTCAAGCGTCTGCAAGAGCTGTACCGTTCGTAAATCCGTTCGTAAATCCGTTCGTAAATTTGTTCGTAAATCCGTTCGTAAATTTGTTCGTAAAAATGGCGCTTAATTGCGTTCAACAGCGCCATTGTCAGCATTGCATTTTGGGCAGAAGCAAAGAAACGTGAAGCCTGAAAAACGTGATAAATAAGCGAAAAAGCAAGAAAAATCCCGCAATCTCAAGGACTGCGGGATTTGATAATTTGTATGCCGGTGGTGGGACTCGAACCCACACGATGTCGCCATCGGCGGATTTTGAATCCGCTACGTCTACCATTCCATCACACCGGCGTGTGATGGACAGTATACAGCATCCCGGCAAAAAAAGCAAGCACTTTATACCATAGTCTGCGCCGCGGTCATTGCTCTTTACGCTTTTTCGTTATCCGCTCTGATATCGGCAAAAAATCTTTTATTCTCTATAAGCCTGATAAGCGGATAGCCGAGAATATACATGACCCCCGCTTCCCCGAGGCTCACCCAAAGCGCGTTGACCGCAAAAAGTCCGAGAGAGTCGAAAAATCTTCCGCCCTCATATGCGTAGGTTATCACCGCACCCACGGTCACCCCGTTGAAAAGCACCGGCATAAGGCATGCAAGCAGTGCGCTTTTCCCGCGCCGGCCTATCATTGCGGTGCAGCCTGCCGCAAGCAGCGTCGCAAGCGAGCCGAAAATGATATCAAAAACATTCCCGCTCATTATATTTGAAACAAGACATCCCGCGAAAAGCCCCCATGCGGTCTGCGGTACAAAAAACGGCAGGACGCAGAGCGCCTCCGAAACGCGGAACTGCACCGCGCCGAACGAGATAGGCGCAGTAAGCATTGTCAATGCCGCATAAAGCGCCGCCGTGGCTGCGCAGGTGCAGATCATCTTTATCTTCTTTTCATTTGTCCTCATAAACATACTCTCCCATTTTAGTATTTTGAATGCGGAGCTGACCGCACAGTCCCCGGAAATTCCGAGGGGTTGGACCGGGTTTGGAAACCGGTCAGCGGACATTATAGCACCTTTTTTCTTTTTGGCAAGTCTTCCGGAATCAGGCATTATTCCGAAATATACGGCATGTTTACAAAAAAGCCATAATTGACTGGACAATAACGGCAGAATGGTATAAAATATTCCTGTTTTTGCGTAAGAATAACACATTATTACCACGGAAAACCGTCTGACTGACCGCTTGCGCGGCAGTCGCATAGAGGATTTATATGAAAAAGCGCAGTCTATTTTCCTTCCCGCTGTTCCTTGTCACCATAGGCATTGTATACGGCAATATAGGCACATCTCCCATGTATGTCATGAAGTCCATTATCGCCGGAAACGGCGGCATCTCACAGGTATATGATCCTCGGAAGTGTCTTCCTCGCCGCAACGGGCGCGGAAGCGCTCTATTCCGACATGGGTCACGTGGGTAAAGAGCATATTTACGGAAGCTGGCCGTTCGTCAAAATTTGCCTTATCCTGAACTACCTCGGTCAGGGCGCATGGATAATCGGCAGCGCCTCAGCCACCGGACTGTCGGCGATCGAAGATCTTAATCCGTTTTTCCTGATGCTGCCCTCCTCTCTGCGTCCGTTCGCCGTCCTGCTCGGCGCGGCGGCGGCAATAATCGCGTCTCAGGCGCTTATCACAGGCTCCTATACGCTCGTCTCCGAGGCCATCCGGCTTGATCTCATGCCGCATATGCAGATCCGCTATCCGTCCGATACCAAGGGGCAGATATACATCGGCGCGGTCAACACCGTTCTTTTTGCCGGATGTACGCTCGTGATGCTTTATTTCCGTTCCGGCGCAAGGATGGAATCGGCCTACGGTCTTGCGATCACTGTCACCATGCTCATGACGACGCTTCTTCTCAGCGTATACCTTTGGAAAATCAAGAAGCTTGTCGTTCTGTCGGCCGTCATTCTCACCGTTTTCGGCTCCATTGAAAGTGTTTTCTTCATTTCAAGTCTCAGCAAATTTGCCCACGGCGGCTATGTGGCGGTACTCATGGCGCTGCTGCTGTTCTTTATTATGGAGGTCTGGCACAAAGGCACGGAGCTTGAGCAGAAGTATTCTATACGGCTTAATCTGCCCGACTATATCGAAAATCTGCGTTTGCTTAAAACCGATACGGAAACGCCGCTGTGCGCCAACAACCTTGTTTTCCTCGACAAGCTCGGCGACAAGGACAGCATCGACCGTGATATCCTATACTCTATCCTCGACAAGGACCCGAAGCGCGCCGAGGCATATTGGTTTTTCAGTCTGACCGTTACGGATGAGCCGGATGCATCGCGTTACAGCGTCGAAACATACGGAACCGATTTCATTTTCCGTGTTAATCTTGAGCTCGGATTCAAAAATGACCAGCTGCTCAACTTCTATCTAAGGCAGATAGTCGGTGAGCTTATTGCAAGCGGCGAGCTTCCGCAGCAGCAGAAGAAGTTCTCGATTTACGGTCCTTCAAACGTGGGCAGCTTTAAATTCGGCATTCTGCGCCGTTCCATATCCCCCGGCTCCGAGCTTACGCGCGCTGAGGAGCTTCTGCTGACCGCAAAATATTTCATCCGCCATATGTGCGGGTCGGTCGCCAATTGGTACGGTCTGGAGACGTCCTCAACAATTACCGAATATGTTCCTCTTGCAATACCCGGCAGAAAAATCAGAAGTGCGCGGCTTGAGCGCGTTGAGTCCGCAGAGGCAAAATAAGCAAGCGCGAAAACAAAGGAGATTCTATGCTTACTGTAAACGATCTATCCATGCAGTTTGGTTCTTCCGTCCTTTTTTCAAGGGTGGATCTGCAATTTACCGCAGGCAACTGTTACGGTATCATCGGCGCGAACGGCGCAGGTAAATCCACTTTCATAAAAATTCTCTCCGGTGAGCTTGAACCGACCTCGGGAAGCGTCGTACTTGCGCCTAAGAAACGTATGTCCGTGCTCAAGCAGAACCAGAACATGTACGACGAATACACGGTCATGGACACCGTGATAATGGGCAATCAGAGGCTTTACGACTGCGGAAAGGAACGCGAAGCGATATACGAAAAGCCGGATTTCAGCGACGAAGACGGTATCCGCGCCTCCGAGCTTGAGGAGGAATTTTCCGAGCTTGGCGGTTGGGAGGCTGAAAGCGACGCAGGACGCATTTTGCAGGGTCTTGGCGTCGATACGGAATTCCACGGCACTCTCATGTCGGAGCTTGACCCGAGACTCAAGGTCAAAGTACTGCTTGCGCAGGCGCTCTTCGGGCATCCGGACGTAATATTGCTGGATGAGCCTACAAACAACCTTGATCTCAACAGCGTTGTCTGGCTTGAGGATTTTCTTATGGACTACGAGGGAACCGTGCTTGTCGTCAGCCACGACAGGTATTTTCTCAATAACGTCTGCACGCATATAGTCGATATAGATTACGGAAAGATAAAGATGTATGTGGGCAACTACGATTTCTGGTACGAATCCAGCCAGCTTATCCAGAAGCTAATCAAGGACCAGAACAAAAAGGCGGAGCAGAAAATTCAGGAGCTGCAAACCTTCATCGCCCGCTTTTCGGCAAACAAGTCCAAATCAAGGCAGGCAACGTCAAGACGTAAACTGCTTGACAAGATCACCGTTGAGGAGCTTCCCGCTTCCGGAAGGCGCTACCCTTGGGTCGGCTTCAAGGCTGACCGTGAGCCGGGCAAGGACAGGCTTTTTGTCACCGAGGTCAGCAAGAGCGTTGACGGGGTCAGGCTTCTCAATAATGTGAGCTTTATCGTCGGAAAGGATGATAAAATTGCGATTATCGGGAAAAATGAACTTGCCGTCACAATGCTCTATAAGATCATAATGGGCGAGGAGGAGCCGGACAGCGGCAGCGTCAAATGGGGCGCAAGCATCCAGCCCGCCTACTTTCCCAAGGACCACAACAGCTTTTTTGAAGGCAGTGAGTATGATCTTATAGATTGGATGCGGCAGTTTTCCGCAGACAAGCGCGAAAGCTATCTGCGCACCTTTCTCGGCAGGATGCTGTTTTCCGGCGACGACGTGTACAAAAATGTAAGCGTCCTCTCCGGCGGAGAAAAGGTCCGGTGCATGCTCAGCAGGATGATGCTCTCAGGCGCGAATTTTCTCGTTCTCGACCAGCCCACAAATCACCTTGATCTTGAAAGCATAGCCGCGCTCAACAACGGGCTTGACGCGTTCAGGTACAACGTCATTTTCACATCGCACGACCACCAGCTCACGCAGACCGTCGCAAACAGAATAATCGAGATAACCGACGAAGGGACGATCGACCGTATGTGCACTTATGACGAATATATGCACATCAGCGATAAGGTTACGTAATCAAGTTGACATAATTATCCTGAGTGCAAAACAGGGAGCATTCCGCGCTTGACGTAAATATACGGCGGCGCTATAATGTCTTTACCCTAAGTAAAACAAATGCGGCAGTACCGTACAGCACGGCGCTGCCATAAAAAGCATATATTTGAAAGGTATGTAAAAATGAGCGAATGTACACATGACTGCTCCTCCTGCGGAGAAAATTGCCCCTCCCGCCAGGCGGAGAGCTTTCTCAAGGAGCTTAACGAGGAGTCCAGCGTAAAAAAGGTTATCGCCGTTGTTTCCGGCAAGGGCGGAGTCGGCAAATCTCTTGTAACAAGCCTTCTGGCGAGTGAGATGCAGCGCCGCGGCTATAACTGCGCCGTTCTCGACGCCGACATTACAGGCCCGTCTATTCCCAAGTCCTTCGGCATCAGGGAACACGCGATGGGCACCGATAAGTATATCGTCCCCGTTACCACCCACACGGGTATGCAGATAATGTCGATCAACCTGATTCTTGAGGACGAGACTGAGCCGGTCGTATGGCGCGGTCCTGTCATTGCAGGCGCTGTCACACAGTTCTGGACGGATGTTATCTGGACGGATGTTGACTATATGTTTGTCGATATGCCTCCGGGAACCGGCGATGTGCCGCTTACCGTTTTTCAGTCCCTGCCGGTGGACGGTATCGTCATCGTCACCACACCGCAGGATCTTGTGGGAATGATAGTTGAAAAGGCCGTAAAGATGGCGGAAAAGATGAACATCCCCGTACTCGGCATAGTCGAAAACATGAGCTACTACAAGTGTCCTGACTGCGGAAACGTCCATTCCATTTTCGGCGAAAGCCATGTGGAGGAAATCGCAAAGCAATACGGCATTGCGCACACCGCAAAGCTTCCCATTGACCCAGTTATATCCGCAATGGTTGACGCCGGCGAGGTGGAAAGCGTCAGCGGCGAGCATATTTCACAGCTCGTTGACTGCATTGAGAAAGAGGTATAAGGCGAATGGTAATTGCTGTTGCATGGGACAACGGAAACATCGGGGAGCATTTCGGCCACGCTTCCATGTTCGCGCTCTACAACTATGCGGGCATAAATCCCGATGAGTGTGAAAAGCGTCTTATCGACTGCTCTGACAGGCACGGCCATGCCGACATGGCGAAACTCATGCGTGATAACAAGGTAGACGCGGTCATTGCTGGCCGCATGGGCGCCGAGGCGAAGAGCGCGCTTTTGAGCTTCGGTATAGTTCCGGTCGCCGGATTTGAGGGCGACGCCGATACGGCTGCCGATCTTCTTATCACGGGACGGCTTCCTATCATGGATGAAGGCGGTTCCTGTGGCGGCAGATGCGGCGGATGCTCCGGCTGCCACGGCGGTGAGGACGGCGGATGCGATTGCGGCTGCGGCGGAGACGAAGGCTGCGGCTGCGGATTTTGATATTGCGCAGACTGCGGTAAAGCTCGCGTTCCGCGTCCACGATATAAAAAATCGAAACAGCGGGAGAAATCACGGAAATCCGTGATTTCTCCCGCTGAGCATTTTGAAACAGTTCAAAATGTTGTTACCGAGAGCCTTGAAATATCAAGGCTCTCGACGGCGCTTTATTCAATTTGAGGCGGGTCTTGTCCCTCAAGCTCCCCTGCTGCTCTGTTATCCGACTTTAAAACATAGTTTTTATATTTAGTGAAGTTTCGTGAAAATTCGAAAAAAACATTTTATTTTACCGATTTTTCACTTGATAAAAGGATGCAAAAACCGAAAATTTCGCGCATAGGCGCAGACTGCGGTAGTCTGCGCCTATGCGTCATCGGGCTTTTGCTGCCGGAAAGCACGGTATCTGTCAGCTTTCCATCTGTTTTCCAAGGAATGCCGCCGCAGTTTCCGCAAGCTTACGCTCAAGCTCTCCGCAGTTTGGCGCATCTTTTTCACCAATGAAGAGTACGCATCCCAGCACGTCGCCCTCCGCCGTTATCGGCGCCGCGACGGATACCGTATACTTCTCCTCACCCTCGGCGGCCGGAAATTCAGTTCCGCTGCCGACAGTATAAACTGCGCGCTTATCCATGATTTCCGTAAGCTGGCGGCTTACCGGCTTATCAAGCAGCTCACGCTTTGCGCCTCCCGCAATGGCTATTATCGCCTCCCGGTCACACACCGCCGCTATCCCGTCAGCAGCTTTCTTCAGGCTTTCACACATTTGGGACGCAAAATCCGCCAGTTCCCCAATCGGTGAATATTTCTTGAATATCAGCTCTCCCTCTTTGTCGGTGAAAATCTCCAACGGGTCACCGTTACTGATCACATTGACATGGTAGACCTTGTCCGCGTGCTTTTCCGAGCACTGGACTATGGTGACGGGTGAGCTGTCTGCCATGCCGGGATCAAAATTTGCGGCGTCCTCCGTCTCCGCGGGGAGGGTTCCACTCTTGAGGATAGAGTCTATATCCGCCTTGAGCTGCACCTCGATGTGATCCTCGAACACGGTGATGCGCTCGATTATCAGAGTGAGGTCTTGGCGCTCAAGCTTCGGCTTTTGGAGAATATCATCGAATACCTCCATCGCCGTTTTCGCGGCGCGGTTGACGCGGATGATGGTGTTGCGCTTGTCGGCGCTCATGTCTATCTGGTTTTTGATGCCCTCGATGCGGCGGGAGAGGTCGCTTTCCATCTCATCATAGGTCTCCTCAAGCAGCGCCTCCTGCTCCGGGTGCTTCATAATGTCCCGGACGCGCTGGCGCTTGGTGACCTTGAGCTCGGCCTGAAGATCGTTAAGCACTGCGGTGAGGTTCTGCTCCGCTTTCTCGGTCTCGGCAATGTCCTCCGTCTCGCGCGCAAGGTCGGCGTTCAGGCGGTCGAGCATCTGCGCGGAGTTTTCCTTCACCTTGCGCACATAGTCCTTCACCAGCTCATCGAGCTTATCGACGCGGATGTGGTGGCTCGTGCAGGCCTTGCGCCCGCGCCGGTGGTATTCGCCGCAGCGGTAGGCGTCGCGGATATCGCGGCGGCTCATCGCGAACATGGGGCTGCCGCAGTCGCCGCAGAAGAGGAAGCCGGAGTAGACATTGTCGTTTATCTTCACGCCGCGGTAGTGCGAGGTGCTGCGCTCCTCGCGCAGCGCCCGCGCCGTGGCGAAGGTGCGGTAGTCGATGATCTCCTGATGGTGGTGCTCAAAGATCTTGTGGTCGCTTGCGTCCCGCTTCACGTCCGCGCCGTTTATCTTGCGGCGCGTGTACTTGCCCTGACGCAGAGTGCCGATGTAAAAATCATTGTCGATGATGCCCTGCACGGTGATGATCGCCCACTCGTTCTTCACCTTGCGCGCCGGCGTTTCGCCATCGGCCTCACGCCGGGTGCGCTCTGCCATGCGCGGCGTGGGTATGCCCTCGTCGGTGAGGTAGTTCGCGATGCGCTTATAGCCCCAGCCGCTGATGTAGAGTGCGAATATCTTCCGCACTATCTCCGCCTCGGTGGGGACGACCTCAAACTCCTGCTGCTTGTTTACGATGTAGCCGTATGGCGCGGCGCAGATCCAGCGCCCGTCTTCCTGGCGGCGCTTGACGACAGAGCGCACCTTGCGGCTCGTATCTGTAACGGGCATTTCGTTCATGAGGAACTGGAACTGTATCTTCACCCAGTCGTCGTCATTCGGGAAGTCTATGCCGTCACCGATGGAGATGATGCGCAGCCCCACGTCGCGCAGATCTTCCAGCTCCACAAGGCCGCGGCTGTTGCGGCGTGAGAAGCGGGAGAAGTCCTTGACGACGAGAATATCATACTTGTGCGCCATGAGTTTTTTACGCAGCTCCTGATAGCCCTCGCGCTGCTCGAAGGTGTAGCCCGAGCGGTCGCGGTCTTCATAGAAGGTGAGCGTGCTGTCCGGGAACGTGCGGCGCACATAGTCCTGTATGATGGCTTTCTGATTTTCGATGGACACATTGTCGCGCCCCACCTCTTCGTCGACCGAGATGCGGCAGTACCCGGCAATGTCAAAGTGTTCTCTCATTTGCTTTCACCCTTGAGATACTTTTCAAATTCGCGGTCGAACTCGGAGACATACTCTGCGTCCTGCTTTTTGCGGAACTCCTCGTATATGCCGCTGACCTTCTTCGCCGCCGCTTCGCGCGAGACATGACCTTTGCCGTCGAGCACACGGCGGCGGTTATTTGTGAGGAATCGGTCAGTCTCGTTGAGCCAGTCCTGCATGCTCATAGGCTGCTCGTCCTCCGCCATCAGCTCGGCATAGTCGATGAACATCGTCACAAGGCGGTTAAGCCGCGTGACCTCTTTTTCGTTGAGGTAGTTTTTTGCGATGAGTGTGTCGCTCTTGAGTATCTTGCCGTCCGGAGCGCCTTTCCACGTTGTCAGCCCCATCGTCGGGCTGTCGAGCGTGGCACGCTCGGAGATAAGCTCCGCCGCGGTCTTGCCGGTCACGGCGTAGTGCAGCTTGTTCTGCACGAAGGCGTAGAAGGCTTTCGTCGTCTCGCTGTTTTTGTCGTAGTTGTAGCTGCACTGTTCGAACACGTCGGCGATCTTCTGATATGCGCGGCGCTCGCTTGCGCGAATTTCGCGGATGCGTTCGAGCAGCTCGTCGAAGTAATCCTTGCCGAACGGACGTCCGTTTTTCATCATCTCATCGTTGATGACGAAGCCCTTTTGGATGTACTCGCGCAGTGTTTTTGTCGCCCACTGGCGGAAGCGCGTGGCCTTCTTGGAGTTCACGCGGTAGCCGACGGCGATGATGGCGTCGAGGTTGTAGTGATCCACGGTTCGTCTCACCTGACGTTCGCCCTCTTGCTGAACTGTTTCCATTTTGGAAATAGTTGAATCACGCTCTAATTCGCCTTCCTCGTAGATGTTCTGTAAGTGCTTCGACACAGCGGGAACATTCACATTGAACAGCTCTGCCATTGCTTTTTGCGTCAGCCAGAATGTCTCATCCTTGAACACAACGCTAACGTATTCCTTGCCGCTCTCGTCGCTGTACAGCAGCACTTCACCGCGATTTGCGATTTCATTGTTCATGCGGTGCACTCCTTTCTTACAACTATGTATATTTGCTGTTCCACATTTGCAGATAATATTGTATCACATGAGCTTTCAGAAAGCAACAGGAAAGAATAAACGGACGGCTACTGCAAGTCGTCCGTTTACATTACCATGCCTTGTTCCTTTTCCTGTTCGACCTCAAGCTCCGCGATGCGCTTTCTGTTGTAGCAGAGCAGACCGCTTGTCAGAGAGTATAAGTCCTGACTTCCGGACATGAACACAGCGACGGTGTATTTCTTTTCCGCGTACTCTGCGTACAGCGGCTTGAGACGCTGCTGCACGGCGGGATCGTTTTTCTCTTCGTTCGAGAGCCAGACTTCGACTGTTCTGCGCTCGTCGTTTATGCTTAGTTCCAATCATAGACCATCTCCTCACGATAGAAATTTTTATCATATTTGTCGGATTCTAAACCAGACAGGCGGTACGCAACGCACCGGCTGCCGGTTGGGTCAGAAATTTTGATTGCCTGTATTCGACACTACTTCCCCAGGCAGGGCGGACTACTGAACCGCAGCTGGCGCTGCGCACGGGAATTTCACCCCTCCGAGGATCTCTCCGAGCTGCCCCCATTGCCTGAAAGCTGTGGCTGGACAGGAGTACCTGCGTGAATGAAGTCTTGGCGTGCAGCCTGCCGGAGCCGCTTTTGAATGGATCTTACTCGCTCGTCGCCTCACCGGTAAAGGCAAGTCCTGGCGCATCCTTCGTCTCGCTCGTACATTCACGGATGTTATTCGTAGCCGGATATGACCGGAAGCTCCGGTGTTTGTCAAGGTACGTTGAGGGAGAAAATTTATGCCCTCATATGGTTAAGGGATAAAATTGGGCTTTTCTACAACCAAATCGGAAAAATTTTTGTTCCCTCACTTAATAGCTCACAAAAACACGAAAACACAAGTCGCTGGTTTTCTAAAATTTTTATGAACAGCACAGGAGGGAAAGTATCCCCTCACTTCTTAAGCGAACGAGATAGGCAGTTTCACGAAAGAATTTTCGACTGTTCACAAAAAATTTGCATTTGAAAATCCTTGCGGCGCTTTTCTCGCTGCGATCAAAAAACTCCCTCATATGGTTAAGGGATAAATCTTCACTTTTTTAGACACGTTTTCAGAAAAAATTTTTCTTTCTTACTTCTAAGCAAGTTCAGTGGGCAAATGTGTAATATACTCAAACTGTTTTTTCTCTCTGTACTAATACTTAGAGTATTCCCTTCAAGGGGGTTCACTGTGAACCGGGGCTGGGTGCAGCGAGTAAGCGCAATTCCCCCTTGGCGGAGACATGAGTTTTGATTGTGGACGCGTAGGATGCAAACTAAAAAACGTCCGCCGTACTTTGAACTGCGGCAGACGTTTAGTATACTTGCCTTGGATAATTTGCAGAATCTTCATGGTCGTCCTCACGGTGACCGAGCGCGATCTTCCACTCCTGCAATTCTTTACGGCGCTTCCTGTCAAGCTGCAATCCCCGGTAACCAGAAGCACCGACGGTATCCCGAAAGATATTTCCCATGTGATGCAGCATACGAACCATACACGCAGCGACGAATTCTGGTGGTGGGACACGGTGCTCCGGTGTTGGTGGAGTACTGTGAGTCGAGGACGGCGCTGAACTTTCCGAGACGGTTTCTAATTCAGGCACAGCCTGCTGCCGTCCATCCGGATACTCAACATTTTCGGATTGCAATTCCTCCATCATCTGCACTACCTCACGGATGACCATATTGCGCACTGGCTTGAACTCCTTCTGCTGGGAGAGCGGCACGCGTTCAGGTTTCGCTTTCGAGTAAAAGCTAAAAACCTCATCCC
>UROG01000052.1 GCA_900549485.1 uncultured Eubacteriales bacterium
GGCTTCCTGTAGTTATTCGCTTTTTAGTGTCTACTTTTACTTGACAAGTGCACAGCGGAAGTCGCTGCATCCATTTTTGTTATATGATTTGCACTGCCCCAACTATTGACACCGAGACTTTTATATTTACGCGTTGAGGAACGCAAGAGGGTCGGCGCTTTCGCCGTTGATGCT
This sequence comes from uncultured Eubacteriales bacterium, assembly GCA_900549485.1. Classification (GTDB taxonomy): domain Bacteria; phylum Bacillota; class Clostridia; order Oscillospirales; family Oscillospiraceae; genus Limivicinus. The sequence continues at coordinate 175 of UROG01000052.1, forward strand.
CATGGCAAAATGCAGATGCGCTTCCTGCGCGGATTCGCATATCGCGGTGCTGCCGACAGCGCCGAGAACATCCCCGCCCTGAACATAATCGTCAACATTCACGGCGGTGATATCCGCAAGATTTGCGTATACGGCTCTCGTACCGTCGCCGTGGTCGATTGTGAGGGTAGTGCCGTACAGATCGTCGCTGACTATGCTTTCCACTCTACCGGCGCGGCAGGCGCAGACGCTTGTGCCGATGGGCGCGGCAATGTCAATGCCGTCGTGGATGCGCCAATCCGCCATTGTCGCGTCATAGCGCAGCTGGTTGGTATGGTATGCGCGGTCGATATCGCCGCTGACAGGCCACACATATTCGGGCGCCATAGGCATTTCCGCACTCTCCGTCCAGACCTCTTCGGCAGGCTCGTCCTCGATCTCTGCGGCAGGCGCGGTCTCTTCCTGCTCCGGCTCGGGAAGCAGCAGCCCGTCATAGTCCATGGCGGGAGCAGGCTCCTGTGCGGCGGGAACAATGATAGTCTCTGTCCGTGCGCTGCCGAAATCCGAATTGTTTATCTGGGTATGCTCATCTGACATAGTCACATTTCCTGCCGTCATCATCCATGCGGATACACCGATTACAGCGGCGCACAGGAAAAGGACTATGTAAAAGCCCTTACCCGTAAAAAATCTCTCCAGCTTCCTGCCGGAGCTGCTGTTGTTCATAATCAAAACCTCCGTATATATTGGATTGCAATCCTATTTTTGCCTCGGGAGGATTAAATTATACATAGCGGCGGTAAATAAAAAATGCGGCGCGGCGCAGCGAGCCGCCATATGAATAAACGGCGCGGCGCAGACATAGTATTTTTCACAGGTGGTGAGATTACTATGTTCCTTTCACGCAGGATCGTTTCTTCGGCAATAATCATGATGAGCATGTATATCTTTTCAATGTCGCCGCTGTGCCGTCAGGCAAAGGCGTATATAAGCGAACGCAGAGAAAGCATGAGGATGGAAAACGTGCGCGTCAACGGCGAAAGCTGTGATTGGTTCAGCTCCGGCGCGCAGAAAATACCGGTGCTTCAGCCGGTGATATATTCCGGAAGCGCCGCTCGGCAGGAGCCTTCCGCGCCGCCGCAGCCGTCTCCCGAGCCGATACCCGCGTCTGGCGGCATGATAATCCCCACAACAATAGAGGGCGGGCTGACCATAAAAAATCAGACCTCATATCAGATAAATATGGGTCAGCTTATACGTGACGGGACGGACATCCGGCTCAAGCCCGGCACGGTGCAGATACTTATAATACATACCCATTCAAGCGAGGCATACACGCCCGCAGGGATAGACACTTATGAGGCAAGCGACGTAAGCCGGACGGAGGACACAAACTATAATGTCGTGCGCATCGGAGATGAGCTGACGGAAATACTCACGGCAGCGGGGCTTAACGTTCTGCACGACAGGGGGATATACGACTATCCGAGCTACACCGGCTCATATACGCGCTCCGGACAGGCAGTAGCGCAGCACCTTGCCCAAAACCCCGACATCAGAATAGTAATAGACATCCACCGCGATTCCCTCGGCGAAAACGGAGTAATATATAAAACGCTGGCAGAGGGCGATGAAAGCTGTGCAAGTCAGGTCATGCTGCTTGTGGGAACGGACGAAAGCGGGCTTGCGCACGACAATTGGCGGCAGAATCTTTCCCTTGCGATGTATCTCCAGAAGGCCGTGAGCGGGACGCATCCTACGCTCATGCGTCCCGTCATGCTCGTGCCGCAGAGATATAATCAGCATCTAACCCCCGGCTCGCTCATACTTGAGGTGGGCAGCGACGGCAACACGCTCCAGGAGGCGCTGACCGCCGTGAGGCTTTTCGGCGCCGCCGCCGCGCCCGCGCTTGCCGCGCTTGTGGAAAGCGCAGAATAAGAACAGAGAACTGTCAGAAAAGTCCTGTAAGGACTTTTCTGATAAGCTGAAAGAGCCGCCTGCATTTTCAGCAGGCGGCTCTTTGTTTGAACTTTATTCGATTTGCTCGCGGCTTATTCGATCGCGATCTTGCTGGCGGTCGGGGTCTTCTTTACGTCCTCCTTCGGGACAATGACGGTCAGCACGCCGGATTCATACTTTGCCTTTACATCCTCCGGCTTTACCTCGCCGACAAAGAAGCTGCGGGAGCAAGCCCCGGCGTAACGCTCCTGACGGAGAAGTCTGCCGCTCTTGTCCTCTTCATCCTTGTCAAGACCCTTCTCGGCGCTGACGGTAAGGTAGCCGTCCTTGATGTCGAGGCTGATCTCTTCCTTCTTGAAGCCGGGCAGTTCAACGGCAAATCTGTATGCCTTTGCATCGTCCGTCTCGCGGATATCCGTTTTCATAAGATTCCTTGAGTGTTTGCCGAACAGCGGATTGTGACCGCCGAAGAAGTTGTCGCCAAAGAAATCATCAAACATATTTTCACCATAAATAGTAGGTACCATAACTAACGCCTCCAAGCATTTTATTAACTGATTTTTTATTTGCACATCCTGATTTGTGCTGTCTATATCAAAAGCCTTGCATCTTGATTTCAATTTCCGCAGGGCGCTTGCTGTCGCTCAATTTTTCTTTCCCATCATTGCATCTTCTCTTTCCGCTGCTTTCTTTTCTCTTTTCCCTCCTTGCGATTATGATTTTACTCATTTTGCTTGAAATATCAATAAGCCGGTAGTACAATAAAGCTGCATTCGATTGTGCTGAACGCACAAGTTGTGTTTAAGAGGAAGGAGCAAGAACAATGGCAAGCTCACGTTGGGAGTCCGACGGCGCAAAGGCGCTGCTTTCGGAATTTTTTTCTCAGGACGATCTGAAAGCTCTCGCCGCCGATACAGGCGCGCTTCTGGAATGTCCGCTGCTTGTGCTGGACGATGCGTTTCATATCGCGGCGCATTACCGCCCGCTCGGCTTCTCCGACGCGCTTTTTCAGGATGCCGTGAAGCGCGGAGAGATCACATATGAGGCAAGCGCCGTTATCAGCCGCAGCAAGGCGCTCAGCGCGGGTGCGGCGGACTTTGTAAATCTTGAGGGGAGCAGTTTCCGCCGCCGTTTCGCGCCGCTTATAAGCGCGGGCGTCAGGCTGGGATATCTTATATGCGTGGACACCGACGGGCATCTGCGGGACGTTCCCGCAGAGATATGGCAGACGGTGGAGCAAATTCTCGCCAAGCAGCTGTTCATTGAGGCAAGCCGTCAGGACAAGCCGTTCGAAACGGCCGAGGAAATACTTATACATCTGCTTGACGGCGGCTTCCCATCCGCTCCGTATTTTCAGCTTCAGCTGTCAAACACCTATCTTGCGGATTTTCACCCCACCGGCTTTGCGCTCATTGACCTGACGGCATATCACAGCTTTTATCTCGGCATGCTGCATCTCAAAGATGAGCTTGAGCGTCTTTTCCCCGATTCGCACCCGTTTCTTTACCGCGGCGACGTGCTGCTTTTTCTGCACGGGAGCAGCGATCTTTCCGCCTTTTCCGGCTTGACGGAGGAGTTTCGGCTGAAAGTGGTCATATCGGAGGAGCTTGATGATCTGTACGGGCTTCCGGCGCTCTACCGGACGGCGCATGAAGCGCTTGAGCTTATGACGGACCCGCGCTTTCACAGCGGCCGTGTATGCACGGCTGCTCAGCTTCGCACGGCGCTGCTGCTTAAAAACGTTGAGAACCGCCGCGATCTTATCGCACATGAGCTGCGCGCTCTTGCCGCGCATGACCGCAAAAAGGGTACGCAATACTGCGAAACGCTGTATTATTATCTTACGTGCGGGCGGTCGCTTCAAAAGACCTGCGATATGCTCTTTACCCACCGCAACACGGTGCTGTACCGTATCCGCAGGATAGAAGAGGATTTCTCCGTTTCCCTTGACGATCCCTCCGCGCTTACCGACCTTCTTCTCGGTCTGTCGCTGATCCTGTTCGAGACAAAAGGTCCCGACTTCTTCATCCTGAAATCCGATTGACGCAAAAACCACGGGCGCGGTCAACCTCACGGAAAGACCGCGCCCGTAGTTTATCGGGTCTGTTTCTTTTCTTTTTTCTGGAGATGTGCATATTGGCGGGCGCGGATGGCCTCCTCCGTGTTCTCCACGAACTGCGGGAGAAGCTCATCTTCAAGCTTTCTCTTGCCGTAGACGAGCCACCTTATCACAACGACAAGCACCGTTATCGACGGCAGCAGCAAAAACGCCATGCAAAGTGCGGTGAGCAGCGCCGCGATATCCTCGGCGTATCTGGCGGCGTTCTCCCAGTACGGGTACATCACGCCTTTATTCTGCATCGACCTTTGACCGTACTGCCTCGCTATCTTCACAAGCCTGTTGAAGGAAAAGCGGGTCGTATTGTTCACTATCTCGCCGCGGCCTATCGGGAACTTGTCATTCGTAACGCTCTGCGCAAAGCCCTTGACCGGCTCCGGCATGACGACCTCATAGCAGGTTATGCCCGCGTCCTTTTCAAGCTCAAGATAGGCGTCGTAGGATATGAATATGCCAAGGCCGTCGGTATACGCCTTTTTTGTGGCAAAATCATCCTCGCGTTCGATAACTCCGGCGACGATAAAGTTCTGCCCGTTTATTTTGAAGCTCATGCCCTGCACGTTGTCGGAGCCGAACAGGAGCCATGCCGTTTCTTCATCAAGCACCGCTCTGTCCTTCATGAGATCGCTGCCGCTTATATAGCTTCCGTTTCTGAGCCTCAGCGGATGGAACAGGAAAAAATCGCCCCCGACGGCATAGGCGTACACATCGCCCTTGCCGAGTGCGCTCGATACGCTCAGCTTTCCGGCAGTGCTCCACGCGTCCACATAGAGCTGCTCGCCTGAGTGTATGTCAAGCGACGCCTCCTGGAACTTCTTCATCATAACCTGACGGAAGGCATTCACCTTTGCGGTATCTATCTTCTGGTCAACAGGGAGGAAGCAGCTTATCTGGGCATACGGCGTGTCGCTGCCGCCCTGCCAGCGCTTCGCCTCCTGCTGGGTGAGGAGCATACCGGAAATGCTCCTCACTGCGGCATAGCAGCTTACGGCAGCCAGCAGAAGAACAGCAAATACAACCGCGTATATTATTCTTTTTTTTGGTATTTTTTTCTTCATGCGAAGGCTCCTGCCCTGAAATTATACTGAAACCCGACCCGTCGGGTAAAGCCGGACGCACACCGTATTACTGCTGTGCGCCGTCCGAAATTATTTTCACCTGATCGCCGTCGGCTATCGGAGAGTCCGTCCTGACGACCACCCAATCGCCGCTGTTTATCCTACCGCGCACGGCGCAGCTGAAATCATCCGCGGCAAGTATCTCCACCGCCGCACGCCGCGCCGCATACTGCGAACCGAGGCGGTTGCTCATCGCCTCGACCGCAAGCACATACGTGCCGGAGGAATCGGTATGTATCGCGGTGGCAGGCACGACAAGATCAAATTCCGCACTCTCTTTTCCCAGAACAAGTGTCAGCTCGTCGCCCGAAAAGACCTTTCCCTCAAGATCAAACGTAAGCAGCTTGCCGTTATCCGCCGTCTTTATGCTCTTGAGCTTTGCTGTAACGCCGCTGTCCATATATCCCGTACCGGTCTGCGCAGTATCGCCGACGGTCAGCCGTTCGGCAAGCTCAGGCGCGACGGCAAAGCTCAGCGTATGCGCGCTGCTGTCGGTTTCGACAACGCACAGCTCCTGATTTTTTTCGACCGTGTCTCCGGTCTTGCAGCTTATGTGCGTCACGGTGCAGTCATATGGGGCAAAGACGTTGCCCGCGCCGGTCTCGCCGCGCATTTCCTTTATAAGCTCCTGCTGCTCGGCGATCCTCTTCGCGGTATATTCAAGGGTGCTGTTGATCGCAGTTATCGCGTTTGTTTCATACAGGCGCGTCTCTGCGATTTTTTTCTTTGCAAAATCGTATGTTGCTTTTACTTCGCTGTAATTTGCCGAGAAAACGTCGGCCTCAGAAGCGTCTATGTACGGCACGGCGTTCATCTGCTGCTGGGAAACGCCCATATAATACTCAAGCTTGCTCATCGGGATATGCTCGGTAATGCCGTTGACCGTGACATCCCAGAGCTTATCGGTAAAGTCAGTGAGCCATGGCGTCTGGCAGGCGTAGTTGTTGTATTCGGCAAAAAGCTGATCAAGTATTTCAAGCTCCGCTTCGACCTCGCCGTCCTGCACATGCTCAAAGGTGAAGAGCAGATCGCCCTTTTTAAGTCTCTGCCCCTCCTTTACCTCGACGGTTTTGACCGTCCTCGCGGCGGGTGAGTTTATCTGCGCGCTGCCTGCGGATGTGACCCTGCCCGTCCCCCTTATCGCGGCGGAGAGCGTACCGCTTCCTACCGTGCTGACCTCCACTTGCGGCAGAAAGTGGCTCATGAGCGAATTTGACATGAACGTGAGCACCATAAGCGCGACAAGCAGCACGATCGCGGCATCCTTCAGTATTAAAGACTTTTTGCTGTCGGTCTTTTCCATTTCATCTACCGTCTTTTGTCGTTTATCCGTCGCTTCTGCCGGTGCAGCGGCACGGATTTTCAGAAACCGCAGGCATATTGCGCGGTAAAGTTCTGCATTGCGCGGTAAAGTCCGGGACTTCTCCGCACAGTGCGGTGAAGTCCTTTATTGGCTGTCCGCAAGGCGAACCTGCTCCCCGCTCTTTATAGGCGCGGAGGATGTTGTTATCACGAAATCGCCCGATTCAAGCTCTGCCGTCACGGCGGAGTTGGTATCGTCTTCCGCCAGAACATCGACCTTGACGCGCTTTGCCATATACCTGTTGCCGAGGGGAGAATTCTTCGCCTCGACGGCAAGGACGAATTTGCCGTTCTTGTCGCTGCGAATAGCGCTGTTCGGCACAACAAGGTCATAGTTTGCGCTCTTCTGACCGACGGAAATGGTAAGCTCCGCCCCGGCGGTGACATTGCCCTCAAGGTCAAAGGTGAGCACCTTCTTGTTCTGGGGATTTTCCTTGTCGGTCGCAATGGATTTGAGCGTTGCCTTTATCTCGTTGCCCCAATAGAAATTGCTTATCGTCGCCTCATCGCCGACTCTCAGGCGGCGCGCCTGCTCGTTCGTCACGGAGAAGCTGACGGTGTAGCCCATGTCGGCGACCTCAATGACCGCGAGGATATCGTCCTTGGCAACCGTATCGCCGGAAGCGCAGTTTATCTCCGTCACGGTTCCCGCCGTCTTCGCCTCGATAACGTTGTTGTCGCCCTCGCCGGAAAGCTCCTTGATCTTTTCCTTCTGCCGTTCGATCTTATCGGCTGCGGTCTGGACGGCAACATAGGCGGATTTTGCGCTCTGCCCCGCAAGCGCCATGGAGTAAGCAAGCTTGGCCTGTGCGGCTGTGTAAGCATCTTTTGCATTTGCCAGCGCGTTTTTTGCTTCCACGTATTCCGTGTAGCTGGTATTATAACCCGTCCATGCTTTGATTTGGTTTTCAACAATGGTCAGTTCGCTTTGCTTTGAATATATTTCTGATTTTTTCTTATTGATTTCTTCGTTATTTTTATTAAGAAGCTCTGCATACTCGGCTGAAAGGCGGGTAACTTCGGCTTCCGCCTCTTTCACCTGCTTTTCAAGCTCCTCTATTGATGTATCCCCCGTTGACGGCGTATAGTTCTCTGCCGTTTCGGTTGCAGCTCCCGTTTCGGCTGTTCCTGCCGTTCCGGCCGGCGTATCATCTGCCGTTGACCCGGAAGCTCCGCCCGCTGCCGAACCCGTTTCTCCTCCGCTTGATTTCAGCGAATTAAGCAATGACCTCAGATAATTCAGTCTTGTCATTGCGTCATCAAGGGTTCCTTTTTTTGTATCAAGTTCTTTTGTGTATTCGTCGAGTTCTTTCTGGAGCGTATTTATTTCGTTTTCCAACGCGTCCCTTTTTGCAACCAGCTCCTCCAATTCCTTCTGATCTTTTATCGGATTGGCTTTCAGAGCCGCTTCGGCGGCTTCAAATCTTGCCTGCGCCGCTTCGATGTCTCTTTCTCTGGCTTTTATATCCGCCTGTTCGTTTGCAAAGCCGTCGCTTACCGGCAGAGCCGCAACGGCGGCGTTATAGCTCGCTTCAAGGTCATAAAGGGTATTCTTCGCCGCCTCAAGCTCCGCGCTGTCGCCCGCGCCGAGTACAAAGAGGATATCCCCCGTCTTGACCTCCGCGCCGGTCTTTACCATGACCTTGGCTATCGTCACGGTGCCTTTTGCCTTGATTTTATTGCTGCCGTTGGCGACCACCTTGCCTGTACCGCGCACCTTGGCGGTGATAGTGCCGGACTTTACCTCCTGCGTTGCGACCTCGGTCAGCGACGCGTTGAGTATAGTGTGCGAGAAAAACGTCAGCACAAGCAGCACCGCAAGAAACACTATCGCGGCGTCCTTTACCCATGTTCTGTTCTTGACTTCTGTTTCCATGTCGGTATACCTCTCAACTGTTTGCTCTCATGGCTCCTCTGAAAGGGGAGCTGTCATCCTCAAGGATGACTGAGGGGTCATTTGATCCTGTTTATTGTTTTTAAATATCATGCATCTTGCTGCTTCAAATTGCTTATCGCATGACGGTTCTTTGGGGGAACGCTGTCTCAGCCCTTGACGCTGCCGGAATTGGCAATGCCTTCTACAAGATATTCCTCGCCGTGGAGGAAGATAAGCAGAGTCGGTATCATATAAACGGTCGCCATTGCAAAGGCAAGACCTATCTCGCCGGAGTTTATCGACGAGAGGAACACCGAGAGCGGCTGGGCGTCGGCATTCTCAAGCAGGATCAGCGGCTGCTCGACCATGTTCCAATAGTCGATAAAAACGAGTATTGTTATCGAATACAGCGCCGAGCGGCACTGCGGGATGCATATCTTTGTAAAAATCTCCCACTCGCCCGCGCCGTCTATCTTTGCCGCCTCAATGAGCGCATACGGTATGCGGCGCATGAATTTTGTCAGCAGAAACACCGAAAACGGGGCGAACATTCCGGGCAGGATTATCGCCCAGCGGGTATTGAGTATGCCAAGCCACTTTGAGACAAGGTAGTTCGGCACAAGCGTCACCTGATAGGGCATGAGCATCAGAATGACATAGAAAAAGAATATGCCGCTTCTTATCTTTCCGCGCCAGCGTGTGAAGCTGTACGCCGCGACGGATGCAATGCCCACCTGCAAAATCACAATAGGCACAACGAGAAAGACGCTGTTCCAGAATTTCAGCAGATAGTCGGGCGATTTCACAAGCCCGTTTATGTACTGCGAAAACGTGACCTTATCGGGAATGAACTTGAGATTTACGGTTTTTGATACATAACCGCCGCTCGTGGTGGAGAAAATCATACCGTAATTTGACTTTATCTCCGACTCCGACATAAAGGAGTTCGTGATCGTCAGCACCGTCGGCAGCAGGAAAATCACTGCGAATATAACGCAGAGTATAAACATGACGCCTCTGGAGAAATAATGTTTCTTCTTCATCCCTCCACGTCCTTTCCGAACCAGTCCTCCGCCTTGAACAGCAGCGCGATGATGACCACCATGACGAGTGCCATAACGACAGCGGCGGCGGACAGCTTCTGATAATCAAGGGAGTTGAAGGTATTGTTCATGAAGTGCTGGAGCATATACAGCGTTTCATACGGGTAATCCCCCGTCAGCAGATACACCTCGCGGAAGACCTTGAATGAGTTTATGAGCGAAAGGATCGTGACGAAAAGCACCGTCGGCGAAAGATAGCGCAGCTTTATCGAAAAGAACTTATACAGCTCGCTTGCACCCTCAACGTCCGCGACCTCCAGCAGCTCCTTAGGGATGTTGGCAAGCGCCGCCATGAACAGAATCATAAAATACCCGAGGTTTTTCCACAGGAACAGGATTATTACAACGACCTGACTGTATTCCGATTGCAACCAGTCTATCTTGTCCGCACCGAAAAGCAGCAGAAACTCGTTGACCGTACCATTGTAATTAAAAAGCACCTGCCAGATAAGCACGACCGATGCCACAGGCACCATCATCGGGCTTAAAAAGAACGTGCGGAACTGCGATTTTCCGGGGATGCGCGCTTCAAGCATCAGCGCCAGTATGATCGACAGCACCACGGCAAGCGGCACCGCTATCGCAGAAAAATGCAGCGTGTTCTTCGCCGCAAGGATGAACGCGGAGTTGTTGAAAAGCTTAATGAAATTGTCCAGAAGCACAAAGTTTCTCGAACCGACCCCGTCTATAAGTGAATAGTACACAACGACGCAGAACGGCACGATGAAAAACACCGCCACGCCCAGAAAACTGGGCGCAAGAAAGCAGAGACTCCTCGCAAAGTCCCGCCTGCGCTCAATGCCGCCTGTTCTGTTTTTTCTTATCTTTGCCATAGTCCGCCTTTTAAGCTGCTCAATGCAGGTATAGTCATGGTTATTGTACTACATCTCACCGCGCTTTTCAAGCAAACGAAATGTTAAATATAGCGCCGCCGAAACCACGGCGTTCCTCTGCGTTCCGCCGTCGATAATATGCACAGTTTTTCCCAACGCGGTGTTGTAATTTTGCACAGTTTCAACATTAACTCATATTCAATGCGCAGGGGTGGTTTTGTATAAAAGTGAGAAAAATAACAAAGTTGTTTTAAGGGATTGACATTGATTCCGCACGTTATATAATTGGTATACAACAAAATGCGGGAAAATTTGCTTTTCCTGCCGCATTATGCTTTTCTATGTAAAAAATAACATTTTTTCAGAAAGGAACGACGAATATGTCTACTATCGACCTTACCAAGTACGGTATCACCGGCACCACTCAGATCATCCACAACCCCTCTTATGAGGAGCTTTTCAAAGATGAAATGGATCCCTCTCTCAAAGGCTACGAGAAGGGCACTCTGACTGAGCTTGACGCCGTCAACGTTATGACCGGTATCTACACCGGCCGTTCCCCCAAGGATAAGTTCATCGTTGTTGACGAGAACTCCAAGGACACCGTGTGGTGGACCTCCGACGAGTACAAGAACGACAACCACCCCGCCTCTCAGGAGTGCTGGAAGGCCGTCAAGGAGCTGGCGGTAAAAGAGCTGTCCGGCAAGAAGCTGTATGTCATGGACGCTTTCTGCGGCGCGAACAAGGACACCCGCATGGCTATCCGCTTCATCATGGAGGTTGCATGGCAGGCACACTTCGTAAAGAATATGTTCATCCAGCCCACCGAGGAAGAGCTTGCTAACTTTGAGCCTAACTTCACCATCTACTGCGCTTCCAAGGCAAAAGTCGAGAACTACAAGGAACTCGGTCTCAACAGCGAGACAGCAGTCGTCTTCAACATCACCAGCCGTGAGCAGGTCATTCTCAACACCTGGTACGGCGGCGAGATGAAGAAGGGTATGTTCTCCATGATGAACTACT
>UROG01000053.1 GCA_900549485.1 uncultured Eubacteriales bacterium
ATTAAAACTATTTTTTGCCTGCGGGCAAAAAACTCTGCGAGGCTTTTTTGACAGTTTCACCACCCGTCCCCGGCGCACGGCCGGAGGACGGGTGGTTCTGACATTATGATACTGTAATCAGGCAGCCGTTACAGGTTTTCCACCGCGGAACGCTCCACATTCAGACCGCGCCGGTATTTTTCGAGGAAGGCATTGAAGCCTTCGGCGTCGGCGGCGTCGGGGGCGAGCGTGACGGAACGCGCATCTGCAAAGACTTTTTCGCGCAGGAAGCTTTCGAGCGGCTCATCCGCATACTGCGAATACGCCGCCAGCAGCGCCATGCCGTACGGGCCGCCCTCACCGGCGGTCTCCGTGCAGGTAATGGGCGCGCCGACAGCCGCCGCCATATAGCGCTGACCTACGTCGGGAGTCTTGAACAGACCGCCGTGACCGGTGAGAGAGTCGATAACAACGTTCTCATCCGCAAGAATGTCCATGCCGAGCTTCATCGTCGCCATCGAGGAATAGAGCTGTGCGCGCATGAAGTTGGCAAGGCTGAATCTGCTGTCCGCGTTTCTTATGACCATGGGTCTGCCCTCGTCGATGTGGGTAATGCCCTCGCCGGCAAGGTAGTTGAACACGGTGATGCCGCCGCAGTCCGCATCGCCCTCAAGGCTCTTGAAATAGAGCTTTGTGAACAGCTCACCCGTGGAGACATCCGCGCCGAACAGGGCGGCTGTCTCGCGGAAGAGCTCCGCCCATGCGTTCATGTCGCGGGTGCAGTTGTTGCAGTGAACCATTGCCACGGGCGCGCCCGCAGGGGTCGTCACCATGTCTATTTCCTGATACACCTTTTTAAGCGCACGCTCAAGCACGATCATTGCGAAAATGGACGTACCGGCGGAGACGTTGCCCGTCCTCGGCGCGACGGCGTTGGTCGCCACCATGCCGGTACCCGCGTCGCCCTCGCACGGGACGAAGGGAGTGCCGACGGGGAAGACGCCGCCTATGAGCTTTGCGCCGTCCTCGGTCAGACTGCCGGCGTTCCTGCCGGCGGGCAGAACGGCGGGAAGCAGTGCCCTTATTTTCTTGTTCAGTCCGCGTCCGCTCAGAAGCGCGTCGAACTTATCGAGCATTTCCGCGTTATAGTCAAGGGCCGTGCTGTCGATCGGGAAGATACCGGAAGCTTCTCCGATGCCGACGGCGTTCACGCCGGTGAGCATAAAATGCACATAACCGGCAAGCGTCGTGATATGCGCGACGTCCTTGACGTGCTCTTCGCCGTTGAGTATTGCCTGCCACAGATGCGCGATGCTCCAGCGCTGCGGGATATTGAAGCCGAACAGCGCGGTCAGCTCGTCGGCGGCCTGCGCGGTAATGGTGTTCTGCCATGTGCGGAAAGGCGTGAGCAGGTTCCAGTCGCTGTCAAACGCAAGGTAGCCGTGCATCATGCCGGAGATACCGACGGCTTTGGGGGCGGCGCCCCTGAACGCGTCCAGCGCGTCTCTCAGTCCGTCCCAGACCTCGTCCAGAGGATATGTCCATATCCCGTTTACATAGCTGCTCTCCCATGTGTGATCGGAGGAGAGAGCCGTTTTGAAGCCGTCGTTGATGCCGACGGCCTTTATGCGCGTAGAACCAAACTCGATCCCTACGTAATCTGACGTTACTGCGTTTGACATTGATGTTCCCCTTTCAGATATTTCATTTTTCTTCCCTTATAAAGATAATACCTTATAAGGGAACGGTTTGTCAAAGAAATTTGCGCATTGATAAAGCCAGCCGTTTTTAATGACAGGCTGAGACTGTCAAAAAACTATGTATTAAAGTCAGGCATCAGTCCCAGCCCTTGTCCGCCATGCGGTCTTCCTTTGTGCGGGGAATATAAAAATTGTAGACGACGCGGTATATACGGGCGCTTTCATCGTCGGGGCAGACGATCTTCACCTGCTTCGGGTACTCATGCTCACGCTGGAAAGCGCGCACGACCTTGTAAAGCATCCCGATGACCTGAAAATTTTTGGAGTTGACTGCGCTTATCGCCATGGCCGGAAGCTCCGTTATTTCCTCTTTGGCTTCTTCGCAGTGCTCCAGCATCCTGTTCCAGCGCCCGACAAGCGCGGGAACATCGGCGCAAAGCGCGTCCACGGCGCCGTCGGGTACGGCGGCGGCATCGACGCAGACAAGTATTTTTTCCATTCAAAGTCCTCCGCTGCGGTAATAGTATGTTGCACAGGCAACAATTCTGCGATTGCATTATAAGCAAAATATTGATAAAATTCAAACAAAAAATCAGATAGTAAAAAAGGAGAAATATTATGCTTGAACGCTCCGGCAAATATGACAAAACTATGGTAAGAAAATGCATGGCGGGGCCGAACGCGCTCTACCTTACAGAGGAGCTTACCGACAGCATGGATATCAAGCCCGGTACGCTGGTGCTCGATCTCGGCTGCGGCAGGGGATTATCCTCCGTGTTTCTTGCAAAGGAATACGGGGCGGACGTGTACGCGGTGGATAAAAACGTCTACGCTTCCGAAACCTGTATGATGCTCAGGGATATGGGGCTTGACGGACACGTTTTCCCGATACAGGCGGACGCCGCGTCCCTGCCGGTGCCGAACGGCATTATCGACACGCTTGTCTGCGTCAACGCCTATCATAATTTCGGCATGGAAGCGGGATTTTTCGAGACGAGAATAAAGCCCGCGCTGAAAGAGGACGCGCAGGTCGGCTTTGTGCTTCTCGGCAGGGACAAGGATTTTGTGTATAAGGACGACGACAACGAAAACCCGGTTTTCTGGACAATGGACGAGTGGAAGCACTGGTTCGAGAGCGAGGGGATAGACGTCCGTATCTGCGAACAGCTCAGGTCTACCCAGAGGGCGTGGAAGGAATGGATGACAGTGGCTTCTCCGAACGCAACCGAGGAGGAAATAGAAAACGTAAAATTCAACCCCGAGCTTGCACTTATCAAGATAGTCGGAAATGCGTGAAAATGAGTGAACTGTTTTTGCCTGCGGGCAAAAACTCTGCGTGGCTTTCTTTGACGGCCGCAACTCCCCCGTTTGGGGGAGTTTTTTTATTTTACCGCGTAGAGCACGGTTTCGGTGATGCTTGTGGAATAGTGGCGCAGATAGAGCTTATAGGCGCTGTCGTATTCAAGAATTTTCTGCGGGATGCGGACGATATCTTCCGCGCAGTGGTCAACGCATACCGCAAGCCTCGGCGCGGCGCGGCGCACGGTTTTCTCCGCCCCGATGAGAGCCGCGTATTCCCCGCCCTCAAGGTGAAGCTTTATGTACGTGGGGTCTATGCCCTCAAGACAGTCGTCCAGCGCGGCGGCCTGCACATGGACGCCGGAAGCGTCGTCTATATGCGAATTCTGCTTATCCTCAGTAAAGCCGACGAACGCCGTGCGGTCGCTGAGCGCGGCGGCGGAGACGTGCACAACACCGTCGAAAAGCGCCTTGTTGCCCATGCACTCATAGTAATTCTTCTCACTCGGCTCAAAGGCGTAAATCGCGCCGTATTTTCCGCGTGTCTTCTTTGCAAAGCGGAACGAGGTAAAAAGATCCTGCGCCCCGCCGTCAACAAAGACCTCATCCGCGCCGAATCTGACTATACCGGAATCAAAATAGCAGTTGTATATATCGGTGAACTGCTCCGGAACGCCGCCCAGCCCCGTATAGAATCTCAGCGCCTGCGGGGACATGATAAGCTCCCCGGACGGAATACCGCGGCTCAGCGCCTCGCCGGCAAGCGCGAAAAGCTCCGGACAGTCGCGGCGGACGGCGGCGCCCGCATCGGAAAAATATCTGCCGACAGCCGCGCCGAGCGCATACGGATCGCCAGAGGCGGAATACTCAAGATGCCCGTCAAAGAGCGTTTCGGACAGCGCATCTCCAAGATGTTCGCGTATAAGCTTTATGCAGGGATCATCGTAAATCACGGCGCACCTCTTCTTATGTATTATACTCTTTATACTCTAAAGTATATTTACAAACTTCCGGATTGTCAACTATTGGACAATTATGTTGCACAGGCTACATCCACGGACTTGTTATCTTTTTTTGAATTGTCTATAATTTATCAAGAGGGGGACTATTGTCTCCGGCGTTTTACATTTTTTATCTGAAAGGAATTGGAAGTATGGCAAACGAAACTGTTTCCATGACCATAAACGGCAGAAGATATGTATTTGCCGTCGGTCATGAGTTTGGTCAGATTCCCACAAGCGAAACTCTGTGCCAGACCCTTCGCAACCGCCTTGACCTGACAGGCACTAAAGAGTCCTGCTCCGAGGGCGCCTGCGGCTGCTGCACCGTTATAATAAACGGAGATGCTGTTGCATCCTGCATCACTCTTACCGTTGAGTGCGACGGCGCCGAGATCACCACGATCGAAGGTCTTCAGAACCCCGTGACAAACGAGCTTGACCCCATCCAGCAGGCGTTCATTGATGAGTACGCTTTCCAGTGCGGCTACTGCACTCCCGGCATCATCATGGCATCCCGCGCTCTGTTCAATCACAATCCCCATCCCACACGCGAGGAGATAGCGGAGGCTCTCTCCGGCAACTACTGCCGCTGCATCAGCCATTATCACGTTCTCGACGCACTCGAGAAGTTAGCAAAGAAAGGGGTAGAGTAATGAGTAACGTTAAAAAGCCCGAATACCGCCACATCGGCAAGTACCGCCCCAGAAAAGAAGCAAGAGAGATAGTCACCGGCAAGTGCATATACCTTGACGACTACAAGATGAAGGATATGCTCCACGCAAAGCTCATGCCCAGCCCCTATGCACACGCAATGATAAAGGACATCGACACATCCGCCGCGGAAGCGCTCCCCGGCGTACACGCCGTTGTTACATACAAGAATCAGCCTGAGTTCTCCAAGGAATTCCTCCAGGGTCTTCCCCCTATAAAGAAGCTCTGCGACGAGCATCTGCGCTACGTCGGCGACTGTGTCGCTCTCGTCTGCGCGGAGAGTGAGGAGCTGTGCGAGGAAGCGATCCGCCTTATAAAGGTCGAGTATGAAGTGCTGCCCGCCGTTTTCGATATAGAGGAAGCAAAGGCCGACGGCGCTGCACAGCTCTATCCCGGCTTCTTCCAGAACAACCGCTACGAGAAGGATCTCGGCTTCGGCGATGAGAAGATGCTGTTCGCCGTTGAGCGCGGCGACTGCGACAAGGCCTGCGAGGAAGCCGACTTCGTTTACGAAGGCACCGGCTACTTTGAGACAAACCCCTCGCCCCTTGCTCCCGAACCGCCCGAAATGATCATGTGGTACGACGATATCAACAACAAGTACCTCATGTGGGCGACTGCACAGTCCGACCGTGTTCCCAAGATGCCCCCCGATGTCGGCCGTATGCCCGCAGACGCCGTTATCGAGACGCGTGTGTTCAACGTCGGCGGCTCCTACGGCAACAAGCAGGAAATGACCCTTATGTGTCTGTATACCGCAATGCTCTCCAGACTTACCGGCCATCCCGTGCGCTTCAGAATGAACAAGGAAGACCAGCTCACCATTCATGAAATGCGTCTGGCCTCCCGCTTCACCGCCCGCTTCTCCATCAAGGACGGCATAATGACCTCCGTAAAGGGTCACTGGTACGTCATGCCCGGCTACACCGACGACGCAGGCTACTGCATCACCGCCGTCGGTCTCGGCGAAATGCAGGTCGCTCTTGCAAAGTGCCAGAACTGGGACATCGACACCTGCATGTACGCCACAAATACCATCTCCTGCGGCACCGTCCGCGGCTTCGGCGGTCAGGAGCTCAAGAGCGCGATGATGCCCGTTATCGACCATATGCTGGCCGAGCGCAACATGGACCCCGTCAAATTCTTCCATGACAACTTTGTCTGCGCAGGCGACCGCTATATGTGGCGTGACTGCAACTGGTGGACCTGCCACGAGGTCGATTACCGCGAGGCTATCCTTGAAGCCGCCGAGAAATTCGGCTGGAAGGATAAGTTCAAGGGCTGGTATAAGCCCACTTCCGTAAACGGCGCAAAGAGAATAGGCGTCGGCGTTTCCATCCACGGCAACGGCGACGTCGGCGAGGACAACTCCGAGGCGATCGTAAGACTGCACACCAACGGCTCCGTTATCCTCAACCAGTCTCTCGTTGAATCCGGTCAGGGACAGAGAGCCGCCTGCGCAAAGATGGTTGCGGAGGTTCTCAACGTTCCCTTTGAATCCGTCACCGTTACCAATACCGGTACTGTAGATAACCCCGTTGAATTCGGTCTGTGCGGCTCCCGCGGCACTCTTACCTCCGGTACCGCCGCCACCCGCGCCGCAGAGGATGCACTCCGTCAGCTCCAGGTCATGGCGGCAGGCGTGTTCCGCTGCTCCCCCAACGAGATAGAGACCTGCGACGGCTTTGTATGGGTCTCCAACAAGCCCGACAACAAGCTGCCCTGGGCCGCCATCATTCCTTACTCTACCTCCATCACCGGCTTCGGCCGCTGGAAGGCAAACTACGCGCAGCCCAATATGTGCATCAACTTCGTTGAGGTCGAGGTCGATATGGAAACCGGCGAGGCAAAGCTTCTCCGCGAGCTTATCGGCACCGACGTCGGTCAGATCATCGACCCGAAGGCTCTCGAGATGCAGCTTCAGGCGTCCATCGGCTCCGCAATGGTCGATACCGGCACGTTTGAGGAAACCATTTACGACAAATACACCGGCCGCATCATGACCAACAACCTTATCGACTACAAGTGGCGTCCGTTCAACGAGTTCCCGCCCATTGACATGGTCATCAAGGAAAGCCAGCCCAACATTTCTCGCTTCAAGGCTGTCGGCGTCGGCGAAATCTCCGGTTCCGCAGGCGCGGCGGCGATCTCCATGGCGATCTCCAACGCAATCGGCAAGCACTACATGAAGTATCCTGCAACGCCCGTTAACGTGCTGCAGGTCATCAACGAAGGTTAATAGGGAGGATTTGAAATGCAGGAATTCAAGCACGTAAATGCAAAGTCCTTCGATGAAGCAATTGAGGAACTCAAGGGCAGCAAGGAAGCCAATCAGGCTATCGCCGGCGGCACCGACCTTATGACCGAGCTTCGTACCAGAATCCAGCCGGTCTATCCCGACAAAATAGTCAACCTCAAATCCATTGAAGGTGCCGAATATATTGAAGGCACGGACACCGTAAAGATCGGTGCCCTCACAAAGCTGAAGGATGTTGAAGCATCCGACAGGCTCCCCGCCGTTCTCAAGGAAGCCGCGCACTCCGTCGCATCTCCTCTGGTCCGCAACAAGGCCACTATCGGCGGCAACATCTGCCAGGATGTACGCTGCTGGTTCTACCGCTATCCGGAAGGAAGCGGCGGCGCTCTCGAATGTGCGCGCAAGGGCGGCGCAGAGTGCTATGCCCTCAAGGGCGACAGCCGTTTCCACTCCATCTTCGGCGGCATGAAGACCGTTGCACACGTCGGCTGCTCCGGAGGATGCCCCAATAATACCGATATCTCCGGCTACATGGAAAAGCTCCGCAACGGCGATTGGGCCGCTGCCGCAGATATCTTCTACCGCGTCAACCCCATGCCCTCCATTACCAGCCGCGTCTGCGCACATCTGTGCGAGGATCACTGCAACAGAACCACCGTTATGGCCACCGAGGATCGGAAGAACCATGACGACTGCGTTTCCATCCACACCGTTGAGCGCGCTCTGGGCGATTACGCCATGGAGCACAAGGATGTCTACTATGCAGCCCCCAAGACCGAGACGGGCGTAAAGGTCGCCGTCATCGGCGCGGGCCCCGCGGGTCTGACCGCCGCATACTATCTGCGCAAGGCAGGCCATGCCGTCACCGTTTTCGACAAGATGGAAAAGGCCGGCGGTATGCTTCAGTATGCTATCCCTCACTACCGTCTCCCCAAGCACTATGTTGACGACGTTGCAGGCGCTATCGCCGGTATGGGCGTAAAGTTCGAGTTCGGCAAGGAGCTTGGCAAGGACATCGAGGCCGCTCAGCTTGAGAAGGACTTCGACAAGGTCTTCTACGCGACAGGCGCATGGAAGCGTCCCGTTATCGGCTTCGACGGCGAGGAATTTACCGAGTTCGGTCTTGAGTTCCTTGTTGAAGTCAACAAGTGGATGAACAAGAAGAACCGTGAAAACGTCATCGTATACGGCGGCGGTAATGTCGCTATGGACGTTGCCGTTACCGCAAAGAGACTCGGCGCAAAGTCCGTCACCCTTATCTTCCGTAAGCCCGAGAGCGAGCTGACCGCTTCCAAGGAAGAGGTCGAGCGCGCAAAGGAAGAGGGCGTGCAGCTCATGCCTCAGTGGGCGCCTGTGCGCACCATTTACAAGGACGGCAACGTCGTCGGCCTCATGCTCAAGAGATGCAACTACACCCGCGACGAAAACGGCCGTCTCGTCCTCAGCTATGACGAGAACGACACCACCGTCGTCAATGCCGACTCCATCCTTATGGCAGCCGGACAGAAGGTCGATCTCGGCTTCCTCAAGGAGGGCTATGACCTTGCAAACGCTAAGGGACGCCTCGTCGTCGATGCGGAATCCCAGGCTACCAGCCACGCGGGCGTATACGCCGGCGGCGACATAGTCTCCGGTCCGTCCACCGTTATTTCCGCTATCCGTCAGGGACGCAATGCGGCAGAAGCCATCAATGAAAGCTGCGGCATCGCAAAGCCTGAGTATAAGCATGAAGGCTTCCTCAAGTTCGATCCCGAGTTTGCAAATCTCCACCGCGGCGTAAAGGATATCTCCATCCCCGCCGCCGAGAGAACTCTCGACAGGGAAGACACCGTTACCATCGCAAAAGAGTATGCCGAGCAGGAAGCGCGCCGCTGCATGAACTGCGGCTGCTACTCCGTCAACGCCTCTGATATCAGCCCCGCACTCCTTCTTCTTGACGCCGACATCGTCACCACCAAGAAGACCGTCAAGGCGGAAGAGTTCTTCACCGCACATCTTGACACCAAGGATCAGCTTGAGGCCGGTGAGCTTGTCAAGGAGATTGTTATAAAGCCCGATACAGATGCGATCACTCATTATGAGAAGTTCCGTATCCGCAAGAGTCTTGACTTCGCAATAGTCTCTCTCGCCAGCTCCTACAAAGCAGGCGGCAAGGACATCCGCCTCGTCCTCGGCGGCGTCGCCCCCGTTCCCGTGGAGCTGAAGAAGGTCGAGGAGTACCTTGCAGGCAAGACACTTACCGATGAAGTCATAGCAAAGGCCTCCGAAATGGCAGTAGAAGGCGCTCTGCCCATACGCAACAATGAATACAAGATCCATGAAGTTCGCGTAATGGTCAAGAGATTCCTCGAATCCATCAGATAAAAATTGAGCGCGGGGCGGCAAAGCCCCGGCCTGATAAAGCCTGATTTTATGCGGGCAGTCAGTCAAACGGCTGCCCGCAGCGTTCTGATAATGAATGTGAAAGGTGTAACGAATTATGAAACAAAGCAAGGCATACAAATGGATAGTTCTTGCCATTCTTATGGTTGGCACCGCGATTCTCTATTACTCCAACATGATCTTCGCCGTCCGTCCCGACACGATGCCCACTTTCGGCATCGGCCCCGCCGAGCTTACCGCGATCTCCACCATCGGCTGTCTGCCGGGCGCGTTTCTCAGTGTTATAATCGGCAAGGTTCTTGACGACAAGGGCGTAAAGAAATTCACCGCACTTGGACTTATTCTCACCGTGGCATGCATGGTGTGGCGTATATTCGCCCATACCTATGTTGAGCTTTTCATTGCTACCGTACTCATCGGCACCTTCCTCCTGCCCATTACCATCGTCGGACCCAAAATGGTCGGCGGTCTGTTCATGCCTGAGGAAATGCCTCTGGCAATGGGCTTCTTCGGCGCGGCGGGCGGTCTCGGCACAACTCTGGCTTTCGCCACGGGTAATGCCTTCCCCAGCCTTCCTGCGGCGTTTGCGGGCGTCTCCATCCTCGGCGGCATACTGCTTCTGGCATGGCTGCTCATCGTCAAAGAGCCGCCCAAGGGACCGGCGCTTGACGCGGACGCGGGCAAGGGCAACCTTGCCAAGGTCCTCAAGAGCAAGAATATGTGGCTCGTCATGCTCTGCTCCGGCTTCGCGGTCGGCGCGGCTCTGCTCATAAATACACATCTCACCGCCGCCTTTATCGAAAAGGGCGCGCCTGAACAGATGGCAAGCGCGATAGGCACCGTCCTCAATCTCTCGCTTATCATCGGCGGTATTCTCGCAGGCGCCGTTATCGGCAAAATCGGCAGGATCAACCCGCCGTATGCGTTTATCTGCATCGTGGGCGGACTGTTCTACCTGCTTGCATACCTGCTGCCCGTCAGCGGCTTTACGTTCGTACTCGTCGCACTGGGCGGACTTATCTGCTCCGGCTCCGTGGGCGTCAGCTTCACCCGTATCCCGCTCCTGCCGCTCACCGGCGACTTCGGTCCCGAGTGCATCGGCACCGCCACCGGCATGAACCAGACTGCCCTCGGCATAATGTCCTTTGTCCTGCCGACGATCGTTGCGGCAATAGCGGGCGGCAACAATCTTATGGTCTTCTGCATCGCGTTCGCGCTTCTCGTGATCTGCGGTGTTGTCGGCATGTTTATCCCCGAGCTTGGCGAAAAGGGCAAGCTTGCAATGTCCAGAAAGTAATGATATCATAGCCTATTGAGGACTGCCGTTCTCAATAGGCTATCCAGCTTGCCAAAAAAGTCCTGCAAGGACTTTTTTTGACCGCGCTTTCCGCCGAGCATTTTGAAAGAGATCAAAATGCTGTTACCGAAAGCCTTGATATATCAAGGCTTTCGACGGCGGTTTAT
>UROG01000054.1 GCA_900549485.1 uncultured Eubacteriales bacterium
TCCTGTTTTTTAGGTCTTCTTTTGCTCTACCCCAACTATTGACATAGAGCCAAAATCCACCCGATACTATAAGTATCCCTCCGGCCAGAGCAGACCGGAGGGAGGAATTTCAAAGAAGGCTATGCCGGGCGAAATCAGACCTTGGCGTCCTTCTTGCAGAACTTGAGCGTAACGAAGCCGAGGATGAGCATGATTATCGGGGAGATGAACATTGCAGTGTCTGCGGTGCCGCCGAAGGCTTCGATAAGCGCGATGTAAGGAGTGCCGAGGAATGCGCCGATGTTAACGCCGGACTCGGCAATAGAGGTGGCGAGGAACTTGTTTTCCTCGTCAACGCTGTCGCTGAATGCGCTGATGCAGGCAGGAATGATGCCGGTGGAGAATATGCCGCTGACGACAAGCCATGCGGCGACAGAAGCAAAGCTGTGGGAGAGGTACAGACCGAGCATCGTGATGCCGGTGACGGCAAGCATCACAAACATCGTCTTATTCTTAAATATTTTCTCGGCAAAGCCGAAGACAACACCGCCGATTATGGTGGCGACGGAGTAGAACACCATTGCGTTGCCGACGGTAACGGAATTGCCGATGCCGCGTCCGACAATGATTTTGGAGATAACCAGGAACATGGGGTAATAGCAAAGCATGTAGCCGATAGCGATCGCGGAAAAGACCCATACTATCGCCGGCAGGTTCTTTACGGCCTGACCGAGAGAGCCGGACTTTGCCATCGCTTCAAGCTTGCCGCCGGTGGTGGAGGTGTCGTTCCTGTCAAGCTCAAACTTGGGGCAGAGGAAGAGAACGATGAGGAAGGGAATAGCGCTCCAGAGATACACAAAGAAGCTGTAATTCCACTTGATCGCGCACAGATGACCGACTGCAACCTGCGCAACCATGTTCATGGCATACTGCGCCGCGACGGCCCAGCCCATGGCATGCTTTCTGAATCTGCTGTCCTCTACGAGCTTAAGACTCATGGAGATGCCGATACCCTGCATAAGACCGTAGCCGATACCGAAGGCAAAGCGGCCGAGGAACATCATTGCCATGCTGGTATCGCCGAACAGGGCGGGTAGTATGCCGCCGATGCAGTGGCAGCCGATGCCGATGAGAAGCATATTGCGCAGCGTGATCTTTCTGTTGACAAGAACGCCCGCTACGACCGTGAAGACAACTGCGCAGAGGTTAGGAATGTTATTTACGAGGGTGATAATGCTGTAAGGAACATCAGGGAATACGTTGGCAATATCTGCCAGCGCGGAGGAACACCACTCTGCTCCGCCTGCCGCAGTGTTTGCAAAAATCAGAACAATTATACCGATTATGGTTCTTCTCTTTGTTGCTTTGTCCATAATTAAATCCTCAAACTTTCCACTAATAGTGAAATAAATAACTAACGAATCCGCTCAATCGCCATACCGCCCCAGAACGGCGGTATGGCGGTTGAGCGCTGCTTGGAATCCGCAGAGATTATGCTGCTTTTTTCTTCTTTACGATCGAGACTGCCAGAGCGACGAGAAGTGCCAGCGCCGTGCAGACGCATGCCGCGAAGAGGAAGCGGAAAGAGGTATTGTTGGGCTTGATGAGACCGGCAACGGGGGTGTAGAACAGCGCGGAGCAGACGGTGCCGAGCTGACCTGCCATGTGGATGATGGCGCAGGCAGCGGTAGAAGCCTCAACGGTGTTGTAATTGGTTGCATAGAGCAGGGTGCCGGGCATTTCAAAGCCGATAGAGGTACCGACGATGAAAGCGCCGATGAACAGGACAATAAGAGACTGTGCAAAGTAAATGATCAGGAAGCCGATGACAAGGGCGATGAAGCCGCAGCAGAGAACATACTCATGAAGCTTCTTTTCAAACGGGTTGAAGATCAGACCGCCGAACATACCGCCGACGAGGAAGATCGCCATTGCAGTGCCGGTGAGAGCGGCGGAGCCCATGCCGCGCTCGGTGATGATGAAGGAAATGTTTGCGCCCATGACGCCGTAGGAGTTGATGAACACGAAAATGATCGCGCCGAACAGCCATGTGATGGGAGAAACCTTGAGGTGGCTCTTCTCGCCGTTTGCCGCAGCGGGCTTGTCAGCGGGGAAGTAGATGCAGCCGAGAACGAGAGGAATGATCGCGTAAAGGAAAGCAAGGTAGGTGTAATTCCATGCCTTGGCGGCAAGGACGCCGCCGATGAGGGTCAGGTACATACCGCCGCCGTTGGTGAAAAGATCCTGTATACCCATGAGCCTGCCGCGCTCTTCTTCAACGTAATTTTCAGCGATGATGCCGTTGGAGGTGGGCATGAGGAAGCCGAAGCCGAGGCCGAGAATGGTCTGCCACATCATGAGCTGAACAAAGCTGGTGTGCAGTGCAAAGCCGAGAATGGCATATGCGACGACGAAGCCGACGCCTATCTGGCAGAGAACCTTCTTGGACACCTTGGTTGCAAGCAGGGTAGACAGTGCGCAGCCGAGGAGCATTGCGAAGCCGGGCCAGTTGGACATTTCCTGCATCCATACGGTGGGGATGTCGGGGAATGCGGCGGCTATATCCGCCAGTGCGGGCTGGAGACCCATACCGCCCATTTCAAGCGCGGACACAAACAGGATCGCCAGAGACATAAGTTTTTTGTTTGAAACTTTTGCGTTCTCCATTTTACTTTCTCCTTATTTATTAACAGACAATACAGCCTGTTTTTTACACTTCAAGCGCAAGGTTGAATGCAACCTGATTTGCGTTCTTTATATTTTTGACGACATTGCAGTCGCCTACCGCTATGACGTCGGGCATAAGCTCCTTCAGCTGCTTGAGCAGGGCGTCGTTCTTCTTCATGCCGAATGCCGCGACAACGTCATCGCAGGGGAGAACGGACTTTGTGCCGTCCTGCGCCATTACCGTAACGCCGTTATCATCTATGCCGCAGACGCGGACGCTTCCGATGAGCTTGACATCATACTTTTCCAGAAGCTGTAAGAGCATACCTCTCGGCGCGGGTGAATGATCCCTTGCGAACTGCTCAACGGGGAGCATATCCACAACCGTGACCTTTTTGCCGTCCATTGCCAGCTGAAGCGCGGACTCGGTGCCTGACAGGCCGCCGCCGCATACAACGACCCTATCCCCGACCTTTGCCCTGCCGGTGTCAACATCGAGAACGTGGTGAACATTCTCTCTGCCGATGCCGGGAATGGGGAGCGTCAGCCGGTCGGCACCCGTTGCGACAAACACGACGTCAGGCTTGAGACCCATTATCGTTTCGGGCGTAGCCTCGGTGTTGAGCATGATCTTGGCGCCGCATTCCATCGTACTGCTCATGAGCCACTGGAGATGGCGGCGCATGTCGAACTTGAAGGACAGACAGCTTATTTCGTGGAGTCTGCCGCCGAGCTTATCGCTCTTTTCAATAAGAATGACGTCGTGTCCGCGCTCGACGAGCGTTTTTGCAGCCATGCAGCCGGCAACGCCGCCGCCGACAACGACAACTCTCTTTTTTTGCTTTGCATAGGGCAGCTCCTCGGGGATCTCGGATTCACGGCCAAGACGCGGGTTAGTCGCGCAGCGCAGATGAACTATATCGGCGGGCGCACATTCGTGGCAGCGCAGGCAGGGACGGGTCTTTTCCTCCATGCCGTGGTATGCGTTGTAGAGCAGCTTGTTATCGCACATCAGCTGACGCGCCATCGCCACCATATCCGCCTTGCCGGAGGCTATGATCTCTTCTGCCTCGGCAATGGTAGTTATACTGCCGACAACGGTAACGGGAATATGTATCTCGGGATCGGCTTTGACCTGCTCAGACCACTTCACATTGTGACAGTGCGGCAGATAGAACGCGGGCATGGTGTACGGCATGTACTTCGGCTCAACGATCAGACCCTGAGAGACGTGGACAGTGTCGATATATTCCTGAGCAAGGCGGATGAACGCCTTTGTTTCTTCTATGCCCATGCCGCCCGGAACCAGCTCGTCGCCGCTGATGCGCATATCGATGCACAGCCCTCTGCCCACGCGCTCACGCATTGCCTTGAGTACGGAAAGCGGCCAGCGGACACGGTTTTCAAAGCTCCCGCCGTATTCGTCGGTGCGCTGATTGTACTTGGGGGACATGAACTGCGCAAGGAGATTGCCGTGAGCCGCGTGAACCATTACCATGTCGAAACCGGACTTCATAAGACGCTCGGCAACGTCGCAATACTCTTTGCGGATCGTCTCCATGTCCTTCTCGTCCATCTCGCGGATATCGGTAGGACCGTTCTCAACGGGGATTGCCGAAGGCGCGATAGCCGGTGAATGGGGGCGGAACTGCTTAGGGGCGGAACGGCCTGCGTGTACAAGCTCACAGGAGACCTTTGCGCCGTAGCGATGAACGACTTCAGAGATGCGGCGGAGATCGGTCATGTTGTCGTCGCTTGTGACGTCAAGCGCACCGAAAAAGTCAACGCCATTGATGTGGTCGATCGGGGTAGAGCCGATAGTGATAACGCCTACGCCGCTCTGCGCCTGATACTTGATGTAGCCGAGAAGCTCCTGGGATACGCCGCCGGTGGGCGTTGAAAGGCTGGAGACCATGGGAGAAAACTGAATACGGTTCTTGACCTCCATATTGCCTATTTTTATAGGTGAAAATACATGCGGATATTTATTGAAGCTCATAGCATGAATACCTCGTTAACTGTACAAACCATCAAAGACGGCCGATGTCTCTTGCGGCATAGAAGGCCTGAGAGGTTGCCTGATAGATGGTGGCGGGTGTCACGCAGTCGCCGATGGTGTAAAACTCCGGTGCGCAGAAGCGGAACTTTTCCGCCTCGTCCGCGAGAGGACGCTGACCGACGGCGTAGATAACGGTGTCAGCCTCGTAAAGCTTTTCGCCCTCCGCGTTTTTGCCGATAACGCCCTTGTCGGTGATCTCAACGGGGCTGGTGTTGAACGCGGTGCCGACCTTGCGGATGCGGATCTGCTCGCCGATCGCCTGACCGTGCAGACCGTTTGCACCGCACTTGACCTGATCGTGGCGGTGCATGATGGTGACGTCCTTGCCGCAGCTTGCCAGATGAAGCGCAAGCTCCGCACCGACGAGACCGCCGCCGATAACGACGACCTTCTTGCCGACTTCATCAACGTGGGTGTAAGCGTAATCCGCAGGCATGACGTTGGCTCTGTCATAGCCGGGCAGATAGGTGGGGACAGCGGGACGTGAACCGAGAGCCGCGATAACGGCGTCGGGCTCGAGACTGCTCACAAGCTCCGGTGTGGCTTCGGTGCCGAGCATCACGGTGATATTCTTGTTCCTGAATACCTTTCTGGCCTGCGTTTCGATATAGAGCTTGAGCTTTGCCTTGAAGGAGACCTCATCTTCAATGAGAAGCACGCCGCCGAGCTTGTTCGCCTTTTCAATAAGTGTGACAGTGTGTCCGCGCTCCGCGGCGATCAGAGCCGCTTCCATACCGCCGATACCGCCGCCGACGACAACAACGTTTCTCTTGTGTACGGGAGGCGTATCGTATTTGCACTCAAGCTCACGGCCGGTAGTGGGATTGATCGCACAGCCGTACTGACCGGTGGTAATAAGCTGGCTGAAGCAGGTATAGCAGCGCAGACACTGGTTGATCTCATCCGCCTTGCCCATTCTTGCCTTGTTGGGCAGATCGGGGTCTGCAATGACGCCTCTGCCTATTTCGATAACGTCCACAAGGCCGTCCGCAAGAGCCTTTTCCATCATTGCCGGATCGCTGAACGAGCCGACGGCCGCAACGGGCGTCTTGACGTATTTCTTGACCTCGGCGGCAAACTTCATGTTGACGCCGTCTTCAAGGAACATGGACGGGTGCATGACGACGAAGGACTCAATGACCTCGTGGTTGCCGACGGAGCAGTGAATGATGTCGCAGTGACCGTCAAGCTGCTTTGCGCACTCTATGCCGTTATCAATGCCGTAGCCGACGGAGTTGACCTCAGATGCCGACATACGGAAATCTATCATGAAGTTCTTGCCGCAGACCTGCTTGATCCTGTCGCAGACCATGACCGCAAAACGGCATCTGTTCTCCGCACTGCCGCCCCATTTATCGGTGCGGTGGTTGGTGAGCGGACTCATGAACTGATGAAGCAGCCAGCCGTGACCGCCGTGGAGCAGAACCATTTTGAAGCCTGCAAGCTGGACGCGCTTTGCGGCCTGCGCATAAAGCTCAACGGTTTTGAGGATCTCTTCCTCGGGCATTTCCGGCAGGAACGCGCCGTTGAGGCGTGCGCTTGCTTTGTCGCTGTCAGTTTTGATGACCGTGTCGGAGGGAGCCCAGACCTGATGCCCCTCGATGTAGGACTGACTTGCAAACATACCGGCATGCATAAGCTCGATGGAGGCAATTGCACCGTGCTTGTTGATCGCATCTGCGACTGTTGCGAGATGAGACACGCAGTCGTCGCTGTCAAGCTTGAGATATTTGGGGATGTCAACGCCGTGTACGGAGTCAATGTAAGCCTCGCCGACATGAACGACGGCACAGCCGCCGCGCGCCTTGCTTTCGTAGTATGCCATCAAAGGCTCAGTTGCAATATTTTCGACCGTCAGGTCGCAGTAACCGGTAGGGGCTGCAAAAATTCTGTTGCGCAAAATGGTGTTGCCAAGCTTAAGCGGCTTAAAAAGATGTGGGTACTGACATTCGTACATGACTGTGCTTCCTTTCCTTAGCTGAAGCGGATTCAGCTATATTTATTTACTCAAAGAAGAGTTAATTATTTGTCATTAACTGTCTGGATTATAGCACTCCTGTTAATTGTTTGACAGTAAGACCTTTTTGTCTCTGCCACAACAAGTAGTTGTGATAGAAAAAAGCCGAAACCGCCGGCAGAAAAACTGACGGCGGCCTGATAGGCGGCGGATATTCCGGGTCAACAATATAATTGAGTATTTTCAATGATGCGCCGCGGCGGCATTATGCGGCGCTCTGACATTTACCATTTGCGGAAGGAGTTGATGAATTCGGCCTCCTGCGCGGTGACTCCGTGTCCGGCAGCGGTACACACGCATATCGAAAATTCCCACACATGCAGCTTGTCGGGAATGATCCTGACCCCGGGCAGCTCTGCCGGATGTTCTCCCGCATACACTCCTATGCCGACGTTTTCGCGGCAGAGCTTCAGCATCAGCTCCGTATCGGTAACTGTCACGCTTATATTGGGGAAAAAGCCTGCCTTGCGGCAGCGTTCGAGAAAGCTTGCGCGCCCTTTTCCTTCGCCGCCCATTGCGATAAAGCTGTCGTTCTTGAGCTGGCGCAGGTCGATCGACGCCTCACCCGCAAGAGGATGCTCCGCGCCGAGCATAAAATAGAGATTCATGTTATGTGTGTGCTGTATTTTAAGCTTTTTGCCGTCTACCGGCGCAACGCAGAAGCCTATGTCTATATCGCCGCTTATCAGCGCTTCATCGACCTCGGTGTCCGTGTATTCTTTGATGGAGATATTTACGTCCGGGTGGCATTTCAGATAAGCGTCAATGATTTTAGCCGGGAAAAAATTAGCGGTTCCGTTGGGAAAGCCAAGCATTATACTGTTCTTGTCGCGGTTTTTTTCCGCATTTATTTCCGTGAGGACTCTGGTGTAGCCGTTTACAAGATCCTCCGCGTAGCGCAGCAGTATCACGCCGTAATTTGTCAGCGAGATCGAAGAATTTGAGCGCAGGAACAGCGGCGCGCCCAGCTCATCCTCGAGGGTCTTGATGCTTTTGCTCACGCCCTGCTGACTGATGTAGAGATTTGTCGCCGCTTTGGTAAAGCTCATCTGCTCGCAGACTTCCACGAATGTTTCAAGCTGTCTGAAATCCACAGGCTGCTCCTCCTTAACGCTTGCTTTGCCTGATATTATAACAAGCATTTCCCGAAGACGCAAGCGCCATGCGGAGCGAGGGAGCGTATAAAGGGTTTTAAAATAAAAGAGACATCCATGCGGATGCCTCTTTTATGGTGGGGGAAGATGGATTCGAAGTCTGGCAATCACGTTTTTAGAAATATTTTTCGTATAAATCTGTA
>UROG01000055.1 GCA_900549485.1 uncultured Eubacteriales bacterium
ACTCCTGTTTTTTAGGTCTTCTTTTGCTCTACCCCAACTATTGACATAGAGCCAATTTATTTTAAGCTTACAGAGGCTGCTTTTTTATCTGCGCCCAGCGGCGCGGATATTTGGCAGGGGAGGGCTTTATCTTGCGGATGATTACCAGACTGTGATTGACGTCGGTGCCGGGGACGGTATAGCCGACGCATTTTTCTATCTTGCCGCCCAGAAGCGATATACCTTTTTTCGCCTCGTTCAGCTCCTCTTCACAGTCCGGACCCTTCATTGCGATAAATGCGCCGCCGGTCTTTACGAAAGGCAGGCAAAGCTCACACAGCAGATTGAGCCTTGCAACCGCCCTCGATACGGCATAATCAAAGCCTTCGCGCAGCTCCTTCGGCGCTTCCTCCGCTCTCGCGTGGAGACATTCAACGTCTGCAAATCCAAGTTCTGCGCAGGTTCTGCGCAGAAAGCCGATCCTCTTGTCAAGACTGTCAAGCAGCGTAAGCTTTATGTCCGGGCAGGCGATCTTGAGCGCAAGCCCGGGAAAACCGGCGCCCGTACCCACATCTATAACGCTTTTCCCCGCAAGCTCCGCCGAACAAAGCAGAGCGGCGCAGTCGAGAAAATGCAGCCTTGCAACATCCTCCTCGCCGGATATCGCGGTGAGATTCATTACCTTGTTTGTCTCTTCCAGAGCGCCAAAGTATATTCTGTATCGCTCAAGCATCCTGTCGTCACAGGACAGCCCCATCTGTGAAAAACCGTCTTTCAATATATCCTCAAGCATGATGTTCAAGCGGGTTCTGCCCGCACCTCACTTATAAAATTCGTGTCTTCCTATGGTCTTGACATAGACACAGTTTGTCTTGAACCAGTAGTTTCCATTGTTTTCGGGGTTTGCGAAATACAGGCTGTCCTCCGCCGTGTCATAGCCTTCCCAGCACAGGCACGCCGCCACCCATGACAGCTCGTCCCCCGCCGCGGTCAGCGCGCCGGTCGTAGCGGGCGCGAACTGCACGCCGGTATTGTTGTCGTAGAGCACTTTATATATGCTGTCCGGGTATCTGTCGCTTTCAACGCGGTTTTCTATCACGTTGCCGACGGCTATTTTGCCCGCAAGCGGCTCGTCCACTGTTTCGACCTTGATTATTCTCGGTATCCAATACTGATAGTCGGGCGGCATGTTCAGCTTGTAGTAATCCTCGCTTCCGCTTATCGGCCTGCACTGCTTCGTGCTTATATCGACCCGATCTTCCGACGCTGAGAGCTTCACGCCGAATATCCGCGACAGCGCGTCGGCAGGCAGATAGACGTCTCCGCCGCACAGGATGTAGCCGTCCGGCAGAAACACATATCTGTGATTCACCGTGAGATAATTTGTCCCGTATGCCGCGCTGATATCAAGCCCCTCGGCGACGGCGGCAAAGCCCTCGTCATCTGCGCTGAGATTCATGTTTATGCCGTAAAATCCGGAAAACTCGCTCAAAGACATGAATATTTCACCGTTGTTGATATATCCTCTGCCGGAGAGCATATCTCTGAGATAAACGCGCACCTCGTCAAGCTCAGGCCGCTCCTTCTCTTCCCGTGCGGGGAGGGAAGAATGATCTGCCGCAGCCGCAACATAAATGCCCGCAAGCAAGCAAAGCGCCGCAAAAAAAACAACAATCCGCCGTTTCATTTTTCTCCTTTTGAATTACACATCTTCGGGCGTTCGGCACCGGAATAGCCGCTGCTTTTTGCCCGCGCCTCACGGCGATACGGAATACATCGGAAGCTGATATTCGTTCCGTTCCACTATCTCAAGCACGTAAATATCCGCGTCCGAGGCGAATATTTTGTCCTGAGAGAAAAGCGTGTGGTGTACAAAGGTGCTGTTTTCAAACTGCGATGCAAGTATCGGGGCAAGGGCGATAGAATATGAATCCCGCGCCACGAAAATGTTTCGCTTGTCAGCGCCGCGTGTCAGAAACACCATTCCGCTCTGATCGTCGTCTTTCAGCTTCTCGGTAGTCAGCTCCGTTATCCCCGACAGCTCGTAATCGGTATCCACATCCGTGACTGCCGCGTTCATGACCATGGCGAGATCTCCGGATGTTTTCTGTATCTTCTTAAGCCCGAGACTTTCCGCCGCCGGCATTTCGATACCGAGCGCACGGGCAAGGCTTCTTGCTCCGATGTACGCGCCGAGGTTGTTCCAATGGCTGTCAAGCTTGAGATACAGCGGCATATCCGCATGGCGCTCCTTGAACTCAAGAAGCTCCTCCTTGGGATATACGACATTCACGTCGGTGTAAGCCCTGAGATAATCCACAAGCTGGTCGGTCGCGGTGTACTCGTCCTCCTGCTCATAATATGAGGGCAGCTTTTCCATATATATTGTTTCCTTGTTAGGCGCTATGAACAGCACAAACTCTATGCCGCGCTCTGCAAGAACGTCCTTAGTCTGCTGCATACTCTCCGCCATGGTCTCCAGCTCTTCTTCGCTGAAATGCCAGCAGCCGAGCGACTGATTGACGGGGTTTCCCGCCTCCTCGCTGCAATAGAAGAGCCAGCCGTCGCGCCCTATCGCAACGCCGTTTATGTCCTGCTGCCTGAAAAGAAAATACTGCAGCGTGTTGTTCAGCCGGATAAGCTGATTTCTGTACGGCATTGTGTCGTTGTAATATTCTTCATAATCCGCCGGAAAGCTCTCAAAGCTGTCAGGCGTTAAGGACGGCTTTTCGGCAAGCGTGCGGTTTTCGGTGTTGGTGCTGTCAAGATACGGCTTTACAAGGGGGTATACAAGCTGCGGCAGCATAAACAGAGCCGCAAAAAGGCACAGCCATATGACGGCGTTTTTCTTTTTCATGCGTATCCTCCCGCATTAAAATCTGAAGTAGATGAAAGGGTTATACGTATCCGCCGCGAGCATTGCAATGCATATGACAAATATGCCCGCGCAGAAAACCGCTTCGATCCATGTGTTTTTGAGCTTCGCCGCAAATCCGCTTTTATCTGCGGCAAGCTGGATCACGCCGCAGCCGAGTATGGCGAGTGCAAGCATGGCAAGCATTTTAGCGCCCGTGAGCTGGTGCAGCAGCAGCGCCTTTCCGACATATTTCCATGGCATAAGCATACGCACCGTCATCATCCATGCCTGCGAAACGCTCTCCGCACGGAAAAGCACCCAGCCTATCACAAACACAAGCACTGTGTAGACGTGCGCAAAGATCCTGTGCCTGTCGAGAAATTTTCCGAAGCCGAGACGTTCTGCAATACGGAACAGCCCGTGCCACAGCCCCCACAGGATAAAGGTGTAGCCTGCGCCGTGCCACAGTCCCGTGATGAAGAACACGATAACGAGGTTCAGATATGTGCGCACCTCGCCCCTGCGGTTTCCGCCGAGCGGGATGTACAGGTATTCTTTGAACCATGTTCCGAGCGAAATGTGCCACCTCTGCCAGAACTCGCGGATAGAGGAGGAAAGGTAGGGATAGCGGAAGTTTTCCTCAAACTCAAATCCGAACATCTTGCCCATGCCTATCGCCATATCCGAGTAGCCGGAAAAATCATAGTAGATCTGCAAGGTGTACAATATCGCGCCGAACCATGCCAGCGCGCCGGTCAGTCCGGCGGCCTCCGTCGCGTAGATCGTATCGACATACTGCGCCGCTGTGTTGGCGATTATCACCTTTTTTCCGAAACCGTAGATGAAACGCCGTATACCTTCCGCCGTTTTTTCGATAGTGCAGCTTCTTGAGGCAAGCTGTTCGTCAATGTCCTTGTATTTTACGATAGGCCCCGCGATAAGCTGCGGGAAAAAGGATATGTACAGCGCGAGGTTTATAATGCTCCTCTGCGCTTTGTACTGCCCGCGGTAGAGGTCGATGATATAGGACATGATCTGAAACGTATAAAATGAAATGCCTATGGGCAGCGCGATCTCACGGACAGAGACGACATCACCGAAAATGCCGTTTATGATGTCCGCAAGGAAATTGAAATATTTGAAGTAGCCGAGCAGAGCGAGGTTAATAATGATATCGAGCGTCAGGAGCAGTTTTTTTCTTGCGCTGAATCTCTCCATCAGCAGTCCCAGAAAATAATTGACCGTAATGGAAAAAAGCATCAGCAGGATATAACGCGGCTCTCCCCATGCGTAAAATATGAGACTGCCGGCAAGCAGCAGGATGTTCCTTGCCTTTGCAGGGACGATATGATACGCCGCAAAAATGACCGGCAGGAATATCCACAGGAAAACCGGCGATGAAAAAACCATATTTTGAACTCCCGAACAGAAGATTTTGCTGCAGCCGGCAAACGGCAGCATAATATATATTATAGTGTTTCTTGTCTCCGCGTCAACTTTTATTTTTTTCTGCCGTGCGCGGACGTATTTTCTGCGGCTTGCCGGGAATATGCGCTGCGGGATAGCGTTGTGAATCTGCCGCAAGCGTCCGTAGACTTTTCCGGAGGGCGGACTGCCGGATAGAAGACTTTTTCGGGACGGACTAAAAAATGAAATTTAGGTATTGACTTTGCTTATGCTCCGTGCTATATTGTACAAGCTAAATGAATATCGCGGGGTAGAGCAGCTGGTAGCTCGTCGGGCTCATAACCCGGAGGTCGTTGGTTCAAATCCTTCCCCCGCAACTACCGAAGTCCTGAAATCGCAAGATTTCAGGACTTTTTCTGCGCTTACGCGACTAAAAAGTTCGGCATGCTTTTGATTCTGAAAAAGTCTTGACCTCAAGCAGGGTTTGTGTGTTATCATGGAATAGAAAAAGCAAAAAGCAAGGAGAGCATTACGATGAATAAAAAGGTACTGATCATTTCTTCAAGTCCCCGCAAGGGCGGTAATTCGGAAACTCTGGCGGCGTCAATGACGTCGGCGATATCGACGGGCATCCCGCTCTGGAAAGAGCATATCAGGTCGGAAAGAACATCTGAGCTGTATAAGAGCTGAAAATTAACGGAATTACTCGATCCGCTGGCCCTTTTGAAAGAAAGCTGCGCCCTGAGCAAATGGCATGAGTCCGCTGTTTTTGGAGCGTCCCTGCATCCGTTTTTTCTTTTAATTCCATAATTTGCTTGACATAATGCCTGAGTATTTATTATAATCGAAATAAATATAAACAGGCGGTGAAGTTCAGATGTTGATCGCAATATGGGTCGTGGCAATACTTGCGCTGCTGGCTGCGCATTATTTTGTGGCGGCGGAATTTTATAAGGTGGCCGCAATGAAGGGCTGGCCGCAGAAGAAATATCATATCATGGCGCTTTTGCTGTGGTTTGCGGGCTACCTGCTGATAATCGCCCTGCCTGATCGGGCGGGGGAGTCCATGACGGCGATAGTCAGCGACGATCTGCCGGAACTGTGAGGGCGGCCATGGAAGAAAGATATACACGCCTCTATTCTCAGAGCGGGATGCTCTATCAGGAGGGTTCTCCCGTTATCGTCACAGCCGGCGCCGTTCTGTCGGACAGCCTGACAAGGAGCGTCCTTGTCCAGCTCAAATTCAAGAGCATTTCCGGAAAAGAGATCTCCTCGCTCACGGCGCACATTCTCCCGCTCAACGCCAACGGAGAGTCCGCCGGTGATGCCGTAGAATACTGCTATAACGAGCTTGACGCGCACAGAGACGACAGCTTCGGGACAAAAACGGCGGTCGTAATGCCAAACGGCGCGGTGCGCTCATATAAGGTGCGTGTCAGCCTTGTCTGCTTTTCCGACGGGAGCAGATGGCAGGGCGGAGAGGATTATTTTTCTACGCTTTCCTCGCCCAGACGTCTTGAAAACGCGCTTGACGACGAGGAGCTGTGCCATCAGTTCAGAATAAGCTACGGCGGCGACTGCAATTATCTTCCCTCGGAGGAGGGCGGTCTCTGGTTCTGTACCTGCGGGGCAATAAACCGCAGCGACGAGGCCAAATGCCATCGCTGCCGCCGCGTATACAGTGCGCTCAAGAACATCAGTCTCCCGTCTCTGCGCTCAGAGGCGACAAAGCGGGTCGCAAACGAGAAGAAGTATGAGGAAGAGGAGGACGTTGAAAGCTCGCAGAAGCGCGCAAAGATGATAAAGCTGTTTGCCGTGCTCATTCCCGTTGTTGTTCTGCTCACGGTTCTTCTTGCCACGCTTCCCGGCTACTACGGAAGAATAAGCGACTACGACAAGGCGCTGACGCTGCTGGAAAGCGGAAAGTACGACCTTGCGCAGGAAGCGTTTGAAAAATTAGGCGACTATGAAGACAGCAGGGAGCTTGCCGAAAAGGAGATCCCGTACCGCCGCGCCGTATACATAATGAACTGTGCGCAGAACGGAGATACCGACGGGCTTGTCATGCTCGGCATGAAGCGTTCGGAGCTTGGCATGAACGAGACGGTTTCCACCGCCCTTTACCGTAAGGCCGCCGAAATGTTCACCGCCCTCGGCGATTATAAGGACAGCGCCGAACAGGCGGCCAAGGCGGAAAGCTCTATTTCCGACTATTATGACAGCGTGCTGCTTGACAGCTATAACGAGGCCGCCGCGCTGTTCGGCGAAAACAGCTTCTGCCGGGCGCGGGACGCTTTTGCCGCCCTTGACAACTACAAGGACAGCGCTTCCATGGTAAAGGAATGTATATACAAGAAAGCTGAGCTGCTGCTTGCTCTGACCGATAAATATTCAATGGAGGGGATATACTGCTCACTCAGCACCGTCACGGGCGAAAAGAGCGTATTTTATATTCCCCAGAGCATATACGTCAAGCTCGGAAGCGGCATCTCCTCTGATATCCGCGATATATGCGCCGCCGACGGCGTGGAGATAAACTACGAGGACGCGCCGGAATCCGGCTGTCTCCCATATTGCGACGCCGTTGCGGCTCTGTTCGCCTCACTCGGCGATTATAAGGACAGCGCCGAAAAAGCGGGTGCGGCCGCGGACGCGGGCGATTACACAAAGCCGTTTTATGAGCTTATCCGTTCCGGCAAAAACGCTGAAGCGCTCACATGGCTCAACGAATTCAAGGGCGAATTTCCCGACCGCGAACGCTGGACAAACTTTATAAGCATCTATCTTCCTTTCTGCGGCGTGTGGCAGTTTGACAACGGAGATCCCACCCTGATCCCCGTGAGCGTCGGGATGAATTTCTCATGCAATACCGTGACGACGGCGGTCTTTCTCTCGGAGGACGGCGGCGCGCAGCTTTACGTTTACCCGGAGGGAAATACGGACTTCCCCATAGCGCTGACGCCCAATATCAAGGAGGACGGTTCGATCACCTTCTCCGTATCGCCGGACGGCGCGACGGTATTTTACCTTGCGATAAACAACGCCGGTAAGCTCAACTATTCCAAGTACAACAGCAATGTGAAAACCGCCGAGACCCAGTGCGCGGTGTACAAAAAAATCGGATAATCAGTGCGCGTCACGGCATAAACCCGTCCCGAACCTTGATTTGGTTCGGGACGGACTCAGCTTGTCAAAGAAGCAAGCTTCTTTGACAAAAAGGCTGCACTGCGCTCTGTGCCTCGGTTGTTCGCCGCAGACGAACAATTCGACACTCGCTCCGTGACGGTCTGACGGGGAACGGATACACACCGCATTTCATCGGAACTGTCAGGC
>UROG01000056.1 GCA_900549485.1 uncultured Eubacteriales bacterium
TCGGTTGTTCGCCGCAGGCGAACAATTCGACACTCGCTCCGTGAGAAGTGTTTTCTCCGACGTACATGCCGCCGGAGAAAACGATCGAAACTATTTTTTGCCCGCGGGCAAAAAACTCTGCGAGGCTTTTTGGGCAGTCTCAAGGAGCGTCAAGAATTGACGCTCCTTAAAGCTTTATTTATGTCAGGGGATAAGGGTTATGGGCGGGATTTCATAATATCTGGCTTCTCCGCAGGTTTCGCACAGCGCCCAGCCGGGACCTGTCAGCCACTGGTGGACATGCTGGCACACGCCGGTACCGTGTTTGCCGGAGCACAGAGGTTTCTGGCAGTTAGCGCACTTGCCGTGTTCCCTGCCGTCGCAATTCATATGCCCGGGGGTTCCGCAGGCTCCTGCGCCGTGTCCCTCCGCGCCTTCTTCACAGTCGTAGTGACCGCAGATCATGGCATGGAGAGTTTCGGTCTGATTTTCACCGCAGTTGGGGCATGGGCAATTCGGGATAAGTTTGCCGTTTGCATCCATTTCCGTAGAAGCAGCCGCAGATGCAACCTCGCTCCCATCGTACCCTACGCGCGCAAATGTCGTCTCGCCATCACCGGCGGCATGGTATTTTTCAGGCGATTCATACAGAGCCGCTTCGGCATTGCTGCTGGTGAGGAACGTACCGTCCAGCAGGGAAAGGGTCTGCTTGCCGAGGGTCACATTACCGGCGGCATCAACAATGACCTCAAATTCATTATAATTGAAGTTGACCCAATTCACAGGAACGCCGTTCATAAGGCGGTAAAACTCTGCAACCGCCTTGTCCTTTATATCGCCGCTGACGGCCTTGCCGTCGGCGTCAAGCAGGGTCTTACCGTTTCTGTCCATATGCAGGGTGTACTGCGCGGCTTCCTCATTTTCGGCAAACGCGCAGAGAGAAAGACTAAGTAGCATGACAACAGTCATTATAATTGCAATAGTGCGTCTCATAGACTACCTCCATAATATATAAATGGAAATGACTTCTTACCAGAGCTGATCAATATAATAGATGCCGCAGGTCGGGCAGTATATAATGCGGAACATACCGTCCTGACTTCTTGAATACATCAGGTTAGAGGACTTGACGGTGTGCGTATGCTTGCAGACGCCCGCGCCGTGCTCACCCTCGCAAATGCGGCCGAGACAGTTGGGGCATATACCGTGTTCGTTTCCGTCGCACTTGAAGTGACCGGCAGAGCCGCACGCCGCCGTGCCGTGGTCAACCTCGCCTACATCACAGGTGAAGTGGCCGCAGGAAAGCGCATGGAAGCTTTCCTGCTGGTTATCACCGCACTGCGGGCAGGGATTGACAATGATGTTTTTACCGGAGGTCATTGCGGTAACGTGCGCCGTTGAAGCGGCTATCTCCGCGCCGGAAGCGCCGGAAACGGTAAGCACCGCTTCACCGCCGCCGCACGGATAAAATTCATTGGGCTGCTGGAACATGACGGCCTCGGCATTGCTGCTGGTGTATACGGTGCCGTCCTTCGCCGTCAGCGTCTGTTTGCCGAAAGTGACTTTCCCGTTTTCATCGACCGTCACCTCGAACTCTGAGCTTTTAACGCCCTTGAGGTCGATCCTTCCGTCCTCGGCAAGGAGATATATCTTGCTGAAAATTCTGTCGGAAACAGCGCCGTTTACCTTGTTTCCGTCCATATCCTTTACCATTCTGCCTTCCGGCGTGAATACCAGTGTAAGCTCGTCCGTGCTGTCAGCCGATGCAAACACGGCAGCGCATGACAGCATTGCAGCAACGAGCAGGAAAGCTGTAAAACGTTTCATAGCATACCTCTGAAAAAAAATATTTGATACTATTGTTTTATTAGTAGGTTTCAACCTTCTATATCATAACATATTCTATTTTGTTTTTCCACATTTTTTTATGAAAAAGTCAAAATCTTTCATCCAGCTTGTAGCTGATATCTTCTTCATAGCTCAGACGCGGCTCACGTCCGTTGAGTATCCGCACAAGAGCCGGAATGTGCTTGAAGATCACAAGCCCCATCGAGATGAACACGAGATTCCTGATAAGTCCGTCATCCACGACAAGAAGAGCGACAAGTGCGGCAATACCCGCCCCGGCCACGGCGCCGAGTGCAAGATAGCGCGTCAGCAGCGTAACGGCAAGCGCAACAACCGCGGACGCGATCCCGGCGGCGGGGTCTGCAAACAGGCAGACAAACGCCGCCGCAACGCTTGCATGGCAGCCTTTAAAATCGTAAAACAGCGGATAAAGTCTGCCCAAGATCACGCAGAAGCCGGCAAAAACCCTGCCCACCTCCGCATGCCCGCGGAAGCCGAGCAGCAGCCCGCCGATAAGGATAGGTATCACGTCCTTTACAAGCTCCACGATGAGCAGCTTTATAAACCCGCCTATACCGTATATACGGCGGAAGTTTGAAAACCACACGTTGCCCGTGCCGAGACTTCTCAGTCTCGTCCTGAACACATATTTTGACGCCAGCAGCATCGTGCTCAGGCTCCCTATTCCGTAGGAAAGAGCCGCCGTAATGAGGAGCAAAAACCAATACAGTATCATTCCTTATCGCCTTTCTGGCGGATCGTGAGCCGTATGGGCGTACCCTCAAGGCCAAACACGGAACGTATCTGGTTTTCAAGATAGCGCTGATATGAGAAATGGAACAGCTCCGCCGTGTTGCAGAAAATAACGAAGTGCGGCGGTCTGATGCCGGTCTGGGTCATGTAGTATATCTTTAGGCGGCGGCCCTTGTCCGTGGGCGGCTGCACCCTCGCCTGCGCATCGGCAAGCACATTATTGAGCATACCGGTGGTGATGCGCATACTCGACTGGTCGTTGACATAGTTGATAAGCTCAAAAATGCGCTCAACGCGCTGACCGGTAAGAGCGGAGATGAAAAGTATGGGAGCATAGCTCATAAAGCTCAGATCGCGCATGATGTCCTTGCGCATCTTTTCCATCGTCCCCGTCTCCTTGTCTACAAGATCCCACTTGTTGACAATTACGATACTCGCCTTGCCCGCCTCATGGGCAAGCCCCGCTATCTTGGTGTCCTGCTCGGTAACTCCGTCCCTTGCGTCTATGAGGATAAGGCAGACGTCTGCCCGCTCTATCGCCATCTGTGCGCGCATTACCGAAAACTTTTCCACGCGCTCTTCCACCTTGGACTTGCGGCGGATACCGGCGGTGTCGATAAAGGTGTATTTGCCGTATTTGTTTTCAAAAACGCTGTCTACCGCGTCTCTGGTGGTTCCGGCAACGTCGCTGACTATCGTGCGCTTTTCGCCTAAAACGCAGTTGACAAGCGAGGACTTGCCGACATTCGGCTTGCCGATAACGGCAACCTTTATCGTCTCGTCCTCCTCCTGATCCTCGGTTTCATCAGGGAAATATTTAAGGCACTCGTCCAGCAAATCTCCCGTGCCGTGACCGTGAACCGCAGAAACGGGTATCGGGTCGCCAAGACCGAGTGAATAGAACTCATACACATTCGGATCGACCGCGCCCGTGGAGTCCGCCTTGTTTACTGCCAGCACAACTGGCTTTTTTGAACGCAGCAGCATATTCGCAACGTCCTTGTCGGCTGCCGTAACGCCTGTGCGCAGGTCGGTCACAAGTATAATTACAGTGGCCGTATCAATTGCGATCTGTGCCTGCTCACGCATGAAAAGCAATATTTCACTGTCGGTACTCGGCTCTATTCCGCCGGTGTCTACCATGTCGAATGTTCTGCCGCACCATTCGCATGGGGCATACAGTCTGTCGCGGGTAACGCCGGGTGTATCCTCCACTATGGAAAGGCGCTGCCCGACAAGCCGGTTAAAAAGCATCGACTTTCCCACGTTCGGTCTGCCTACTATCGCAACAAGAGGTCTTGCCATTTCAATTACCTCCTAATAATTATCAAAATAAGGTCTGGTCAAGCTAATTTCTATTATATTTATAGTATTCCGCTTTGTCTTCGTCACATTCCGGAAGCTTAACCTCCGGCAGCACTCCCGAAATTGCATCCCAGAGTGCAAATCCGTCCTGCTCAATTGGGTATATAGGTACGCCAAGCCCGTTCGACGCCTGTACAAGCGTAATATCGTCAAGAAAGTCCATTTCCTGACGGCGGAGCATATTCTGCGATATGAAAAGGCGCTGTCCAAGCTCTTTTTCTTTAAGCTGATTTATAAGATCGCCGCCCGTAACAAGCCCGGCGACATTGATGCTGTGTCCGAAAAAGTCATTCACTATCGCGTATACCCTTCCGTTGAGCGCCGGATATTTTTCCTTTGCCTTCTTCAGCAGCTTTTCAAAGAAAGGAGCCGCCGAAACACCGGTGGCTATCGAAAACGGCACTCCGTCCGGTTCATCGGAAAGCTTCAGCGCGGAAGTAAATTCCGTCTCCATAAGTCTGAACATACCTACGCCGTTTTCAAGCTGAGTATATTCCTCGTAAAACTCATCCTCCGGTATCTCGCGCTGCGCCTTGATATACAGCTCGTCACCGCAGAAGAAAATGCGCGTACCGAACCGGTTTTTGCACTCATCCCCGAAGACCGTCACCTGATCGAGCACCTCCCCGGCACGCTCCTTTGTAAAAGGAGTGAGCGGGTACAGACCTTCCCTGAATTTAGTCATTCCCAGCGGCACTATCGACACGCTGTGAACGCCCGGGTACATGGCCGCAAGATCACGCATGGTTCTGTCAAGCTCCGCGCCGTCGTTGATATCCGGACAGCAGACTATCTGGCAGTTCATGACAATCCCATTTTCGGCAAAACGGCGCATGATTTCTATACTTTTGCCGGCATTCGGGTTTCTGAGCATTTTGCATCGAAGCTCCGGATTTGTGGTATGCACCGATACGTTTATCGGGCTTATGTGCAGGTCTATTATGCGCTGCACCTCTCTGGGCGAAAGGTTGGTAAGGGTGATGTAGTTGCCCATAAGGAAGCTGAGACGGGCGTCGTCATCCTTAAAATACATGGTTTTGCGCATCCCCTTGGGGAGCTGGTCAATAAAGCAGAAAATGCAGTTATTGGCGCAGGAACGCGGCCTGT
This sequence comes from uncultured Eubacteriales bacterium, assembly GCA_900549485.1. GTDB lineage: Bacteria > Bacillota > Clostridia > Oscillospirales > Oscillospiraceae > Limivicinus. The sequence continues at coordinate 5,053 of UROG01000056.1, forward strand.
CCATGAGGTAATCCTCAAAATCTATCCCAAGGTCGCCGCCCTCTCGCTTGTGGATCTTAACGGTTTTCTCCTGTCCGTCCGGCGAACGCAGAAGCACATCAAGCCCCTCGTCATATGCGTAGTACTTATAGTCGAGTACGTCTATTATTTTATTGCCGTTTATCGAAACAAGCGCGTCTCCGGGGTGTGCATGGCCGTGGAGCGGGCTTGTGCGGTCTATTGACTTTATGATATTTTCCACGTATGCTACCTCGCCTGAGCTTCAGATAGGCAAAAGCCGAGTTTTACGATCCGAAGCAAAGCCTGTGATATTAGAAAAAAAGGAGGAAAGGACGTTTCTCCTCTCCTCCCAAAGCTTTTTACTTGCTTTCTTCAACGTTTATGACCTGGCGGCCATTGTACTTACCGCAGGACTTGCAAGCACGATGGGGCATGCAGAATGCGCCGCAGTTGGGGCACTTTATGATGCCGGGGACAGCGAGCTTCCATGTGGAAGAACGTCTCTTATCACGTCTCTGTCTTGATACTTTTCCTTTTGGGACTGCCATGTTGACACCTCCTGATAACAGCTGTTCTGAGCAGCTCTAATATTTATTCGCCTCACGGGGTTTTATCCAAAAGCTGCTCAAGCACAGCAAATCTTGGATCAAGTTGTTTCCTGCATCCGCAGGGACCGAGATTGAGATTTTTACCGCAGCGGGAACACAAGCCCTTGCAGTCCTCCCGGCACAGGAACTTTGTCTCCATGTCCAGAATAAACAGCGTGGACACTATCTCGTCCAGATCTATTCCGTCCCCATCGAGTGTAAACAGCTCCGGATTGACATCCGAATCCTCCTCGACAATGGTGGCGTCAAGCTCCGTCCGCTTGAGGCTTGTAAACTCCTCTCCGCAGCGGTCGCAGATACAGCGCATCTCAGCCGTAACGGTTCCCTTAAGCCGCAAAACGCCCGCTTCGTTGAAAACCGTCCCCTCGGCATGGGGCAGAGAAATGTACCCTGCAACCGACGGGAAATCCAGACTGTCCTCGGCAAGGTCGCACTCAAACGGAACTGACGCGCCGGGAACCTCTATTATTTCTCTCAGATCAAGCAGCATACAAATACTCCTCCGCTGACATCAGCCTTAGTATTATAGATTGTTTGTCAAGGCTTGTCAACAGTATTTTTCCGTATTTACACGAATTTTTTCGGTGTTTTGCAAATGAAATTATTATGTAAATCTGTCCGCTCAGTATTTAAAGCTCTTATCATAATGGGCGTAAAATTCCTCCAGACAGATTCCCTGCTCCATTATGAACTTTGCAGCTTCCCTGCCCACATACCGGTAATGCCACGGCTCATCCCAGCCGGTGAGGAGCAGCTTTTTTGTGGGGTAGCGCTTGATAAATCCGTATTCCCAGCAATGCTCGTCAAGCCACGCATAAAAATCCTGATCCATTTCCGCGTATACAAGCCTTGTGCGCTCTCTGTCAAGCAGGTCAACCGCAAGACCAAGCTGATGCTCGCTCGATCCCGGCTTCATAACGATCTTTTCTGCCTGCTTTGCCGCCTCCTGATATATGGGATCGGTATAGTCAACGGTTTTACCGCCCGCCATTTCATAGGCTATCTGGCTTGCCTTGGTGTTGAATAGCTGCGATTGGAACGAATATGTTCTGTACGCGGCTGCAATATATGGCTTGAAGCCCGCGTCTATCATCGCATAGATCATCTCGTTAAGCTCATCCACATGGTCCTTGCGGAATTTCATCCATGTCGTTGTAGCGATAGTTTCATAGTTCGACGGTTTATCCGGCTCGTCCTGACCGTAGACTGCGGCAAGAAGGTTATCTTCGTTTATAACGGAATAAATGTCCAGCGTTATATCAATGTCAGGCCAGATATCCTCTGTCGGCTCAGGCGTTGCGGTAGGAGTGGGCGCGGAAAAATTCACGCTGTCGGAGCTGACGTACGCCCCGTCCACGCCGCCGAAAATAACGTTTGTCTGCCTGTCCATGCGGGATATTACAATTGTATATAAAACAACGCTGAGCGCAGCCATGGTAATAATCCACAGAGTTTTTTTATGCATTATCCAAATCACCTTCCCTTTAAGACAGCCCGCTCAATGCATCTGCGGCGCCGCCTCAAATGACTTTATAACATATTTTTCTGTTTTTTGCAAGCGCGTCGGATATCATTCGCCACCTGCGCGCCATTTTCTGTTATAAAGTCCGCTCTATTGAGGCGTCGTTCCCCACCTGCTTCGCATTTATTCATTTTGGGTCGTCTGCCGTTTCAAACAAAGCCGATTAAAAAAAGCCGCAGCGCCTCATAGTGCGTAACTCATCTGTATGGTACGCATTATGGGACATTGCGGCTTAAAATTCAATGTAGGTTCTGTTAATTTTCGCCCATAAGCTCTCTAAGCTTTCCGAGGGCTTTCTTCTCTATGCGCGACACATATGAGCGGC
>UROG01000057.1 GCA_900549485.1 uncultured Eubacteriales bacterium
GAATTGTTCGCCTGCGGCGAACAACCGAGGCACAGAGCGCAGTGCAGCCCCTTTTCTCAAAGAAGCTTGCTTCTTTGAGAAGCTAAAGCGTATAATTACGCGTGTTTTTTTATATATTTTTATATATTTTAATGCTGTCAGCTCAGCGTCAGATCGCCGTCCCTGACCCAGCCGAGGCGGCGGCAGACAAGATTTATCAGCGGGCAGAGGATCGCCGGAAGCACGACGCAGACAAGCACAAGCCCCAGCCAATCAAAGGCCGTCGGCACTATCGCCGAAGCGCCCTTTGCAAGCGCCTCCTGCGACGGTGAGAACCACCCCGTCCACACGCCGATAGGCCCGCACAGACCGCATGTACCCATGCCGGAGTTGATCGCCGCGCCGTTCATTTCAAGCCTGAAAACGCAGGTCGCAACAGGTCCGGTGATCATGGAGCAGAGCGTCGGCGCTATCCATATCTTAGGATTGCGCACGATGTTCGGCATCTGGAGCATAGACGTTCCCAGTCCCTGCGAGACAAGACCGCCCCAGCGGTTTTCCCTGAAGCTCATCACTGCAAAGCCCACCATCTGCGCGCAGCAGCCCGCCACAGCCGCGCCGCCCGCAAGTCCGGTAAGCTGCAAAACGGAGCATATGGCGGCAGAGGAAATGGGAAGCGTCAGCGCGATACCGACCAGCGCCGACACGGCAATGCCCATCCAGAACGGCTGGAGCTTTGTGGCGTTGTCGATAACAATGCTGAACGCCCCGGCGGCCGTGCCGATCGGCGGGGCAATAAGCTTTGCCAGCGCAACGCCGATTATTATCGTGACCGCAGGCGTGACGAGAAGGTCTATTTTTGTCTCCTTGCTCACGGCCTTGCCGGACTCCGCCGCGATTATCGCAATAAACAGCACCGCAAGCGGGCCGCCCGCGCCGCCCTCGGCGTTTGCCGCCCAGCCCACCGCCGCGAGTGAAAACAGCACCATCGGCGGCGCCTGCAATGCATATCCGATAGCGACGGCCATCGCCGGACCGGACACCGCCATCGCATAAGTGCCGATATCGGTAAGAAACGGCAGGTCAAACTGTGTTCCCAGCGTCTTGATTATCGTGCCGATGAGCAGCGAACAGAACAGTCCCTGCGCCATCGCGCCCAGCGCGTCTATTCCGTAGCGTTTGCCGGAGAAGACAATGTTCTTTCTCTTCAGGAAATCGCGGATCTTATCCATATCTGCCACAACCTTTCTTTCGTCGCCGCACCCTCGTCCGACAAGAGTGCTCAAGCCTTATGTCTGCCGCCGCACGGTGTGCGGCGGCGGTGTCTATTTGTGTCATTTATAAGTATAGCATACCGCAGACGCAAAAAAAAGGCTGTATTTTCACAAAGAAACGCAGGAAAAAGATGTATATTTTTCCGCGCTTGCGGCAAAACCTACAATAGCGCAGCCTCTGCCCGGCAAAATGCATGGGCTTCGGTCGGAAAGCGCTGTGAAAGGAGGCACGGGAATGGAAAAACGCATTGCAAAGCTTTTGTACGCCGCCGCCGCAATAGGGGCGGTCTGGCTTTTCATGCACTTTCTGCTCCCGTGGACAGCGCCGCTGCTGCTCGCGCTGGCGGCCGCCGCGCTTATGGAAGCGCCCGTGCGTATGCTGATGCGCCACCGTTGGAAGCGGGGCGCGGCGGCGGCGATAGTGACGCTGACGGTGATAGGCGCGCTCGTTTACCTCACGGCAAGGCTGACATACTTCGGCATACAGGCGATAACGGATTTTGCAAAGGAAGCGCCGGAGCTTGTGGATAACGTGAGCCGCCTTGTAAAGCTCACAAGCGCGAAGGCGGAGCGCTTTGCCGCCCTTGCGCCGGAGAGTGTGCAGGAGTATATAAGCGCGGTCATAGATTCCTTCGGTCAGGCATTCTACTCTCTGCCGGAGCTTATAAGCCGCCGGGCGCTTGGACTGCTTGCAAAAGCCGCCGCAGGCTCCCCCACGATCTTTCTTTTCGCCGTAACCGCCGCGATAGGCACATATTTTTTCTCTGCGACCTTCCCCCGCACCGTCGCGTTCATCACCGCGCAGCTGCCGAGGAACGCCAAGGAAAAGCTCATATCTGTGCGCGCAAATCTGAAAAGGAGCTTCGGCGGCTTCATGAAGGCGCAGCTCATTCTTATGGGCATGACCTTTTTTCAGCTTCTGGTTGTTTTTCTGCTGCTCGGGATCGAGGGCGCGGTGGAGATAGCCGCCGTCACCGCGTTTATCGACGCTCTGCCGGTCTTCGGGACGGGCGTGGTGCTTCTGCCGTGGGCAGCGTACTGCGCAGTATCGGGGGATGTGCGGCGCGGCATTGCGCTGATGCTGTGCTGGGCGATAGCCAATCTTGTGAGAAACTGCGCACAGGCAAAGCTGCTGGGCGATCAGATAGGTCTTGACCCGATAGCAAGCCTGCTTGCGATATACGTAGGCTTCAAAGTCTGGGGCGTCGGCGGGATGCTGATCTTCCCGATAGTGCTCGTCACGCTCAAGCAGCTCAACGACACAGGCGCGATAAAGCTATGGAAAACGGTATAGAGCTTCGTGATATCTGGCGCGTACAGCCGCGCTCCGGGCAGAGAGCGCTGCTCCTGACTGTCAAAAAACTATGTATTAAAGTCAGATAACAGAGCAGCGGCTCTGTCTCAAAAAAGGGAAAATAGCACTTGCCCGAAGAAATCACAAGTGATATGATAATCAGTGATATTGAATTTTTCGGGAGATCAGAGAGATGAAAAAATCCGGCTTTGACAATGACAAGTATCTGAAGCTGCAATCGCAGAACATACGCGACCGAATATCAAAATTCGGCGGTAAGCTGTATCTGGAGTTCGGCGGCAAGCTTTTTGACGATTATCATGCATCCCGCGTCCTGCCCGGCTTTCAGCCCGACAGCAAGATGAAAATGCTGCTTGAGATGAAGGACGAGGCGGAGATAGTTATCGCCATTTCCGCCAACGACATAGAGCGCAGCAAGCGCCGCGGCGATCTCGGCATAACCTATGACGAGGACACCCTGCGCCTTATCGACGCCTTCCGCCGCATAGGACTGTATGTCGGCAGCGTCGTTATCACACATTGGCGCGAGCAGCCTGCCGCAGTGAAGTTCCGCAACCGGCTTGAAACGCTGGGCATAAAGGCTTACCGCCACTATATCATACCGGATTATCCCTCCAACGTCCCTCTCATAATCTCCGACGACGGCTTCGGAAGAAACGAATATATCGAAACGACGCGCTCCCTCGTCGTTGTTACCGCCCCCGGCCCAGGGAGCGGCAAAATGGCCACCTGCCTGAGCCAGCTTTATCATGAGCACCGGCGCGGCGTCAACGCGGGCTACGCCAAGTTTGAGACCTTCCCGATATGGAATCTGCCGCTCAAGCACCCGGTCAACCTTGCGTATGAAGCGGCGACGGCAGACCTTGACGACGTGAACATGATAGACCCGTACCACCTTGAGGCCTACGGCGTCACCACAGTCAATTACAACCGCGATATAGAGATATACCCCGTCCTTGAGGCGATGTTCAAGGGCATGTACGGCGAAAGCCCGTACAAATCCCCCACGGACATGGGCGTCAATATGATAGGCTACTGCATCACGGACGACGCCGTCTGCTGCGAAGCGGCAAAGCAGGAGATACTGCGCCGCTACTATACAAGCGCATGCTCCGCGCATCAGGGACTTTCCGACGGAAGCGAGACAAGGCGCATAGAGCTTGTCATGAGCAACCTCGGGATAGATTCGTCCGACAGACCGGTCGTCGCCGCCGCGCTCAGGCGCGCCGAGGAAACCGACGGTCCCGCCGTCGCCATAGAGCTGCCCGACGGGACGATCGTCACGGGCAAGAACTCATCCCTGCTCGGCGCGGCGTCCGCCTGCCTGCTCAACGCACTCAAAAAGCTTGCGGGTATAGACAAGAAAATGCTTCTCATCCCGCCGAGTATCATCGAGCCTATACAGCACCTCAAGATAGAGCATATGGGCAACCACAATCCGCGCCTGCACACCGACGAGCTGCTTATCGCGCTGGCGATATGCGCAGTTACCAACCCCATCGCCGGCTACGCCATAGACCAGATCAACCTCCTCAGGGGCTGCGAGGCGCACTCTACCGTTATCCTCTCTCATGTCGATGAGGAGCAGTTCAGAAAACTCGGCATGAATATAACCTGCGAGCCGCGCTATCAGGTGAAGAAGCTGTACAGAAAATAAAAATTTTTAACGGGCTTTCCGCCGTGCGGGAAAGCCCGATTTAATTATAGAGCGAGCAACCGAACCCGTTTTTAAGCGATATTAGCGACGCAGGCTTCGTTTTGCTTGATCACAGGGCTAAAAAAGCATGAAACAAACCCGATGCTTTGCCCGTCATAACAGCAGATTATACCATCAGTTGGCAAGGCCACACACGGTTTTGACGGGCAGATAAACGTCCATGCCGCTTCAAAGCCCTTGCCGGTCTGATGGTAATATATGGAGGAAACGAAACATGAAAAAGGCTCTCGCTCTGATTCTTGCTCTTGCAGCGGTGTTTTCCCTAACAGCCTGCGGGCAAGCCGCCAAATCTGCCGATACGGTGTATTATGACAGCGCTTCCGATGACGGCTGGTATCCCGAAGCGGACTTCGCCGCGGGCGAGGTATATTACTCGGCGGAATACGCCGCACAGGATATTGGCATTGCAAACGCCTATTCAAGGGAGGCCGCAGCGCCTGAAGCGGTGCCGCAGGAGGAAAGCAATGCGCCAAGTGAAAACCCGGATAAGATAATCTATTCCGCCGATGCGACTGTGGAGACGACGAAGTTTGAGGATACTCTTGCGCAGCTTGACGAGCTTATCAAAAAATACGGCGGCTGGGTCGAATCGAGCAGCGTAAGCGGCGCGAACTATTACAGCATCTCACGCGGCAATAAGAACAGCCGCAGCGCAAGCTATACCATCCGCATACCCAGCGGCGATTTCAACAGCGTCATGAGCGGTCTGACCGCTCTCGGCAATGTGCCGTACAGCCATATCTATACCGAGAACGTCACCGCGCAGTATTATGACACTCAGGCGCGCATCGACTCCTACAAAACGCAGGAGCAGTCACTGCTCAGGCTTATGGATAAGGCGGAGAGCGTTGAGGACATCATCACCATCGAAAGCAAGCTTGCGGAGGTTCGCTATTCAATAGAGTCTCTCCAGTCCACGATAAACAATTGGGACAGACGCGTCAGCTATTCCACCGTGTATCTCACCGTGGACGAGGTGTCGGAGTACACACCCGAGGCGGTCGTGACCGTAAGCTTCGGCGAGAAGCTTGTAAAGGCCGTCAAGGACGGCTTCCGTTCCGCGGGAGAGTTTCTGAGCGGTCTTGTGCTCTGGCTTGTCGAGGCTCTGCCCTCGCTGGTCATCATCGCGGTTATAGGCTTTGGTATCTTCATGGCGGTAAGACCCGCAATAAAAAAGCGCCGGGCAAGGAAAGAGGAAAAGAAAGCCCGGAAAGAAAACGAAAAAAACGTGTAACAATAACCCGGCTGCGGCGTACTTGATGGTGAAAACAAAATAAAATAAAAAACAGGAGGAAAATACAATGTCTGAAGAAATCAAAAACGAAAACATGATCAGCGACGAGGAGCTTGACGAGGTCAGCGGCGGCGGTCAGTTCATCAGCGGCTACGTAATGTATATGGGTTACAGATGCAGGATCTATCTTGTTGCCTACGGCGATTGCCTGAGCATGATAGCCCAGCAGACGCGCACCAATATGTACCTTATCGCACAGCTCAACGGCATCCGCGACGTCAACCGCATCAGAGCCGGGCAGAGACTGTACATCCCGCAGTGAATCCGACAGGTGTGAGGGAGGCGCGCGATATGCCAGATACGGTCAAAAACGAAAAGATGATCAGCGACGAGGAGCTGAACGCAGTCAGCGGCGGAGGTCATCTCACGGGTGAATTTGCTGAGCATAAAGGCCATAAGTGCCGCATATATCAGGCGGACAGCGGCGAAAACCTATATGCCGTTGCATTTGAGCTGAATGTCAGCGCAAGCCTTATCATGAAGCTGAACGACATAAAGATATACAAGACTGTCCTCAAAGCCGGACAGAGGCTGTATATTCCCATGGACTGAATAATGACAAACAAAAACCCTCCCGAAAATCCGGGAGGTGACTTAGGAAAACATTGAAGCAAGGAACGGCGTAGCTTAACGGCTATGCCGTTCTTTGCTCTTTTTTACTTGTGTTATGGGCATTTTCGATTGCCCGTGTGAAGTCAAATGCACCGATGAAGTTATAGACGATGGTGATTTCCCGCGTTCTGGATTTCTTGTCAACATGGGAAACTTCGATCCTGTCAATGAAAGCACGAAGAACAGCCGCGTCAAGCTCCTGCAAATCCGTGTACTTCTTCACGGCAGCGATAAACACCTTGACATTGGTTTTCTGCTGCTCCTGCTGCTTCAGATCCTTGCGCAGGACTTCTGCCATTGATTTCAGGTTGCTTTGTTCCAACTCATAGTCATGGGACATTTTGATAAACCGTTCGTCTGACAGCTTACCGATCACGTTGTCCTCATACAGTCGGGAGATAATGCGGTCAAGCTCAGCAATCCGGGTCTCTGCCTTTGCCAGATTTTCGCGTTTCCGAACAAACTCTGCGTCCCTGTCCCGCATATCGCTCTCGGCGGCATCCTGAATGAACTCCGCTTCATGTTCTGAAACATAGGAGATTGCTTCCCGCAGATTTCGCAAAACAATTTCATGCAGCACAACATTCTTGATAGAATGTGTCGTGCAGAGATCCTTGCCCTTGCAGTAGGTGGAGCAAATGAAGTATTTTTGGTTCTCTGCAAAGTTGGTAGCGCGGCATTGATACATTTTGCCGCCGCACTCTGCGCAATACAGAAGTCCAGAGAACACACCCATTTCACCCGTCTTGGTGGGGCGGCGACGCGCCTTGCGAATGTATGGTCGTCAAATACTCGCCGGACTTGCCTTTGCTCTGCCATATAGCGCGAATCTTCTTGGAGGTATCCGGGCATACATTTCGTTGAACACATTGCGGATCGCGGTAAATTCACTTTCGCCGCGTGTGCTGTCCACGCCGTCATTAACGGCAATGAAATGAACGCCAAACTCCGGGAAAACAACATCGGTATACATTCCCACTTGGAGATAATCGCGCCCGAAGCGGCTCATATATTCTTGTGTCAAGTAGGGACTAAAAAATTTTGAGAATTTACAAGCCGTTCATAGGCGGAGAACCACCCGTGAACGGCTTACATGTAAACTAAACTCATAGTGAATCCAAGAAAATTCGTCACGCCCTGCGAAGCTCTGTCAAATTTAGATAATCTGGAATTACGAACAAGGCTCACATGTAGCATTCGACTCCGAATATCAGCCAGCATCTATATGAGGGCAGAAATTGTAGCGGCTTT
>UROG01000058.1 GCA_900549485.1 uncultured Eubacteriales bacterium
AATGCAGGTGCAGTTTTGTCTCAACGAGCTGCGCACCGGCTACCCGCGACTGTGGAACTATCTCACGACGGCGCAGGATCTGTACGGCGCGTCGGCGCGGATATGCAGGGAGTATGAGCGCCCAGCCGTCAACAACATTGCCGACAGGGCGAACGCGGGCAACGCGCTCTATATGCAGTACTGCAGTCAGCTTGACGCGACAGCGGCGGGAGACGCGGAGACGGCGGAAGACCCCTCCGGCGCTGACAGCTCCCTTTCAGGTGCGGGAGGAGAAAGCTCACGCTCATTGTTTGGCACGGTGCGTACCGGAGACAGAACGCCGGAGGCGGGATACCTTGCGGCACTGCTTGAAAGCGTCGGATATGATGTGCTGTGGGACGGGCTGAGGGCTTGCCTCATCGACTACCAGAGCAAAACTGGGCTTGACGCAGACGGCATCTGCGGGGAAAAAACGTGGTCAAAAATTTTAAATAACTGAAAAGGAGAAACAAAGATGAACGAACCGACAAAAGTACTTGAAATCAAAGCAGCAGTGACAGCGTGCCTTGCTTTCCTGACCGCCCTCTGGGGCTGGGTAGGCTGGGCAGTCGTAGTGTGGATAGCGGCAATGCTGCTTGACTATCTCACCGGCACGCTTGCCGCGCAGTCGCACGGAGAATGGGACAGCAAAAAGGCGAGAGAAGGGTTGTGGCACAAGCTCGGCGAGATCTTCGCGGTGCTTGTCGCGGCGCTCTGCGACATTGCAATAAGCGTTGTGATCCACAGCGCGGGGATAAACATCGGCATAGACCTTGACGCGCTTGTGTCACCGCTTGTACTCTTATGGTACATCATAACAGAGTTGGGCAGCATAATTGAAAACGCGGGACTGCTTGGCGCGCCTATCCCCGAATGGCTAAAAAAAAGACTTGCGCATTATAAAAGTAAGATAGACGAAGCCGGGGACGACGGCGGCGAATAAGTTAAAAAAACTTGTAAACCGACAAAGAAAGAGGGATTGACGTGACTGCAACCGTCAAGGAATTCTGCCGGATCAACGGCTTGAGCGAGGAAACGGAAGACCTTGTTGAGCTGATTTTTTCGGCGCTGACTGGTGACAAAAATGAGCACACTCGACGAAGTACGGATGCCCGGAAAAAAATCAAAGCTGCAATTCCCTACGGCGCTGCGGGAGAAGCTGATCCTTGAGTGCGGTTTCACCCTTGAAGAAAAAGCAATTTTAAATATGCGCGCCGACGGCTTGTCACTGCTGGAAATAGCGGACCGGCAAAATTGCAGCGTGGAGACAATAAACCGGCGCATCCGAAGTATTAAAAACAAAATAGCGGAGATCATTTAAGGCGGGGCGCAATGCTCCGCCTGTTTTGCGCATGACCCTGACAGCTTAACGGCAGATAACGGACACGTTGCCCGCCGTTTTTTATCTTAGAATTTAAGCAGAAAAAGGTGATGCGCATGTATGTACATTTTAACCCCAACCCAGCGGGACACTCGGTTGGTGATTGCGTGATCAGGGCGTTATGCAAAGCCACGGGGGAAAGCTGGGACAAGACCTTTATTGAGCTGGCCGTGACAGGCTTCGAGCTGTCGGATATGCCGAGCGCAAACGCTGTGTGGGGCGCATATCTCCACAGAAAAGGCTACACGCGCACGGCGCTGCCTGATAAGTGCCCGGAGTGCTATACGGTGAAGCTCTTTACGGAGGAGCATCCGCACGGCACATATATTCTCGCACTGAGCGGGCACGTTGTTGCGGTGCAGGATGGCAAGTATTTTGACGCATGGGATTCAGGCGACGAGATCCCGTTGTATGTATGGAAGGAGCAGAGAACATGAACTATTCTCCACAGTACCCAGCATATCAGCCTCAGCAGTTTTACCCAGCTTATAATCCACCGATGATGGACAACCTTGCGCAGATGCGCGCCCAGCAGTACGCTCCGCAGCCCCAACAGCCAGCGCCCACGCCAGCAGCCACACAGCAGAGCGGCGTGAACTGGGTACAGGGCGAGGCGGGAATGAAGGCGTTCCTGGTCGCCGCCGGAAACAGCGTTTTGCTGTTCGACAGTGAAAACCCGACTTTCTGCATCAAAAGCGCAGACCAGAGCGGGATGCCGCTGCCGCTGCGCATCTTCGATTACACGGAGCGCACACAGCCGTCACAGGCGCCCGTAGCGGCGTCGCAGCCGCAGAGCGTTGAATACGTACCCCGGGCGGAGTTTGATGTGTTGGCGGCGCAGGTGGCGGCGCTGACGGCCAAGAAACAGCGCAAGACGCAGAGTGAGGAGGCTACGGCAAATGAGTAATTCAATTTTTCAGGCGCTCGGCGGCGCACAGCAGGCTGCACCGCCAACACCCGGCATGACCGGACAGTTCCAGAACATGATGCAGAAGTTTCAGCGATTCCGCACAACCTTTCAGGGAGACCCAAGGCAGGAAGTGGAGAAACTCTTGCAGAGCGGGAGAATATCCCAGCAGCAGCTCAATCAGGTGCAGGGACTCGCGCAGCAGTTCATGCAGTTCCTCAAGTAATCTATATCGTGGCCACGATTAAGATAAATTAAAAAATTCCGAAAGGAGAAAACACAAAATGAGTCTTTCCGATAACGTTCCCTTTACCATGCCGGTGACTCCTGCCAACTCGAACGGCGACGGCTTCGGCTGGGGCGGCGGTCTGTTCTGGATCGTCATCCTGTTTTTCCTCGCTGCGTTCGGCTGGGGCGGTAACGGCTGGGGCGGAAACAACGGCGGCGTAATGGACGGCTACATCCTTACGTCTGATTTCGCCAACATCGAGCGCAAGCTCGACAGTGTCAATAACGGCATCTGTGACGGCTTCTACGCGATGAACACCGGGATGCTCAACGGCTTTGCCGGGGTCACCCAGGCGGTCACGAGCGGATTCTCAGCGGCGGAGGTAGCGAGATGCAACGCTCAGATGACGTTCATGCAGCAGTTCTTCGCACTGCAGCAGTCGCTCTCCGATTGCTGCTGCCAGAACCGCGAGGCGATAGCGCAGGTCCGCTATGACATGGCTACTCAGGCCTGCGACACGCGCAACACCGTGCAGAACGCCACCCGCGACATCATCGACAACCAGAACGCCAATAGCAGAGCCGTTCTGGACTATCTCCAGAATAGCAGGATGAGGGATCTGGAAGCCGAGAATGCAAGCCTGAAGCTCGCAGCATCTCAGGCGGCACAGAACAATTACCTTGTGAACACGCTGCGTCCGCCCGCTTCCCCCGCGTACATCGTGCAGAATCCCTACTGCTGCAATCAGCAGTACACGGGCTGCGGTTATGGCTGCTGTGCCGCCTGACAATCGCACACCGATTAACTTGTCGAAATAATCGACATGTTCAGCCCCAAGAGCTGATATCAACACAAACGGCGGGGCTTAATGCCTCGCCGTGCTTTTTGAAAGGATGAATAGAAATGGCTGAATACACAAATGCAAACACTGCGACCGTCGCAGCGGGGCAGAATGTCCCGTTTACCGAGGAGACGGTATCCGGTAACCCCTGCATTGTCCACCGCGAGGGAGCGGGCATTATCACGCTCCGCGGTCTGACGAACCAGTGCCGCGCACGGTTCAAGGTTTCGTTCGGCGCGAATATCGCCCTGCCGACCGGCGGCACCGTCGGCGCGATCTCGGCGGCGATAGCCATCAATGGAGAGCCGCTGAACAGCGCCACGGGCATTGTAACGCCCGCTGCGACAGATCAGTACGGCAATATCTACGTTGCCGCAAACATCGACGTCCCGCGCGGCTGCTGCCTCAGCGTAGCTGTGGAGAACACCAGCGGGCAGGCTATCAATTTTGCGAACGCCAACCTCATTGTTGAACGTGTCGCATGAAAGGAGTAAATCATGAGCACAAGAGCACTTGAAGATATTTGCGAGAAGCTCTGCCGTGAGCTTGATGAAATCGCAAAGAAACCCGAGCTCGGAGCGGGTGATCTGGATATCGTCCATAAGCTGACCGACACCATGAAGAACATCTACAAGATAGAGATGTACGAAGAGGACGGAGGCTATAGCCGCGCGGGCGAATGGGAAGCGGATATGCGCGGCCGTTACGGACGCGGCAGCAGCTACGCCCATCGTGGGCAGCACTATGTGCGTGGCCACTACAGCCGCACTGACGCTCGCGAGCGCATGCGTTCGCAGATGGAGGATATGATACGGGACGCCGACGATGATCGCACTCGTGAGGCTATCCGCCGCTGCATGAACGAGCTCGACAGCTGACGGGAGGGAGACCTTATGCTCGACAAGCAGGAGATTCGCAAGGAGATAGCCCGCCTCGAGTATGAGGAATCGAGCTACCCGAACTATGCCAAGCTCGCCGACCTGTACATAATCAGCGCTGAGATGGAGAAACCCGACGCAAAAATAGAGCCGCGCTACGAGCGGCTCTATTCAAGAGCAGCTGCCCCGGTTGAAATGCCAGCGCCGCAGAGCACTGTCATCATAGATGCTGCGGATAGCGATTTTTTAAAAGCTGTGAGCGGGAAAAGCACGGGAGCGGCGTGGAAAATCATGGATGAACTCATGGAAAGCCTGCATGTAATGCAGCCCCGAACCTATAATGCAGTCATGCGGCAGCTCCGGGAGATGTAAAATTTGTAGGCTACGATGTAGGCTACGCAATGAAACGTGCCAAGCCGCGTTGTAATTTTTTAGCACTTTTGCCCCAAACGAAAAACCCAAAAAACGAGACAAAGACAACAAAAAAGATACCGAAAATCGCCATTTTTAACGATTTTCGGTATCTTTGGCGCAGAAGGAGGGATTTGAACCCTCGCGCGTTTTTTAGACGCCTACTCCCTTAGCAGGGGAGCCCCTTCGGCCTCTTGGGTACTTCTGCAAGCTTAAAGATTTTAACATACAGCAGTACCAAAGTCAAGCATTTTTATAGGGAAACTCCGGATAAATGGGCGGCCGCCGACCGATAAAACCGAGCGGGACTTCCGTGAGGTTATTTGCCCACGCAGAAGCGGCTGAATATGCGGTTTGTCACATCCTCGCGCACCGTGCGTCCGGTAAGCTCGCCGAGGGCCTGCATCGCCCCTTCGCTCTCGGTGAGAATGATATCGGGGGTCAGTCCGGTTTCCATGGCGGCGATCGCGGCGCGGATATACTCAAGCGCCGATGATATTGCCTGTGCATGGCGGACGTTGGTAAGTATCTCACCGGCGGGAACGGATGGGAGCGGGAACATATCGGATATTGCGCGCTCCAGCCCGTCAAGCCCGTCGCCGGTAACGGCGCTTACGGAAACGGCTCTCAAGGCGGTTCCCGGCAGGACGGCGGATGATCCGAGGTCGCTTTTAGAGAGTACGATAATGCCATGGGGCGCTTTTTCCGCCTCCCGTATTATTTCATAGTCCTCATCCGAAAGACTGCCGCTTCCGTCGATAACGGCAATGACAAGCTCCGCGCTTTCCATTGCGCGTCGGCTGCGCTCCACCCCGAGACGCTCGACCTCATCCGTCGTTTCGCGGATGCCGGCAGTGTCGATAAGCTTGAGCAGCACACTGCCGATTTTCAGCTTTTCTTCTATCGTATCGCGGGTCGTACCAGGAATTTTCGTGACGATCGCCCGCTCATACCCAAGAAGCGCATTGAGCAGGGAGCTTTTGCCCGCGTTGGGCTTACCGGCTATCGCGGCGGGGATGCCCGTGTTCATCAGCTTGCCGCGGGAAAACGTCGCCAAAAGCGTACTAAGAGACGTTTCTGCGCCGCGCAGCTGTGAGGCGTAACGCTGAATGGTAAATTCCTCTATGTCTTCGTCGGGATAGTCCAGCACCGCATGGAAATGAGAGCTGATGTCCGCAAGCGAGGAATAGACCGCCTCGATCTTTTTTTCCACGGCGCCGGTGAGCTGTCCGGCGGCGTTTTTTGCCGCCTCGATGCTCTCCGCATCAATGATATCGACGACGGCCTCCGCACGGCTCAGCTCCATCCGTCCGTTTATAAACGCACGTTTGGTGAACTCCCCCGGGGCGGCCTGCCTGCCGCCGAGGACAAATATCTCATCCAGCGCCGCACGCATCACGACAGGTGAGCCATGGCATTGCAGCTCCGCCGTGTCTTCGCCCGTATAACTGTTCGGAGCGCGGCTCACGGTACACAGGCATACGTCCAGAAGCTCCCCGCCTCTGTCCCTGAGTTCTCCATAAACGAGCTTTCTGTCCGGACTTTCGGACATGGGCTTTCCGGAATACGGGTGAAAAAGCGCATCCGTTATTTTCAGCGCATCACTGCCGGAAAGGCGGATGATCCCTATCGCGGATATCTGCGCCCCGGTGGCTATTGCGGCAATTGTGTCTGACATTGGTATCTCCTGTAAGATTTTTCTATAATAATAAAAACTCCCGAATGGGAGTTTTTAATGAAACTGTCAAAAAAAGCCTCGCAGAGTTTTTTGCCCGCAGGCAAAAAACAGTTTTGATC
>UROG01000059.1 GCA_900549485.1 uncultured Eubacteriales bacterium
AAGCTCCCCTGCTGCTCTATTATCCGGCTTTGGTGCATAATTTTTTGACAGTCTCAGGGATGCGGCAGAAACCTGCCGCATCCCTCTTTTTTTATGCCGATATCCGAGCAGCGTCACATGAACTTATCGAACTTGTTCATCAGCTCGTCAAAATCCGACGGCTTGTCATGCCGTTCATCGGGGTCTACCCTTATATAGTCCGCCTCGCCGCTGCCGGCGCTCCGGCGCTTGCGCGGGTAATCGTCCCCGTCATCCCTGCGGGAATATTCTCTTTCCGCCTTACGCTGCTTCGCCCTCATTCTCTCCCGCTCAATGCGCCGCTGTTCCTCGGCACGGCGGCGTTCGCGCAGGTGTCTGCGTCTTAAACGGCGGTAGCGCGCCACAAGCACAAAGTAAACCATAGCCAGCGCAATGATAACTATGATCACCGCAATGACCCACTTCTGTGCAAAGAACTTCTTTATCTGCATCTTGATAAACTCGACTCTGGACATCTCGATATCGTTGCGGTTGACAAGCTTAATGCTGCCGTAGTCCTTGCCGTCCGCGCTGACCTTTACCTCGCCGAGCACCGTGTTCGCCTCGATAGGAGCAACAAGCTTTTCCTTATAAACGGTCACGCTTGTTTCAATGGCGTCGTCGCTTATGTCGTTGGGAAGCAGAACCGTCACATTGCCCTCTGGCCGGATGGTAAACATCCCGTCGCCCTCGGCAAGATCAACATGGACTTTTTCGCCGAAAGAAGCGCTGTCGAGTATGGTGCGGTACGAGAAATTATCAAACAGCCAGTCATACAGCGTTATTGAGGAGACAAAGTTGTTGTATTCGCCGTTCCAGTCCGCGCCGGAGTTGAGCTGTCCGCTGCACCCCATTACGATGGCAAGCGCGTTGATGCTGTTTTTCTGGGCAGTGGAGACAAGGCAATAACCGGCCGCACGGGTATAGCCTGTCTTTACGCCCGCCGCGCCGTCGTATACATAGCTGTCGCCGTAGTAGCCGCCGGAAGTGAGAAGCGCGTTGGAGTTGTACATCTGACGCGGAGGGTTCATGTTTGTCGCTTCGGTTTCATAGTACACGGTGTTGCAGGCGGTCATGAAGTCCGGATGCTTGAGCGCTTCACGTGTAATAAGATACAGGTCATGTGCGGTGGTGTAGTGTCCATCGTTTGAAAGCCCGTTCGGGTCAAGAAAGTGCGTGTCGGTGCAGCCAAGCTCCTCGGCGCGCTTGTTCATCTGCTCCACAAACGCGCTTATGCTGCCGGAAATGTATGTGGCAAGAACGTTGCACGCCTCGTTCGCAGAATGGATCATCGCGCAGTAGAAAAGGTCCTTGAAGCTCATCGTCTCTCCGGGCATGATGCCGGAATTGCTGCTGTCATCACCCAAGCCCGTCAGGCAGTCCTGTCCGGCAGTGACCATGTCGGTCATACTGCACTGCCCGTTGTCAAAAGCCTCGACCGCAAGAAGGCCGGTCATTATCTTGGTGAGGCTTGCGGGTGAACGGCGCTCATTCATATTCTTCTCATATATTATTTCTCCCGTGTCAAGATCTGCCAGAAGCACGGCCTCTGCCGGAAGCGTCGGGTCATCCAGCGCATATGCGCCGGGCGCGGCGCCTGACAGAACCAGACACAGCAGAAAAATCAGGGGAAAAACTCGTATTTTTTTCATTTTGCTCTCCCATTTTCGCTGGAATATGGTATAGTATATAAAGACATACGAAACATATTATAAGGTTTTTGCTCAAAAAAAGCAATACCGGCATAGCGATGATAATTCTTCCTTGCGTTTTTTATGCAAAATATTGCATTTTTTTGTAAAAAGGAGCCGGCCGGATGAAAAAACTGCATACCTTTCTCCTTGCCGCCGCTGTTTTTCTCGCGGCCGCCGCGCTGTGCTTTTCCCTCTGCCGCGTCGGCGCCGGAGAAAACGTTATCGTCCGCCATGTAAGCGATGCGGAGATCATGCGCGGCGGGGACGACCCTGGCGCTGATTATATCGAATTGCTTCCGGGAGAAAAGGTGGATATCAACACTGCCGGCGCCGAAGAGCTTATGAAGCTGCCCGGGATAGGCGAAGTGCTGGCGCGGAACATCATTTCATACCGGCAGGCGCACGGAAGCTTTGACGATATTGAGGAAATAATGGAAGTCGAGGGAATAGGCGAAGGGCGGTTTGACGGTATCAGGCTGCTGATCACGGCGGGACAGGCGGCGTGAAAAACCGTGTTCTGCGCGTAAAAAGCCGCTTGCCGCCGCCGTATGGAGGAGTAATATGAAAATTCTTGTAGTAGACGACGAAAAGCTGCTTGTAAAGGGCATAAAATTCAACCTTGAAAACGAAGGGTATACTGTGGACGCCTGTTATGACGGGGAGCAGGCGGTCGCGCTGGCGGAAAAGGGCGATTATGACCTTATAATCCTCGACCTTATGATGCCTAAGAAGGACGGGCTTCAGGCTTGTCAGGAGATACGCGCTTTTTCTACGGTTCCCATAATCCTGCTCACGGCACGCGGCGAAAAGTCCGATCTCCTCATGGGTTTTGAATCCGGCGCGGACGATTATATAACAAAGCCCTTCGACGTGCTGGAGCTGAAAGCCCGCGTAAGGGCGCTGATACGCCGTTCGTCCATCGTATCGACTGCCGCCGTGCATGAGACGAAGCCGGATGAGCTTACCCACGGTCACATAGCCGTCAGTGAAGAAAAGCGCCGCGTACTCAAGGACGGCGCAGAGGTCGAGCTTACGGTCAAGGAATTTGACCTTATCGCGTTTCTGATGAAGAACCCCGGCAAAGTTTTCAGCCGCGAAAGCCTGCTTGATCTCGTCTGGGGCTACGACTATCTGGGCGACTCAAGGACGGTCGATGTACACATCAGGCGGCTGCGTGAAAAACTCGAAGCCGATCCGGCAAATCCGCAGATGATCATCACAAAATGGGGCATTGGCTATTATTTTGCGGAATAACCGCCGTCACGAAAGGTTTTTGTTATGCGCAGTATCCGTTTCCAACTGATGGCGTTTATCACTGTTTTGCTGCTTGCGCTTTTGCTGCTGCTGAACATTTATCCCATCATTTCCTCACGCGACCGCGTTTTTGAGGAGAAAAAAACATATCTCAAAAGTCAGGTGAGCGTTGTGTCCTCGTCTCTCGCCTCGCTCGAAAGGCGCGATCAGGACAGCATACAGGACGTTCTTGATCTGCTTGATATCTACGGTTTTTCACGCGTCGCCGTTACCGACGGCGACGGGACCGTTCTTTATGACAGTCTCGGGAAAACCGGCGTTCAAACGGATATAGGGGACATTTTCACCGCTCTGACCGGTAAAACCGTTTTTAAGTCGGAGTTTTCCGACAATGCGTTCAAAAGCTGCTGCACAATGCCGATATACGGGCAGGGCGGCACACTCGGCGCGGTTTATATTCTGGAGCACGACAGCGAACGGGCGGAGATCATTCTGTCCATTCAGTCGCGCATACAGATAATCTCGCTCATCATAGCGTTTGTCGCTATTGCGATGACGGCGCTGTTTTCAAGGCTTCTTCTGCGGAGGATACAGGAGCTTGTCGCATCCATGCGCATTGTGGCAGGCGGGAAATACGACTACCGGCTCGTTACCTCCGGCCACGACGAGATAACGGAGCTTGGCAAGGAATTCAACCTGCTCACGGAGAGGCTTGAAACCAACGAAAAGCAGCGCAGGCGCTTTGTGTCCGACGCGTCGCACGAGTTGAAAACGCCCGTTGCGTCCATAAGGCTTCTGGCAGACAGCATAACCCAATGCGAGAACATCAACAGCGACACCGTGATCGAGTTTGTCGCCGACATTGCCCACGAGGCGGAGCGTCTCCAGCACACGACGGAAAAGCTTCTTGAGCTGAGCCGTATGGACGACGGGATGAGCATAGTTCCGGAACCGGTGGACGTAAAGCAGACGGCTCTCGACGCGGCGGATATTCTGCGTCCGCTTGCCAACGAAAAGCGTGTCAACATCGTGTGCAGGCTTGACGAGGGCTGCGTTGTAATGGCGACGACGGATGATATGTACAACATAATTTTCAACCTTATGGAAAACGCCGTCAAATACAACGTTGAAAACGGAAGCGTAGACGTGGCCGTCAGAAAGGACGGGGAAAACGTAAAAATAACCGTTGAGGATACCGGCATAGGCATCCCCGAAAGCGACAGAAGCAGCATATTCATGCGCTTCTACCGTGTGGACAAGGCGCGCTCCCGCGAGGCGGGCGGTACCGGCTTGGGGCTGAGCATAGTGCATGACTGTGTGGCGCTGCACGGCGGCACGATAGCCGTCGGGCCGAACAGACCGCACGGTTCGAGATTTATCGTCACTTTCCCCGCCGCGACGGAGGAACAGACCGGAATATAGCCGCAGGCATATTGTGCGGTGCGGCAAAGAAAAAAACTCTTGCCAAAAAAAGAATTATACTGTAAAATAAGTAAGTTAAATTTACAAACTTATATGGGAGGACCATTTTATGATTACAGCAGGCGATTTCAGAAACGGCGTTACCTTTGAAATGGACGGAAACGTCATGCAGGTCGTTGAGTTTCAGCACGTCAAGCCCGGTAAGGGCGCGGCATTTGTCCGCACCAAGATGAAGAACGTTATCACCGGCGCCGTTACCGAAACTTCTTTCAACCCCACCGCAAAGTTTGAGAACGCTACCGTTGAGCGTCAGACTATGGAATATCTCTATGCCGACGGGAATCTCTATTACTTCATGAACCCCGAAACCTATGAGCAGGAGCCGGTTGACGGTTCCGTTCTCGGCGACAACTTCAAGTTCGTCAAGGAGAACATGGAGTGCACCATCTATTCCTACAAGGGAAAGGTCTTCAATGTTGAGCCTCCCTTCTTCGTGGAGCTTCAGGTCACAGAGACTGACCCCGGCTTTGCAGGCAACACCGCTACCAACGCAACCAAGCCCGCCACCGTTGAGACAGGCGCAGAGATCAAGGTTCCTCTGTTCATCGAGCAGGGCGAGATGATCAAGATCGACACCCGCACAGGCGAGTATCTTTCCCGCGCATAATTTATCTTTAACACGGAAAAATAACGGGAGGCGTTTTCTTTGCGTCTCCCTTTATTTGAATATTGAAAACGCGATTTCCGACAGAGTTTGAATTAAGGAGGTTTTCAAAAATGACAGTTGTAGAAAAGGCTGCATATCTGAAAGGACTTACAGAAGGTCTCGGCGTAGATCCCGAAACCAAGGAAGGCAAGCTGTGGGGTGCTCTTTGTGATTTGGTCTCTGACATGGCTCATGAGATAGAGGACCTCCAGGACACCAGCATGGACTTTGCCGACGCCATTGATGAGATCGGCGACGAGCTGAGCTATCTGGAGGAGCTTACATGCGATCTGGATATGCCCGAGGATGATGACGATGAGTGCGGCGGCAGCTGCTGCGGATGCAGCGGGTGCGACGATCTCACCGACGATTACTATGAGGACGACGATGACGACATGGATTACGACGGCGTTATCTATGACGTCGTATGCCCCAAGTGCGGCAAGGAAATAACCTTTGACGAGGAAACGCTTGAAGCCGGATCTATCAAATGCCCTGAGTGCGGCGAAAACCTTGAGTTTGACCTTGACTCTCTCGGCGAGGAAAGCTCCGACAGCAAGGATGATCTTCCCTTCTGACTTGTGAAAACACGCCGCCGGCAGACTTGCCGGCGGCAAAAAACGTATGTACCCCTGTTGATCGAGGGTGCGGGAGAACTGTATGGACATAATTGTGAAGCATTTTTCAGAATTGAGCACAGAGGAATTGTTTGAGCTTTACAAGCTGAGAGTTTCCGTTTTTGTTGTGGAGCAGCACTGCCCGTATCAGGAGGTTGACGACGCGGATAAAACCGCTTACCACGTCTGGCTTAAAGACAGCGGCGGCATTGAAGCATATGCGCGTGTACTGCCGCAGGGTACGTTGTTCCCTTCCGCCGCGATAGGGCGTGTGATAGCGGTGAAGCGCCGCTGCGGTCTCGGAAGCAAAGTCGTCACGGCGGCGATCGACGTCGCTGCGTCAAAGTTCAACGCCGACAGGGTCACTGTCGAAGCACAGGTCTACGCAAAGGCTTTGTATGAAAAGCTCGGATTCCGGCAGTGTTCGGAGGAGTTTCTTGAAGACGGGATAGCGCATGTCCGGATGCAGTTAAAATTATAATTATAATAGAAAGTCTGAGCCGTGCGGAGAAACCCGCACGGCTCAGCTTGTCAAAGAACCTCATTGAGGTTCTTTGACAAAAAGGCTGCACTGCGCTCTGTGCCTCGGTTGTTCGCCGCAGGCGAACAATTCGA
>UROG01000060.1 GCA_900549485.1 uncultured Eubacteriales bacterium
ATCAAGGCTCTCGGCAACAGCATTTTGAACGCGTTCAAAATGCTCGGCGGAAAGCGCAGTCAGAAAAGACCTTGCAGGACTTTTTTGACAAGACAAGCTGGGATAAACTATCTGATACACTTTTGCTTACAGAAAAGGAGAAATCGAAATGAAAGTTATTTTTAATGAAGATGTAAAGGGACAGGGCAAGAAGGGCGAGCTGAAGGAGGTTTCCAGCGGCTACGCAAGAAACTATCTGCTGCCGCGCAAGCTTGCAACCGAAGCCACAGCCGATAATCTCAACGCGTTCAAGCTCAAAGAGAAGGCAAAGGCCGCGCAGATAGCCAAGGAGAAGGCGCAGGCTGCGGAATACGCTGAAAAACTCAGCGCCGTTCAGGTGACTATCCGCGCCAAAGCGGGCGCGAACGGCAAGCTCTTCGGCGCAGTCACCTCACAGGAGATCAGCGAGGCGCTCAAGGAGCAGTTCGGCATGGACATTGAAAAGAACAAGATCGTTCAGCCGGAGCCTATAAAGGCATACGGCAGCTACACCGTGAAGGTCAAGCTCGGCTACGAAATAAGCGGGAATGTCAACCTGCTGGTCGTTGAGGGATAATTTTCATAAACTTCATCCGTGCATGACGCGGATTCAGACTGATATTCAAAAAGGTTTAATCGGCGATGGAAGAATTAAAGGGTCATAAAATTCCATATTCAGCACCGGCGGAACAGGCGGTAATAGGCTCCATGCTGATAAATCCCGCATGCGTCCCGGACGTAATGGAGCGGCTGAGGGCGGATGAGCTTTATATAAAGCTCAATCGGGATATTTTCGAGACGGTTTCGGCAATGTTCTCCTACGGTCAGATCATCGACCCGGTGACGGTGCTTGACCAGATGAAGATCCGCGGGGTATACACGGATGAGTGCGACAACTATCTGGCGGAGGTCATGCGTATAACCCCGACCGCCTCCAACGTACTCGAGTATGCCGCGATCGTGCGCGACAGGGCGCTTCTGCGCCGTCTCGGGGAAACCGCCGATGAAATATACGAAATGATAGACGACGGCTCGGGCGAGGCGGAAACGCTGCTCGAAGCGGCGGAGCGCAAGATATACGCCCTGCGTCAGGGGCGGAACGTCGGCGGGCTTATGCCCATATCCGCCGTCGTGCAGACGGTTTTTGACAATCTTTCCGAGGCAGCTGCCTCCGGTGAGAAGATTCCCGGTCTGTCCACGGGTCTGCCCGATCTCGACTCAAAAATTCTCGGACTTAACAAGTCTGAGCTTATTCTTGTCGCTGCGCGCCCCGGCATGGGCAAAACGAGTATCGCGCTGAACATGGCGCTGAACGTAGCCATGACGCTGCACAAGACCGTTGCGATATTCTCGCTGGAAATGTCGCGTGAGCAGCTTGTATCAAGGCTTCTCTCCCGCGCCTCTCTCGTCCCGAGTCAGAACCTTCTGACGGGTCAGCTGTCCGAGCAGCAATGGCGCAGCATCGCGGACGCGGCGCAGATACTCAGCGCCACCGACGTGAGGATCGACGATAACCCGACTCTCACCGTGTCGGACATGAACGCGCAGTGCCGCCGTGTGCCGAATCTTGATCTCGTGGTCATTGACTATCTGCAATTGATGCAGTCTGCCGGAAGCGGACACAGCTGGTCAAACGAGAGCCGCACACAGGCCGTCAGCGATATAAGCCGTATGCTCAAGATCATGGCGAAGGAGCTTAACGTTCCGGTGGTATGCCTTTCACAGCTGAGCCGTGCCAACGAGTCAAGAACCGACAAGCGCCCCATGCTGTCCGACCTGCGTGAATCCGGCGCAATAGAGCAGGACGCAGACGTTGTAATAGGTCTGTACCGCGACGGGTATTATAATAAGGAATGTGAAAACCCAAACCTTGCGGAGGCGATCGTGCTGAAAAACCGCAAGGGCGAAACGGGAACGGTGGAGCTTGCATGGCTGCCTGAATATACGTCCTTCGGCTCCGTGTCCCGCAGACGTGAAGATGAGTGATAAATTCAACATCTGCCTGCCGGATGACGGCGGCATCTTATGCGCCGTATCCGGCGGTGCGGATTCGGTATTCATGCTGCACGTACTCAAAAAGCTGTGCGATGCGCACGGGACTAAAATCTGCGCGGCGCATTTCGAACACGGCATCCGCGGCGGGGAATCAATGCGCGACGCCGCGTTTGTTGAAGAAATGTGCAGAAATTTAGGCGTAGAGTGTGTCATAGGGCATGAAAACATCCCCGAATATGCAAGGCAGAACCGCATAGGCATCGAGGAAGCGGCGCGTGAACGGCGCTACGCGTTTCTTGACGGGGCTGCAAAAAAGTTCGGCTGCCGCTATATCGCCACGGCGCACAATGCCGACGACAACGCCGAGACTATGCTTTTCAATCTTGTGCGCGGAACGGGCGGCAAGGGACTTTGCGGCATCCCGCCGGTGCGCGGGAATATTATCCGCCCCATACTGAACATCACGCGCTCCGAGATAGAGGAATATCTGACAAGCAACGGTATTCCCCATGTTGAGGACAGTACAAACGCCTCCGACGATTACAGCCGCAACCGTATCAGGCACCGCGTTATGCCCGTGTTCAAAGAGATAAACCCTGCTTTTTCCTCCTCCGTTTCAAGAACGGCTGAGCTTTTGCGGCGGGATGAGGACTGCCTTTCCGCGCTTGCGCGGGACTTCATTGAAAAGTATTCCGACGGCGAGAGCATCCCGTCAAAGGAGCTGTCCGCGCTCCACAGCGCAGTCGCTTCAAGGGTGATACGGCAGATACTCGGCGAAAACGCGCCGTTCGTCCATGTGGACGCAGTGCTCGCCCTTGCAAAGAAAAGCGGACTTGCCTATGCCGATATTTCCGGAAGAAGAATACGTGCGGAGCAGGGCAGAATATATTTTAACACGCAGGACGGCTTTTCTATTCCGGAGCGGCCGCTCGTTATCGGCGGCACAACGAAAATTCCGGAAGCAGGAATAGAAATAACGACATATTTTGATATTTTTGATTGTGATGTTAACGACTCGTTAAACACTTTTCAGCTTAAATATGAGAATATATGTCACAGTCTGAGCTGTTCCGGCAGGAGAAGCGGAGACAGGCTCGCCCCCATCGGCAGAGGCTGTACAAAAACGCTCAAAAGTCTGTTTGTTGAAAAGAAAATGACTCAGGCTCAGAGAGACAGAACCGTGGTCATACGCGACGGCAGCCGTGCGGCTGCTGTCAGCGGCTTCGGCATTGACAGAAAATATAAATGCGCTGCCGGCGATAAAGTGCTGAAAATAGAGATAAAATATACAGAGCAGGCAACAGGAGAATTAAATGGAAAAAGATATTGAAAGCGTCCTGATATCCGCAGAGGAGATTGAAAAGAACGTTGCGGCCATCGGCGCGAAAATCTCGAAGGATTTTGAGGGGAAAGATCCCGTTTTTGTAGGAGTGCTGAAGGGCTGCTTCATTTTCATGGCGGACCTTATGCGCCACGTGACCATAAACTGTTCCATGGATTTCATGGCGGTGTCCTCGTACAGCGGCACTACCTCGACCGGCGCGGTAAAGATAAACAAGGATCTCAATCAGGACATCGCGGGCAAGGATCTCATTCTTGTTGAGGACATCCTTGACTCCGGCGTTACTCTGAACTATCTGAAAAACTATCTTGCGGTGAGAAAGCCCGCTTCCATACACGTTGTGACGCTTATGGATAAGCCCGCCCGCCGCAAAGCCGATATTTACGCGGATTATTCATGCTTCGAGGTACCGGATGCGTTCGTCGTCGGCTATGGTCTTGACTATAACGAAAGATACCGCAATCTCCCGTATATCGGTATTCTCAAGCCGGAAATATACAGCAAATAACAACAAAACCAAGGATTTAACCGTGATATCCCGCCAAAAGGAAGTGACAGTCGTTTGAAACCCGAACGCAACAGAACAAGAGACATTGGATTTTACATTCTTCTGAGTGTTATTCTGATAGCAATCATCTTCACCATGACACGCGACACCAAGAGCAACGAGATAGAGAATTATTCCGATCTCGTCGATCTTTTCAGCGAAGAAAAGGTGCAGTCTTTCCGCACCGAGGGCGACGAAATAATTCTCAAGGTGCGCACAGGCGACAAGGTGAAGCCCACGGAAGAAAAAGTATACACTCTGTACAGCTTCAGCCTTTTTTATGAAGACTTCAAGGACGTCATAAAGGAGCAGTACGAAAGCGGCGTACTTGAAAAGTATGATTATGACGAGGGCTTTGTGGTTCCGTGGTGGATGAGCTTCCTGCCATATCTGCTTATCATGGGCGCGGCTATGGGGCTGTGGTATCTCATGATGAACAAGGGCGGCGGGATGCAGGGCGGCATAGGCAAATTCAGCAAGGCCCGCACAAAGCTCGGCAGCGATGAAAAGAGCAAAAAGACCTTTGCCGACGTGGCAGGCTGCGACGAGGAAAAGGAAGAGCTGGCCGAGATCGTCGATTTTCTCAAGGACCCTAAAGCATACACCTCAATTGGCGCACGTATCCCCAAAGGCGTACTTCTCGTAGGCCCTCCGGGAACCGGTAAGACCCTGCTTGCAAAGGCGGTCGCCGGTGAGGCAAACGTACAGTTCCTGTCCATTTCCGGCTCTGATTTTGTCGAGCTTTATGTCGGCGTCGGCGCAGGACGTGTGCGCGACCTGTTCGAGCAGGCCAAGAAGATCGCTCCCGCGATCATATTCATAGACGAGATAGACGCGGTAGGCCGTCAGAGGGGCAGCGGTCTCGGCGGCGGTCACGATGAGCGCGAACAGACGCTCAACCAGCTGCTTGTTGAGATGGACGGCTTCGGCAGCAATGAGGGCGTTATAGTCATGGCGGCGACTAACCGCGCCGATATTCTGGATAACGCGCTTCTCCGTCCCGGCCGATTCGACAGGCAGGTATATGTCGGCTTGCCCGACATAAAGGGACGCGAGGCCATTCTGAAAATCCATTCCCGCGATAAACAGCTCGGCGACGACGTTGATCTCAACTCCATTGCAAAGGGTACTCCCGGCTTTTCCGGCGCCGACCTTGAAAACCTCATGAATGAGGCGGCTTTGCTTGCGGTCCGCAGGAAGCACCGCTTTATATCCATGGAGGATGTTGACGAGGCCGTCCTCAAGGTTCAGATGGGTCCTGAAAAGAAGT
The DNA here is from genome assembly GCA_900549485.1 of uncultured Eubacteriales bacterium. Classification (GTDB taxonomy): domain Bacteria; phylum Bacillota; class Clostridia; order Oscillospirales; family Oscillospiraceae; genus Limivicinus. The sequence goes on from UROG01000060.1 coordinate 5,173, forward strand.
CGCGCAAGATGAGCGATAAGGCGCGCCGCCTCACGGCGTACCATGAATCCGGTCATGCCGTCGCGGGCAGATACCTCAAGCACGTTGACCCGGTTCACTATATCACCATTATCCCCAGAGGCATGGCAGGCGGCTTTACCCTGTTCAGACCGCAGGAGGATCTTGAAAACTTCAAGTCCAGGGAAGAGATGTTTGAGAGCATCGTTATGGCTCTCGGCGGCAGAATGGCTGAAAAGCTGTTCCTTGACGATATTTCCACCGGCGCGTCCGGCGATATCCAGCAGGCCAGCGCGACCGCACGGGATATGGTCATGAAATACGGTATGTCGGATCGTCTCGGCCCCATTTCCTACGACACATCCGGACACAGCATCTTTATCGGCCGCGATTTCGGTCAGACAAAGAGCTATTCCGAAGAGACCGCCGGAATGATCGACGAGGAGGTAAAGAAGATTTTCGACGCCGCCGAGCAGATGTGCGAAAAAATCCTTACCGATCACGCCGACCAGCTCAAGGCACTTGCGGAGTATCTGCTTGTCAACGAGACTATGGAAGCGGATGAGTTCAATTACTACTTTGAACACGGCGAATTTATGCCGGAGGATGTCAGAGCCGCCCGCGAGGTCAAGCATGATCCCACGATAGAGCGCCCCGCAAAGCGCATCTCCATGACCGACGGCTATCCAGACACGGAAGCGGCCGATGAGCCTTCCACTGAACCGGCGGAGGCGGAACACCCCGCGTCCGATACGGCCGTGAACGGAACGGAAGCCGAAAGCGGCAAGGAAAACAAATAATTCCATAAAATTCTGAAGCGGTCTGCCCTATCCGGCAGGCCGCTTATCAGCTTGTCAAAAAAGTCTCCTGTACGGACTTTTTTGACCGCGCTTTCCGCCGAGCATTTTGAAAGTGTTCAAAATGCTGTTACCGAAAGCCTTGATATATCAAGGCTTTCGACGGCGGTTT
>UROG01000061.1 GCA_900549485.1 uncultured Eubacteriales bacterium
TCACTCCTGTTTTTTAGGTCTTCTTTTGCTCTACCCCAACTATTGACATAGAGCCTTTTTTTCACGCTTGATAAACCGTGCAGAAAAAATGCCCCGGGTGATTTTTCCGAATCACCCGGGGAAGTCCTTTTAAATTCGTAAGCGCTTTATTTTACCTTGTTCAGAATATCTACCGTTGTCTGCACTGAAGTACGCAGGGCGGAAAGCTCCTTCTCCGTCAGGCTCGAACGCAGCTTCTCCGACACATCCGTGTGAAGCTGCTTCAGAAGCTGCCGCATATACTCCTCTCCCTTTTCCGTAAAGCGGATATACACGTGGATACGGTTGTCGGGGTCCTCAAAGCGTTCCACAAGTCCCTGCTCGCATATAACCGCCACGGCGCGTGTGGCCTGTTCCTTTGACGAGGAAATATACTGTGCTGCCTCGCTCATTGTCATACTGCCTCTGTAATGCAGGACGATAAAAATAATCGTCTGCGATTTGGTCAGCCCGAATTTTTTGTTTACGCCCGTCAGACTTATAATGCGCTGAAGAATCGGCAGCAGGTGCAGCAGCGGCAGGTCTTCGTCCGGATTATTCACTTGCGCTTCCTCCGTGTCATCATGTTTCAACTCTTTATACACTGCCTCCCCGATTAAGTCAACACTTTTTTGCATAAATGTTAACGCTTGACATTTATCAAATATGAACATATAATAATTGTTGACAAATGATTATTATATGCAAAGGAGGAACATCGTGGTTCACAATGAAATTACAGGTCTTGATCTCGGTATACTCGGCATATACCTTGTCGGAATGGTGCTGGTTGGCGTGCTGTGTGTGCGAAAGGTCAAAAATGCGAACGATTACTATACTGCCGGGCGTTCCTTCGGCCCGTTCGTGCTTATGGCTACGGTATGCGCTACCATCATCGGCGGCAGCGGACTTATGGGGCGCGCCGGCGTTGCCTATTCAAGCGGCTTCAAGGCCATTCTTACGGCTATCCCCTATCTGCTGGGCATGTTCATCTTCTCCGGAATTTCCGGCAGGATATCCGACATCGGCTTCAAATACGGCCTCACCTCAATACCCGAGCTTTTTGAACGGCGCTTCGGCAAAACGGCAAAGCTGATACTGTCCGTGATGATTGCATTCACTATGATGGGCACCGTGGCTTCACAGGTGACCGCCACCGCGACGATCATCAACATGCTCGGCGGCGAGATCGGCATATCCTACGAAATGGGCGCATTTATCGCCTGCGTGGTGTTTATCGTATACACTGCCACCTCCGGTCTGTTCGGCGTGGTGTATACGGACGTGCTGCAATTTTATATGCTGCTCCTTTTCGTGTACATACTTATCCCCACGGCTTCTCTGCTCGAAGTGGGCGGGCTTGCAAGCTTCACAAAAAATCTCTCTCAGGAGCTTTTCAAGCCCTACATAAACGGTGATATACTCGGCGATATCGTGACCTACCTTGTTTTCACAATGGCAGGCGCGGAGATGTGGCAGAGGGCGTTCGCCGCAAAGGATCGCCGAAGCGCCAAGGAAGGGATGTTCCTCGGCACGGCGGTATACGGCATAACGATAATCCTTGTATGGTTCATGGGCGTTATCGCGCACCAGATAATAGGCGACGATGTGCTTGCGCTCTACGGCTCAACGGACGCGGTCGTTCCGGCGCTTGCGATCAAGGTTCTTCCCGCCGGTCTTACCGGACTTGCCCTTGCCGGTATTCTTTCCGTCATCATGTCCACGGCGGACAGCTATCTGCTTGTATCCGTGCAGACCTGCGTCCACGACATAGGAAAAACCGTTGATCCGGATATGTCCGGCAAGAAGGAAATACTGCTCTCACGTATTTTCTCCGTGATCCTGCCTCTCTGCGCTCTGGTGATAGCGCTGTATATACAGAACGCCTATAAGATACTCATGTTCGCATGGAGCTTTTACGCGGCGGCCGCCGGTATCCCCGCGTTCGCGGCGCTGTTCTGGAAGAAAGCGACAAAGCCCGGCATTATCGCGGGCATGGCGGCCGGTTTCGTTGTATGCATCGGATGGAAGCTTCTCGGCACGCCGTTTGACCTCGGTCCTACCGTCCCCGGCGCAATAGCCTGCGCGGCCGCAACGGTCGGCGTAAGTCTTGCGACATACAAAACCCAGCCCTCGGAAATGCTGAGCGTGTGACATCACGCACACGCTCCGGCAAGGTGCAGATATGATGCAAAAGCCCCAACTCCCGAAATCATGTAATTCGGAGGTTGGGGCTTTTCTATGGCGCGTCGGAGCGGCTTTTATTTGCCCTCGCTCTGATCGCCCTTGGGGCGGTTTTTCAGTCTTTCATCGCGGGCGATGTTGTATTTCATGGAGTAATTGCGCAGACATTCCTTCATCATCATCTCCGCTATTTTTACCGCTTGTCCGTTTTCGGTGCGCGCCTCGCCGTCAAATTCGAGCGCAGTCTCGATATCCTTCGCGCCGAGCAGTGCGGCGGACATGATCGCTCTGTCCTTCATAAGCTGTGCAGCCGCCGCCATTGCCGCGGCGGTGTCGATGGGTATTTCCTCTGAGGCGTAATATCCCGCCTGCGTTATGATATCCTTATGCACGGAAACGGCAAGTCTCAGAAATACATAGCCGCTCTTATCCTGCATAACGCTCTCCCCGCTGACGGTTTCGGGCATTGCTGTGCCGACGCCGTCGCGCACAAGCTCTATCATTTTTTCCGCGCTCTTTGACATTATAGGTCTCCTTTTCTTCCGCAGACAGGACAGCCCGGGAGAGCCTTGATCTCATGCTGTTCATAGAAATTGCGGAACAGATCGGCATAGACCAGCGTTCTTCGGACGGTGGGATCATCCGCTCCGCGGGCGAGTATCTTCATTGCCTCGGTACATTGGACGGAGGAAATAAACGAGGGGAGCGTGCTTATTATCCCCCTCGTGGACGCATCCGCGCAGTCCTCCTTCTTGGGTGCTTCGTCCGGCATAAGGCACTTGAAGCACGGTCCGCCCGGCAGGATGTTCATCGTCATGCCCTCGCTGCCCGCAACTCCGCCGTAGACCCACGGCGTTCCGTGCCTGACGCACCAGAGGTTTATACACTCCCGTGCGGGGAAGTTATCCGTCGCGTCTACCACGACGTCAGCCTCGCCCAGCAGCACATCCGCGTTGCCGTCCGTAAGGCGTTTGCAGACGGCTTCTATGCTTACATCCGAATTTATCCTCTCAAGATGCTCTTTTGCGCACTCCGCCTTGAGACGGCCGACATCCGCCTGTTCATACAGTGTCTGCCGCTGCAAATTGCTCAGCTCCACCCTGTCGTCGTCTATGAGTATGAGCCTGCCCACACCCGCACGGGTCAGGAAAGAAGACGACGCCGTACCCAGCGCACCCTGTCCGACGATCACAACCGTCGAGGAAAGCAGTCTTTTCTGTCCCTCGGCGCCTATGCCGGAAAACGCCGTCTGGCGTGAATATCTGTCAATGTCAGTAATCTTCCTCACACTTCTCTCTGTACGCGATAAGCCCTTCCATATTCCTGATTCCGATACGGCTTGTCTGCATATCTACAAAGCCGAGATCCTCAAGCGTATGCAGCTCGCGGAAGCAGGTGACGCGGTTCATGTACAGCATATCGGCTATCTGCTTCTGCGTCATGCGTTCGCCAAGATAAATTATGCCGTTGACCTTCTGCCCGCCGCGCATCGCCATCGTGATCAGAAAGTCGCTTACAAGCCAGCTCGCGTTGTGGGTGATCGTTTTTCTGAAAAGGTCTTCCAGCACGAGGAGATTTCTCGTCTGCTGGGCAAAAACGGCGTGCATGAACTTCTGGTCGGTATTCAGCAGCTGCCGCACTTTTACAATGGATATGGAGTAAACGGCGGTCTTCTCCTTGACCTCATAGCAGCAGGCCGCAGGGTGTTCAAAAAGAATATGCTCGCACATCAGGAAGGAGCCGGCGGTACAGCAGTCGATTATCCTGCGTTTCCCCTTCTGACTCTCGCATACCATGACGCTCCCGCTGTCGATAAAAAAGCAGTCCTCGACCTTTTCGCCTGCGCCTACTATCACTTCGCCTTTTTCGTATTCCAGACGGAAGTGCTTTTTCTTCAGTTTTTTCCGGAGATAGGCGCTGTCCAGAAAAGAATCCGCCCCGTTGAAATACCTGTAATCGGCGGCAGGGATATCGTTGTTCCACGTATCCATATTTATTCCCCCAATTATTCGGTCAGCCGCAAGGCTCAGCTTTTGCGGCCGCCTCCCCTTTTACTTATAATCAGGTTTATACTCCGGCGGAAATTCCGGGCGCCTGCGCCTTGCGCGCAGCTTCATAAGCGGGTCGAACTTGTCATGATGCGCCTTGTCAAGCACCGCCTCCGCCCAGCGTCTCATGGCGGCTACGGCTTCATCCTGCGGCAGCGTGTCCGTGTCAAGGATAATTGTGTCTTCATCCCGCTCAAGCATGGCAAGAAGGCGGTCGTATTCCGCCTCATTCCCCGCGTCCTCACGTGCGCCGATAACGCCCATGAGCGCCGCGCCGCTTTCAAGCAGCTCCTCAAGCTTCGCGGTAAGCCCCGCGTCCGAAAGCTCATCCCCTAAAATCGGGTCAAGACAGCCCATTGATCTGGAGACGATCTCCTCTGTCATCGCCGGATAGCCGGCCAGAAATTTTGCTTTATCATACACGGCGTCGGCAAACATCCCCGCCGGCATATGATCCGCCGCCGCTTCTCTCGGCTCAAGAAGCGCCGGAATATGCTTTTCCCCGTCTTCGAGGTCTATCACGACATAGCCGCCGGAAAGCGGACGCATATCCGACAAAGCGCGAATAAACAAAGAGGTTTTCCCGCTTTGCTTTCCGCCTTTCAGAAACAAACGTCTTTCCATATCAGCCTCCGGATATCGGCGTGCTGTGGAAATTTTCCTTCATCCAATTGAGGTGCTTCACGTTTTCATACACGCGCTCACACTCAACGCTGCAGCATTCAACGCTTTCGCTGCTGCGGTAAAATATCTTTTTGCATATTGGGCAGGGCTGGAGCGCTCTGTCGGAGAGTGCGTTCTTGAACTCCGATTCAAGCATCGTCTGGAGCGTCACGGTGACGACAGGCTCGCGGATAAGGCGGCCGTTGTGGGAGATGAGCGCACGGTTATAGAGAACGGAAAGCCAGTCCAGCCATGTGCTTATGTTGGCCGACTTTTCGGAATACTCCTTTGAAAAAACGCCCGCATATTTCTCGCCCGTTCTGCCGGTGACAAGAAAAACCGCCTGATCCATATCCGCCTTTACCTCAGGCAGGGTCAGATAATTGTCCTCCTCCAGCGCAAGGCCGAGCAGACCGAAGGTCTTCACAAATCTCATGCTGCGCCTGAGCATATCCTTATCATCCATGACGATGTTCATAAGCTCAGCCAGATTATCGCCGAGTTTTGCGTTGACGTCGTATGCCATAGGGACCGCGTTCGCGGCGGGCTTGATGCACTCCATATTTCTCTCGTCGCGGACTACCTCATAATCGCTGTATTTTATCCAATATGTGGATTCCATTGAAATTCCTCCGGTGTGGGCAGTTTTAATTAATTTGGGATAACCTAAAAAACTATGTTTTAAAGTCAGATAATAGAGCAGCAGGGGAGCTTGAGGGGGCAAGGCCCGCCTCAAATTGGATAA
>UROG01000062.1 GCA_900549485.1 uncultured Eubacteriales bacterium
ACGTACATGCCGCCGGAGAAAACGATCAAAACTGTTTTTTGCCTGCGGGCAAAAAACTCTGCGAGGCTTTTTTTGACAATCTCAGCTGTACGGATTTCTCCGCACGGCTGTTTTCATTTGTTCCGGCTTTTCGGTTTTGCGTTTTTCTTCGGCTTTGCCTTTGCCCAGCCCTTTTTGCTGACCGGCTTTTTCGCCGCAGGCGCTTCGGCCTTTACCGCTTCCTTTTTCTTTTCCGCAGAATGTGCCTTGCCGCGCTTTGCCGGTGAATAGTCCGGCCGCACAAGGCACTCCGGTCCGAAGCCTATAAGGTCTTCCCTGCCTGCCTCCTTAAGCGCTTCTATCACAAGCTTTCGCTTGTCAGGCCGCTTCCATTGCAGCAGCGCCCGCTGCATTGCCTTGTCATGGAAGCTTTTCGCCACATAAACGCTCTTCATGGTCATGGGGTCGATCTCGGTATAATACATACAGGTGGATATCGTTCCCGGCGTCGGATAGAAGTCCTGCACCTGCTCAGGCTGCCTGCCCATTTTGTTTAGGTATTCGGCAAGCGCCACGGCATCCTGCAAGGTGCTGCCCGGATGTGAACTCATGAGATACGGGACGACATACTGCTCCTTTGAGTACCGGTCGTTGAGATTTTTATAGCGTTCCATGAACTTTTCGTAGACGTCTATATGCGGTTTGCCCATATAGTCGAGTACGGAATCAATGCAGTGTTCAGGCGCGACCTTCAGCTGACCGGAGATGTGGTATTTCACAAGCTCGGAGAAAAATTCGCTGTTTTTGTCCTCCAGCATATAATCATAGCGTATCCCGCTGCGAACAAACACCTTTTTGATGCCCGGTATGGCGCGCAGCTTTCTCAGCAGCTTGAGATAATCGGAATGATCCGCGTCAAGATTGGGACACGGCGTGGGCGCGAGACAGCGTTTGTCCGGACACATACCGTATTTTTTCTGCTTTTCACATGATGTATGGCGGAAGTTTGCCGACGGACCGCCGACATCGTTTATATACCCTTTGAAATCCGGCAGTTTTGTAAGCGCAGTCACTTCGCGTATCACGCTTTCGTGTGAGCGCGATGTCACCATGCGCCCCTGATGAAAGGCAAGCGCGCAGAATGAGCAGCCGCCGAAGCAGCCGCGGTTATGCGTAACCGAGAAGCGCACCTCCTCAAGCGCCGGAACGCCGCCCATCGGCTCATACATCGGGTGGTATTCCTTCGTATACGGAAGCTCCGCGACAAAATCCAGCTCCGCCGTCGTAAGGGGCATTGCAGGCGGGTTTACTATGAGATACCGCTTGTCATGCTTCTGTATAAGAGCCTTGCCGCGTACAGGATCGTGCTCCTCATACTCAACCCGCGTCGCTTCCGCGTAAAGCCGCCGGTTATCCCGAACCTCCTCAAAGGACGGAAGCTCCAGATGGGGATATGCACATACGGAAGGATCGCTTACGGCGACAGCAGTTCCGCGCACATCGGTGATCTCCGACACGGGCGTCTTTGCCTTGAGCCGCTTTGCGATCTCCCGCGTGGCATATTCGCCCATACCGTAGATAAGTATATCCGCCCCGGCGTCAAAAAGCGCGCTGCGGCGTACCTTATCGTCCCAGTAGTCGTAATGTGCAAAGCGGCGCAGGGACGCTTCAAGCCCGCCGATAACAACGGGCAGCCCCGGAAACGCCTCTCTTGCGCGGTTGGCATATACCACGACCGCATGATCGGGCCGCAGCCCCGCCTTTTTCCCCGGGGAATAAAAATCCTCCGAACGCGGCTTCTTTGCGGCGGTGTAGCGGGCAACCATCGAGTCGAGATTGCCGGAGCCTATCATAACGCCGTACTTTGGCCGCCCCATGGCGCGGAACGCCTCCGCGTCATGCCAGTCGGGCTGGGCAAGCACCGCCACGCGGTAGCCCTCCGCCTCAAGCACTCTGGCAATGACCGTAGTGCCGAAGCTCGGATGATCGACATACGCGTCTCCGGTGACGACAAGAAAATCGTACCACCACCAGCCGCGGCTTTCCATATCCTCCTTTGAAACCGGGAGAAACTCAAATATCTCGCTCATACCGTTTCCTCGAATTTCCCGAAGTACCAGCCGCTGACGCCGTTTTTCTTGCAGAAATAACCTCTTGACGTCGTCTCCACGACCTTGAGCATATCGCCCTTGCGGACGGGCAGCACATAGTCGGTGCAGTCATTGCAGTTTGTATACTCCGTGTCGCTGTAAAGATATTTTGTGAGTATGTCCAGCTCGTACCCGCTTGAAACGTGGCGGCATCTTGAAAATTCCTCTCCGCGCTCAAGCACCTGCACAAGGCTGTCGTCCCATGGGACATAGCATGACTCGGTGCTTGCCGTCTGCGCGTCAAGCGCCCGGTACTCTCTGAAGCCGTCATAGCTTTCCCAGAAAAAATGATCGCTGAATTTGTGCGGAATGATAAGGCAGTTCAGCTGTCCGTCGTCCTTGAGCACACATCCGCCGTCAATGTTGACGATTTTGCTGTCGCGGTCAACTATCGGATTGGCGCACACCCTGCCTTTGTTGTACAGCACCACCGGCGTATGCCCGACAATGACCCACTTGTCAAAGCGGTATCCCTTTTTCATGAAATAATCGCAGCGTACAAAGTCGTCTATCGTATGCTCATCCAGCCGCTTTCCGGGATTGGCCGCAGCGTGGGCAAAGATGAAATTTTCCGTTTCTATGGCGTGCGGGAGCGCCGATATGAACCGCCACTCGTTCTGAAAGCTCATGAAAAGCTTTTTCTTGCAGTCGGTGAAGCTGTCGATATCGAACGGGTCAATGCCGCATTCGTTGCACATATCCCATAATAGCCCGCACTTTTTGTGCAGAATGTATTGCAGCAAATGCTCATCCGCCTCGGGCGGCGCTTTGAATATTATAAACCAGTCGTCGCAGTTGCCGCACACCGTATGCACGTTGCCGCGGCGGGTCAGCTCCATTATGTACCTGAGCGTTCCGAGACTGTCGCTGCCCTTTTCGAGAAAGTCGCCGTCAATGATAAGCTCGTCCTCATCGGAGAAGTTTACCTTTTCAAGCACACCCCTGAGATATTCAAGATTCCCGTGAATATCGGAAATGACAAGTATCCTTTTGTTTTCCGGAAGCCTGAGCCTTTTGACTGTTGCGGGTCTGTCGTATAGTTTCATTACAGCTTCTTCTCCATCAGCAGAAGCTTGTTCTCGCTGCCTTTATTTTCAAAGCCGTGCCGCAGATAAAACTCGATCGCGGCGGTGTTATCCGGCGCAGTATGCAGCCCAAGCTTCTTTCTGCCCATTTCCCTGTACATCATGAGCGGGCGCGCAAGCGCCTGCGCGCCGTAGCCCTTGCCGCGGTACTCCTTCTTGAGATACAGCAGACTTATCCAGCCCACGCCGCGCTCCGCGCCCCTTGCCATATCCATGTCCACAAGTCCGGCGTCCTCATCCCCGCACAAAAGCTTTATAACGGAGCGGTCGTTATATGCATAGTGTTCCTCGGCGGATTTGAGATACGGCGCCGGCGCATAGCCCTCAAGGCTTCCATGTGCGGCAAGCCACGCATCCTCATAGCAGGCGCTGTAATATTGCTCATTCCGCGCCGGATCAATAAACTCGTGGCGTATATCCCGCGTTTTGTTGAAAACAGGGATGCCGATGTTTTCTATATGATAATAGCTGTTAAGCTCCACGGGTGAAAAAGTTCCCTTGTCATATGTAAAGGTCGAAACCGAGGTGTTGCGGAAGATAGGGAGGCGCTTGACGTCGTTGAGTGAAATGCCCGTTACCCTCGATGTAAAGGCGCGTATTGCGACGCCGTGGCTGACGACTGCGATGCGCTTGCCGTCGTTCTCCCTTGCTATTTCCTCGATCGCGCCGTATACCCTGTCCGCCACCTGATGATACGTCTCCGCCCCGTCGATGTACCATGTCTCCGCGCTGAACACAAATTCATTGGCAAGCACCGGCTCATCATGGAAAAGGTTTCCGAAATACGCCTTTTCCCACGGCCCCACGTTTATCTCACGCAGGCGTTTATCCCTGATCACCTCAAGCCCCTTCGGCTCGCTTATAGCTTCGGCGGTAAAAACAGCGCGTCTGAGATCGCTTGAATACACCTTATCAACCGGTACGGACAGAAAGCGCTCCCTGAGCGCCCGCTGCTGCCTGACCCCCGCTTCGGTAACTGCGCCGTCCCAGAAGCCCTGCATCATTCGGTATATATTCCCCTCTGCCTGTGTATGTCGAATAAGAAAAATTTCTGTCATAAACTTGTGCCTCCACACCTTGACCGCCGCAGAATAATACAGTATAATACTTAACATAACATGCCGAAACACATTATGCAGTTTTCGCATAAAGCACCTTTTGAAGCATGGCCGTGCATAAACCGTAGCAGTCAAATCAAAGCTTGCGCCTTCATTTAAGCCGCTGCCTGCGCGGCTCATGAACGCTTCAAAAGCACTGAGCAAAGTTCACTTTGCTCGGTTTTGAGTATTATTATAGCGTGTTTCCCGCCGTTGTACAAGAGTTTTAATTCAGGGGGCGCGGAGAGTTTCTTTCCGCTTTAGAGAGGTTATGGTCAGAGCTGCGGCATTGGTGTCCGGAGACGGGGCGAAGCTCCAGGCGATTCTGGACGCAATGTACTTCAAAGAAATTGATAATTTCGAGCTGGTGGCGGTTATTTCTCCCGACAAGGACGTTTACGCGATGAAGCGTGCGCTCAACGCGGGCGTTCCGGCTTACGTCGTGGATCCGGAGCTTTTCCCCACCATGACAAGCCACAGCATGGCTATCGCCAACAAGCTCAAGGATATGGATATCGACCTTGTTATTCTGGCGGGCTATGACCTGCCGCTCGGCGTGGTGCCGTATCAGTTCAAAAACCGCATAATCGGTACATATCCTGCGCTCTATCCCGCTTTTGAAGACGTTGAGGGCGATCTTTGCCGCGCCGCGCTTGAACGCGGCGTAAAGGTCACGGGCGCGACGGCGTATTTTGCCGACGGGGACGGGCATGTCGGCAATATCATTTACCAGAAGGCTGTCAATGTCCTGCCCGACGACACGCCCGACACTCTCCGGCAGAGGGTCATGGAGGAGGGCGAATGGAAAATTCTCACACAGGCCGTCTCTCAATACTGTGCAGGCCGCCTCGCCATCCACGGCAACAGAGTTGTAGTCAAATAAAATAACAAATAACATAAAAATGGATGCAGCGGAAGTCGCTGTGCACTTGTAAAATGAAAGTAGACACTCACAAAAGTGTGGGTGTCTACTTTTT
>UROG01000063.1 GCA_900549485.1 uncultured Eubacteriales bacterium
GCGCTCTGTGCCTCGGTTGTTCGCCGCAGGCGAACAATTCGACACTCGCTCCGTGTAAAGAGTTTTCTCCGACGTACATGCCGCCGGAGAAAACGATCAGAACTATTTTTTGCCTGCGGGCAAAAAACTCTGCGAGGCTTTTTCGACAGACTGACGCGTAATTATACGCGTCAGTCTGAGGGACCGGTGCAAAACGGAAATTCTGCACCGGTCCCTGCGTTTATATTATCCTATAATTCCTGCCTGCCGGAATGCCTGCGGCAGATCGACGGTTATATACCGATATAAGCCCGTGAGATTATACTGTCTGTCAAGCACGGTATAAATACGATCCATCTCCGCGCCGGTCATGATGCCCGCGCCGAGACATACGCCGCCGAAAACAATGGCGACAAGCACGATGATAAGTATTACACGCCATCCCGTTTTCATTTACCGCACCTCCTTGCTGCACCATTTGCCGCCGAGCTGGATAACGGCGTTGATAAGCCCGGCGATAACGCTGCCGATAAACCATATGAACAGCCACAAAAACAGCAGACCGAGAGCGAGAATGATAACGCCGCTGCCCAGAACCACCATGATATCCGAGAACATGGAAAAACCGGCGAACGCCGCCAGCGTTACCTTGAATCCGGCGTACAGACACACCGCGGACACGCCCAGCGAGGCAAACGTGGGTATAAGGATCACGCATGCCAGCAGCACGGTCACAGGAACCGCAATGAGCGCATACAGCACCGCGAGAGGCACGATTATTTTCCTCTCCGGCTCCTCCTCGTCCGCTCTCATCCTTCTGCGGCCGTAGCCGTCCCTGCCGAATTCAGAGCGGAGATCGGGCATAACGCTGCTTTCGGGCTTGCAGTGCGCGCCGTCTTCTTCGTCCGTGAAAGAGAAGTCGTCAAAGGTAAACTCCTCCTCATCCTGCTCAACATATGTTATCTCGGAAGGAGCGTCCGTTTCGGGCGCTTTTTCCTTTCTTTTCGGGGCTTCCGCACGGCGTGCCTGTTCCTGAACCGGCGCTGCATCCGGCGCTTCCCGCGTGCAGGCTTCCGCGCCGCTCCAAACGCTGCGCGTTTCCCGCTTTTTCGAGAGCAGCCCCTGCCTGCCGGCGTTTTCCCTTATCTGCTCTATGACCTGAACAAAGGCGGGGCTTTCCTCCGGCTCGTCATCCTCGTACATATCGTCGGCGCGGGACGTGCTGTTGATCTGAAGCTTGCGCTCTTTTGAATTATAAGTTCTTGCAAGCGCGACCGCCTGACGCGTGGGGGAGACCAGAAACGCGGAAAACTCCGCCTCGTCCGCCGCTTCGTCGAACAGCTGCGCATACATTGACAGAACCGCCTGCTGATCCTCTTCATACATGAATGTCAGCAGCTTTGCCAGCTCCGCAAGAAATTTCTGCTTATTTATACTCGTTCACCTCCGAGGCTGCATTTTATCATACACGGCTATTATAGTCGCGCCGCGCTGTCAGGTCAAGGAAAAAAGAACAAAATACCGTAGAAACGATAATGTTATAACCGTTACACTGTAAAAAATTCCGCGAAAGCTGCCGCCGGTGCATTAGGATTTGCATTTTGCGCGGGCTTAGGGTATTATATAACAGATAATTGTGTGCTGAGGTAAAAGAATGTCGGGAACGATACGTGATATAAAGAGACTTACGGGACTGTCGCTTGCCACGATCTCAAAATATCTGAACGGAGGGAATGTCCTTCCGCAGAACCGCGACCTTATCGAAAACGCGATAAAGGAGCTGGATTACGAGGTAAACGAGGTTGCGCGCTGGCTTGCGACGAACAAGACGAAAACGGTGGGCATCATCGTATATGATATACAGAGCCTTTTCAACGCCACGCTTGTGAGCATTATCGGCGAGGCGCTCGGAAAAGCGGGCTACGGTCTGCTTATATGCGACAGCGCCAACAGCCTGCGTCAGGAGCAGAGCAATTTCAATTTTCTTCTCAGCAAGAAGGTGGACGGTATACTTGCCGTGCCGATCGAAGACGGCGCGTTTGATTACGAAAAAGCCGACGTCCCGATAGTGTTTATGGATAAACCGTCGAAAAGCGGCGCGGTAAGCTGCGTGAAAATAGACAACGAGGCGTCGGCCGTAGAGGCGGTGGAGCTGCTCATATCGAACGGACACCGGCGCATAGCCATAATCGGCTCATACAGCGAATATACCGGACGCCAACGGCACAACGGGTACATCCGCGCCATGGAAAAGCACGGGCTTGAAGTGCGTGAGGAGTATACGAAAATAGCGCACCATGTCTCCATAAGCGCCGGACACGAGGGCATGAACGAGCTTCTTGCCCTGCCCGAACCGCCGACCGCCGTGTTCATGACGAACTATGAAATTTCGCTCGGCGGCATAATGGCGGTGAACGAATCGCATCTGAGGTGTCCGGAGGATATTTCACTGCTCGGCTTCGACAACCTCATTCTTCCGCAGATAGTGAAACCGAAGATCACGACCGTGGTGCAGCCCATGAACGCTATGGGCGAGACGGCGGTAAGGCTCATTCTCGGCGAGATAAACCGCAGCGAGGAGCACAGCGTGCAGACGATAAACCTCCCCACGCATATCCAGCCCGGCAACTCAATAAGCAGGAAATAAACGAAAGGCTTGACAAAGCCGCCGGCGGGGGTATGATAGACGGGATAAAACGCCGATACGACGGATGAGAGCGGGGCGCGCTTGCCGTACCTCAGAAAAGAATAAAAAAACGGGAGAAAATCAATGGAGCTTCTTGAACGGCGCATACTTACCGACGGCAGGATACTGCCCGGCGGGATACTGAAAATCGACAGCTTTCTCAACCACCAGATGGACCCTAAGCTCATGTACGAAATGGGGCTTGAATTCAAACGGCTTTTCGGCGATGAGCGGGTCAATAAGATCCTGACCATTGAAGCGTCCGGCATTGCGATAGCCATTATGACCGGGTTCGTGTTCGACTGTCCTGTCGTTTTCGCAAAAAAGAGCCGGTCGAAAAACATCTCCGACAAGGTATATTCCGTTGAGGTCGAGAGCTTTACGCACGGCAATACAAATACCGTCATTGTTTCAAAGGAATATCTCAAGCCCGGCGACAGGGTGCTCATCATAGACGATTTTCTCGCAACGGGCGCGGCGCTTGTCGGGCTGAAGGCGCTTGTGGAGCAGGCGGGCGCATACGCGGTAGGCGCGGGTATCGCCGTTGAGAAGGTCTTTCAGGGCGGCGGAGAGCGGCTCAGAGAAAACGGGCTTCGTGTGGAGTCGCTCGCAAGGATCGCGTCCATGTCCGACAGCGGCCTTGAGTTTGTGCATAACTGACAAAATCAGATGCGGGAATTTGGTAAAATCGGCGAAAAAAGCACTTGACTTTTTTCGCCGGATTTGTTAGCATAAATGTGTCAATTGAATACTGCATTCGATATATAGCAAATGATATGGATTTGAAGTTTCTACCCGGACGCCGTAAATGACCGGACTATCGATGTGTTATACCCCGAGTCTCTGTTTCCGCGCTGAGCGGCAGAGTTTCGGTTTGATATTGCATTGGTAGCGCATACCCATATTGAGCGCGGCCAGTGCATTTTTGCTTTTGTCTCTTATACAGTATTCATTATGGCAAATAAAAATATTTTATAGGAGACCAGAAACATGAAGAAAATCCTCGCTCTCGTTCTTTCCCTGTGCATGGTGTTCGCTCTCTGCGCCGCTTCCGCATCCGCCGCAGACGAAGTCAAGGTCGGTCTTATCACCCTCCATGACGAGAACTCCGCCTATGACAAAAACTTCATAGACGCTTTCAAGGCGGCCTGTGAGGCGACCGGCGTTACTCCCGTTATCAAGTCCAATGTCCCCGAAGATCAGAGCGCATATGACGAGGCGGCAAACCTTGCGGACTCCGGCTGCGCCGCCGTCTTCACCGACAGCTACGGCCATCAGCAGTACGTTCTGGACGCCGCACGCGAGTTCCCCGAGGTTCAGTTCACTTCCTGCACCGGCGATATGGCGCTGACCGAGGAGGTTGAGAACTATCACAACGCTTTCGCAAACATCTATCAGGGCCGCTACCTCGCAGGCGTTGCCGCGGGTCTCAAGCTCAACGAGATGATCGAGTCCGGCGACATCACCGCCGAGCAGGCAAAGATGGGCTATGTCGGCGCAATGCCTTACGCGGAAGTCATCTCCGGCTACACCTCCTTCTACCTTGGCGCAAAGTCCGTATGCCCCAGCGTGACCATGGACGTTATCTACACCGGCTCCTGGTACAACGAGACTCTTGAAAAGGAAACCGCGGAAGCCCTCGTCAACGGCGGCGCCGTCCTCATCTCCCAGCATGCCGACTCCATGGGTGCGCCCAATGCCTGCGAAGCCGCCGGTGTTCCCAACGTTTCCTACAACGGCTCCACCCAGACCGCCTGCCCCAACAGCTACATCATCTCCTCCCGCATTGACTGGACTCCTTACTTCACCTATGCAATAGAGAAGGTTCTCGCCGGTGAAAACTACGACACCGACTGGACCGCCGGCATCGAGACCGGCTCCGTCGCTCTGACCGAGATCAACGAGAACGTCGCAGCCGCCGGCACCGCGGAGAAGCTTGCCGAGGTCGAGGCCGCTATCCTTGACGGCAGCCTGAATGTATTCGACTGCTCCGCCTTCACCGTCACCGTGAGCGAAAACGAGAGCGACGCCAACTACGGCAACAACAATTCCTCCGTCGCGGCGGTCGATGCTGACGGACATCTCACCAGCTACATCGCGGACGTTGTTAACGACGGAACCTTCGTTCCCGAGACCGAGGCTGTGGAAAACGGCGTGTTCAACGAATCCGTTTACCGCTCCGCACCTTACTTCTATGCCATAATCGACGGCATCAACGTACTCAGCAAGTAATAAAAGGCCGCAAAGAACCCAAAAAACCCCTGCTTTTTTTGCAGGGGTTTGAGATTGTCAAAGAACCTCATTGAGGTTCTTTGACAAAAGGGGCTGCACTGCGCTCTGTGCCTCGGTTGTTCGCCGCAGGCGAACAAT
>UROG01000064.1 GCA_900549485.1 uncultured Eubacteriales bacterium
TTATCCAATTTGAGGCGGGCCTTGCCCCCTCAAGCTCCCCCGCTGCTCTGTTATCGGACTTTGGTGCATAGTTTTTTGACAGTCTCAGTTTATCCCATATATTCGTCTATGGCGTCATATATTTTCTTAACGGCTTCATCAAGGCTGATATCCTTGAACTGCACCGCCGCCGCACTTCTGTTGCCGCCGCCGCCCAGCTTTTCCATGAGTATCTGGACGTTGAGACTGCCTATTGAGCGGGCAGATGCGAATATGTCTCCCTCCTCATCGGGAAATACGACTATTGACGCGTCAACGCCGGAAATATTCAGCAGTCCGTCCGCAGCCTGCGCCGCGACGATCCTGTTCTGCTTTTCTTTCGGCGCCGCGATGGCTATGCCGTGGTAAAGCTTCGCGTTCTGCATTATCTTATACCTTGCGATGGTGGAATCCATATCCGTCTGCAAAAGCTTTATCACATCGACAGTGTCCGCGCCCGCATGGCGCAGATATGAAGCGGCGTCAAACGTGCGCTCGCCTGTACGGATGGTGAAGCTCTTCGTGTCGAGAACGATACCGGACAGTATCGCTTCCGCCTCGTACCTGTGAAGCTCCGGCCCGTCGAGAACCTCCTGCAATATCTCCGTGACCAGCTCACATGCCGAGGAAGCATACGGCTCCACAAAACCGAGGGCGGCGTTCTGTATGTACGTCGCCGCGACGCGGTGGTGGTCGATCACCGCGACACGTCTGCACATCCGCAGAAGCTCGTCGTCTTCGACCTGTTCCGGACGGTTGGTATCCACAATGACAAGAAGAGTCTTCGCGTCGATCCTCAGTTTGGCTTCTGTACAGCCGATAAAAGCCTCTCTGTAATCCGGCTCTCTGCGCATCCGGTCGATAAGCTCTTTTGCGGCGGACTTTTTATAATCCACGACGACGTTGTACCGCTTACCGCATTTCTTGGCAAGGGCGCATATGCCGACGGCGGAGCCGATGCTGTCAAGATCGGAATAGCGGTGTCCCATGACGATCACTTTTGACGAGTCGCGCACAAGCTCGGCGAGGGTGTTCGCCATAACGCGGGATCTGACCTTGGTGCGCTTTTCCACTTCGTATCCGCGCCCGCCGAAAAACTCAAAGCCGGTGCGGTCTTTTATGACGGCCTGATCGCCGCCTCTGGTAAGCGCAAGCTCCGTTGCGACGTCGGCAAACTGCATGGCTTCATGCAGGCTCAAACCGTCCGTGCCGAAGCCGATGCTTATTGAAGCGTCGATACCGCCGGGGCTTTCCACCTGATGCATTTCCTGAATTATTGGGAATTTCCGCTCCTTCATCTTATCAATGTCCTGTTTTTCGAACATTGCGATGTATCTGTCCCTGTCGTAGCGGCGGACTATACCGCCGTATTCCGCACACCACTGGTCAAGCTTGTCTTCAACGGCGTCGCGTATGTCGTTCTTGATCCTCTCCGGCTGGTTTTTGACCAGCTCGTCCAGATTGTCTATGACGACAACGCCGGCGACGGGTCTTGTGTCGGAAAACTGCTGCTTGATCTCCTCAAAGTCGGAAACGTCCATCCAGTAGCAGATGCCCATAACGCTGCCGCTGCCGGGGTTCGCCGGCTGGACGATGTTGCCGAAAAGCCGGTATTTTTTCCCGCCGACTTCGATGATGCCGGGGTATTCCTTCTCGCTCATCTCAAGCCATTTGCACGAAAATTCCGGAATAAAGTCGGACACTTTGGCGTCAAGTCGGCTGCCGCTTTCCCCGCAGAGCCTGAAAAATTTATCGTTCCCCCAGATTATGGACGTATCGCTCACCCTGAATACGGAAATGGGAAGGGGGAAATTTCTGAGCGTGTTCTCCTTGGCGTTTTCAGCGTCATACCTGACGGACATGATATACTCGTCGAGCGCCTGTTCTTTTTTCTTCATATTGACAAGTGTCAATACAAGCACGACGATAAACACGGCCGTTTCAAAGGCTGCAAGCAGATAATAGCCCGTAAAAGCGGTTATCGCGTTGAACACAGCCATTGCGACGAGGCAGATTGCGGTATCAAGTTTGGCAAGCGTATGCATTTTTTTGTTCAAAATATGCACCTCCTGTCTGGTGCGGCGGTTGTAGGCACAATTACAGCAGAGTATTGTTGTATTATAGCAAATCCGGCTGCTCTTTACAACAAATAAATTTATTATTATCGCAAACACTATGTCTGTGTGAGGTGAGTGACATTTGAAAGCAGTAATAATGGCGGGCGGCGAGGGCACACGCCTCAAGGCGATCACCGGCGCGCTGCCGAAGCCTATGGTGCCGCTGCTCGGCAAGCCCATGCTCGAACATATCGTGGCGCTGCTTAAAAGAAACGGCTTTGACGATATATGCATGGCGGTAAAATATCATGCGGGCGATATAATCGCGCACTTCGGCGACGGAAGCAGGTTCGGCGTCAGAATATGCTACCGCATTGAAAAGGAGCCTCTCGGTACGGCCGGTGCGGTAAAGAACTGCGCGGATTATTACGGCGATGAGGATTTCCTTGTCATAAGCGGCGACTGCGCCTGCGATATGGATCTGTCGCTTCTGGCGGAGGAGCATATCAGATGCGGCGCTGCCGTGACGATAGCCCTGCATCGGGACGGCAGCCCTCTGCGATACGGCCTTGCCGTGACGGATGCGGAGGGGAGGATACGCGCCTTTGTGGAAAAACCGTCGTGGAGCCGCGTTGTGACCGATCTTGTCAACACGGGAATATATATGCTTTCACCCAAAGCGATGCAATATGTGCCAAGCGCAGCTCCCTTTGATTTCGGCAAGGATCTTTTCCCGCTGCTTCTCAAAGAAAATGTGCCGCTCTACGGGGTTGATCCGGGCGGTTACTGGTGCGATGTGGGCACGCCGCTGTCGTATTATAACTGCTGTGCGGACGCGTTGACGGGTAAGCTGAAAATTGACCCGGCGCCGTCGTTTTCGCCGGTTAAAGCGCCTGCCGAAAGGACGGCGTTCAGCGACGGGATAGATTGCCCGTGCTGCGACAGGGCGGCGGTCATGGGAGTTTTGTCGGAGGCGCTGCTCGAAATGGACAGCGACTACTCTGACGGGCTGAGAGTGACCGGAGCGGGATATGAGATGCATATTGCTCCGCGTGAGGATATGCAGGCGATACACGTCTGCGTACATTCGCCGGATGCTGAATTTGCGGAAAGTCTCATGCTGTCGGCGAAGGAACTTATAGAAGCGCTGAATTTGTAGCACGATATCCTTGACGGCGGATTTTACCTCGGATATAATTGGTACAGGAACTGATTAATACGGAGGTGTGTCAATGAATATCGAAAGAACGATAAAGAACCTTAAAGACCGCGGCTTTGACGTTACGCATTTTTCTGACGGCAAGGAAGCGCTTGAGTATCTCTGCGGCGCGATAAGCGGCGTCACTGTCGGCATCGGCGGCTGCAAAACCGCAGACCAGCTCGGAATATATGACAGGCTCTGCGAAAACAACACCGTGTATTGGCATTGGAAGGACAGCAGTCCGGACGTGCGGCAGAACGAAAATACGGCGGAAGTTTTCATTTGCAGCGCAAACGCCGTCAGCGAAAACGGCGAGCTTCTGAATATCGACGGTGCGGGCAACCGTATAGCCGGTCAGGTGTTCGGTCATAAAAAGGTATATATCATAATAGGTACGAACAAAATATGCCCTGATTTCGACTCCGCGCTTTACCGCGCACGCAATGTTGCCGCCGTTCAGAACTGCGCCCGTTTCGGCAAAAAAACACCGTGTCAGGTAGACGGAAAGTGCCATGACTGCCGCTCAAAGGAGCGCATCTGCAATGCGCTGACCGTTCAGTGGGCGCCCATGATGGGCATGGAGACCGAAGTTGTAATAATCGACGAAGAGCTTGGAATGTGAGGGAGAGAAAGAGATGAGCTTTGTAAGACGAAGCAACGAAAAAACCGTTGCACGTATGAGCCTTTTCGGAGGCCCGGGCGAGGCGGAGGCACACAAGATACTCAATACGCCCGAGGAGCTGTTCGGCAAGGGACGGCTTTTCAACCATATGTTTCTTGAGCCGGGCGCGGCCGTCGGCTGGCACGTCCACCACGGTGACGGGGAGATATACTATATCCTTAAAGGCGAGGGCGAATATAACGACAACGGCACGATAGTCAAGGTTCACGCGGGCGATGTTACAAGCGTGGGCGACGGCGAGGGACACAGCCTTCTGAATACCGGAACAGAGCCAATTGAAGCGATCGCGCTCATTCTTTATACGGAATAAAAGGCGCGTGCAGATCATGCGCATCAACGATCCCGCAAAGCCGGAATGACTTTGCGGGATTTATTCGGAATGTTTGACGGAGAATTTGCGCGAATTGCGGAGCAAAAAGGGCAATTCAAGGAACAGAACAAATGAAATGCGCAAAAAGGAAAAAAACTGTTGACAAGGCAGAAAAGTTTTGATAGAATAACTCTGCTGTTGAGGCAGTACATGGCGGCATAGCTCAGTTGGCTAGAGCATTCGGTTCATACCCGGAGTGTCCCCGGTTCAAATCCAGGTGCCGCTACCAGACAAAGGCGCAGCATTTTTACTGCGCCTTTTATACGGCCCGTTGGTCAAGTGGTTAAGACACCGCCCTTTCACGGCGGTAACATGGGTTC
>UROG01000065.1 GCA_900549485.1 uncultured Eubacteriales bacterium
CTCAGCTCATGGGCGCTCTCGGCGCTGCCGAGTATGCCCGCCAGAAGGGTCTTGCCAAAAAGTAAGTTCATTTAAATTCATAAAAGAAGCGGATATTACATTTTTGGTAATTTCCGCTTCTTTTTTCACTGCGATATAGAAGCAGGCTGTCGGCTGTGCTATAATATAGTATATAGAGAGAAAATAACAGGTGTTTTTACATGAAAAGTGTTCGTGATGAGCGTTTGATCTATGAGATACTTTCCGTTGTTGAGGAGATCCCGCCGGGCAAGGTCGCGTCCTACGGGCAGATCGCCGCGCTGATCGGCAGAGAAAAGAATGCCCGTCTGGTCGGCAAGGTACTCAGTCAGGCGCAGCTTTACGGCAGCTACCCGTGCCACAGAGTGGTCAACCATGCCGGTCGGACTGCCCCCGGCTGGTATGAGCAGCGTTTTTTGCTGGAAGCGGAGGGTATATGTTTCAGGCAGAACGGCTGTGTTGATATGACGTGCTTCCGTTGGGAGGAGGAATCTGTATGAAAAAGATTATACGGCTTATTCTGTGTACCGCAGCAGCGCTTTTCCTCTGCGCCTGCGGCGGCAGAGTTGACACGGTGAAGACGCACGAAGTAAGCTCGGAAATTTATTTGCAGGAGGAAATTGCGGCTGCCGTTGACGTGATAAAAAAGGAATTCGCACGGCGCTGGAATGGCTGCACACTCACCGAAATATATTACGCGGGCGACGAAAAAACAGCGGATCATCAGGAATGGGCCGACAGAAACGGCGCAGATGAGGTTATTGTGCTGATATCGTCATTTGACGTAGACTCTACCGGCGGTGACGGCTCTCTCAATCCGAACAGCACATACAAGAATTGGATGTGGATACTGGTAAGAACAGACGGCGGAGAGTGGATACACGTTGACCACGGGTATTGAAAGTGAAAACATTTTTCGTTTTTAGTAGGCAAAGCAGGTTGTGAGGAGAGAACACTATGCGGAGAAAAGACAGAGAGATAACTGATATTAAGAAGATCGAAGCGATCATTTCGGGTGCAAGGTATATGCATCTTGGGATGTTTGACGGGGAGTTTCCCTATGTTGTGCCGATGCACTACGGATTTTTAATGGAAAACGGACGGCTCACGTTTTATATGCACTGTGCAAAGGACGGGCACAAAATTGACTGTCTGAAGAAAAACAACAATGTTTTTGCGGAAATCGACAGAGGTGAAGCGCTTATTACGGCAGATGCGCCGTGCAAGTACGGCGCGGAATATGAATGTGTCATGTGCCGCGGCAAGGCGTCGATCGTTGAGGATATATCCGAAAAGCGCAGAGCGCTTAAAGCGCTTATGAAAACGCAGACGGGCAGGGAGCACGAGTTTGATGAAAGAATGGTTGCTGCGATCAGTGTGATCAGGCTCGACGTCATCTCATACAGCGCAAAAGCCTGCATCAGATAAACGCAAAGCGCACTTCTTATTGTCGCGCTGAATATACAAAAAACCGCAGGTAAAAAAACCTGCGGTAAAGCTTAAGTCGGAGTGGGGAGACTTGAACTCCCGGCCTCTTGGTCCCGAACCAAGCGCGCTACCAGCTGCGCTACACCCCGTTGAAAACCAGCTTATTTATTATAGTTAGCTTTATCCAAAAAGTCAAGCAAAAAGTGCTCCGCGAAAAAATTTTGTTGCCATGGCATTTTGGCAGCTTTGATCTTGGAATCCAAAACTTGACATTTTCGTAAGCCGCTGCTGTTATCGGCAATATCTGATGCCTATCCCTTATTCATTCAAAGCCTCCGCTCAGGTCGCTGTACGGACAGACGCGGCAAGCCGCCCGCGCTGCCTCGATGTCGTCTATTTCCGCTAATTCCTTTGTTGCAGCCCGCAGCTTTCCGTACGGTTCTGAAAATTCAATCCTCTCAGCAGCGCACGCAGTATCCCCTCCCGCCAGGCGGTTTTCACAAGTTCGCGGTTGTCGTCGATGTGAAATTCAAAGCCTTTGCTCATTCCCCAACTCCCATACTCTTCAAATATTCCTCATAGTCGTAAGGAATGCCTATATCGTAGTTCTTGTAATAATGCAGGAAATCAAGTGGGAACACAAATTCTCCGTCAACTCACTTGCCCGCGGTCAATTCCTCGCCGGTAAATATGTCGTGCGTCTCTACCGCGGCTCTCCATTGGTGACGCGCATCCACCTGTAACATATGCTCGTATATTTTTTCTTTTGGCAAAGCGTTATTAAACTTGCGGTATTCGTCAAAGTCCTCGTGACTAATGCTATACGGCATGCCTTTAAAGTATCCAAATGTCTTCATTTCATTATCTCCTTTTCCTTTGATTCGGTACATATGTGACGAATCTACCCGCTCCGTATTCACCTATATCAAGTTGCCCATTTGCGCCGATATACAACGTATCGTTCGGCGCTTTCACCTCAACGCCAAGCGCATTTGCAAGCTCTTCCGCGAAACAATAATCATCGCCGTTTGCCGCCTCCGTGCCGCACGACAATAGCCTTATCTTTTGCCCGTTCCCCCCCTCGCTATGCCGGATCACGGAGGCAAGCAGCCGTGGCGCATGGAAGCCTTTATAAATGGCATTCCAACTCTGTAAAATGGGATTGAATTAAATTAAAGTGTACCCAAAGTCAAGGACAAAAATAGTTTTTTAGACACGGGAACGGAGTCGAGAAAACAGTAAGATTTCAGGAGGCAGCAAGGCGGAGATTAGCGGTCTTGCTGCTTGCCTTTAGGCTTTGGGATGGTCAGTGGGTATACTCCGGTAATGCAATAGAGATAGAATTCCCGCGGAGATAGCTTGGCCAAATCCCATTGGTAACGATCATTGTTGTAATAATCAGTCCAATCGCTCACCACCTTACAAACCTCTTCAAAGGTGGTACATTGAGAGATATCTATTTCATCTTTCATGTACCCGAAAAAAGACTCCTGTGGTGCGTTGTCCCAGCAGTTAGCTCTTCTGGACATGGATTGGCGAAGATTTTTGTCCTTCACAAGCTCAATAAATTTTATGCTTGTATAATGGGCACCTTGGTCAGAGTGAATAATAGTTTCCTCTGTGAGTGAGATGCCATGCGTATAGCAGAGCTGAGTAACAGTGTCGAGCACGAAGTCCAGAACAAGAGAATCACTCAATACCCATGAAAGAATCTCTTTCGTATATGCGTCAATTATTGTGGACATATATACTCTTGGCGCTTTGCCGTTTATGATGTAGGTTATATCCGTCAAAAGTATTTTTCTGGGGCCATGCTTCTCAAACTCACGGTTGGCAAGGTTCGGGGCAATGTTGTTTGTTGCCATAGCCTCAGCCATTCGCCTATACGGATTTGCCTTCCGGATAGGACAGAACAGTCCATATTTTTTCATCAGCCGACGTATCTTCTTGACGTTCATATGTATCGGCGGATCCATATGCAGCAGCCGCATATATATGCTGCGTGCCCCTTTGTTGTAGCCACGGAAGCTGTATGCCTCAAGAATTTTCTGAAAATCTTTTCTGTCCTGTTCCTCTCGTTTCAAACGAACATCTTCTGTGGACAGATAGTTGTAATAGCCTGATCTGGAGACACCGGCTATCTCGCAAAGCGTCGAAACACTCAGCCGATTGCCATCCTGCTTTGTCATCTCATATATGATCTCATACTTGGCGTGAGGCGGTATTCTCAAGAATTCTTGTCCCCTTTGCCCAGAGATACTATTTTTTTTAGAAACGCTATTTCCTGATCCTTGTGCTCTACCTGCTGCTCAAGGTATTTTATTCTTGCCTCAGGACTCATGTAATTGCTGCTTCCACCGGTATACGTTATATAGTCCCGAAAGCCCTTGCCGGCTTTGACCTCTCTCTTTACGATGGCTTTAAGCCCGGCGATTCGGTTATCTCCCAATATATCCGGATCTATACCGAGTGCGATTACGATGTCCATCGGGGCTTTCCCATCGCATAGCATCTTCCAAAACTGTTCTTTGAACGATGCTGAAAAGAACACCATGGATTGAGACACGTTTTGAACATAGGGGCTTGTCCTCAGGGCTTCAATTTCCTTCTGTGTAAAAGTTTTGTTGGACATTCGCTTTCCTCCGATTCTGATTAAGATAATTCTATTCTCAATCCGAACCAGTGTTAAAAGCTATTTTGTCCAGTTTACAGGGACAGTATTTTTGGTGGCTGTCTATTTTTATGGATTCTAAATTGCAGCCTGTCCAGCTTTATGGGTTTTCGAAAAGCCGCCTGTACGAACCTCTGGGTACCGCCATCTTTTTCAGAAACCGCTTTTGTCCTGTTTCTTGGATTTTCGTTTTTCTTCCTGTCCATTTTTATGGGTACAGTTTAAATCTCCCATTCCGGAGAGGTTCTGCCCTCTCCGAACTCGGAGGGGGTGATGCTATGCAAATTACATACTCAGATCTGTTCCAGTTCTGTCTTGTTATTATCGGCATCATAAGCCTGTGTATACAGGCAAAAAAGAAGGGTTCTATAATAAATGTTGGGGTGGACGCTCGTAAAGAGAGGTCCACACCCAACA
>UROG01000066.1 GCA_900549485.1 uncultured Eubacteriales bacterium
AGCCATGAATTTGATCGTCGGCTTTGCCGACACCGCAACTCCTCACTCCTCATTCGTCATTCCTAACTGAATGAACTTGCAATGCGGCAAAAAATACGGGCGGCAGCAAAAAGCGAATTTTGCTGCCGCCCGTTACTTATTGGATTTTTCAGCTTTGCCGCGTTTACGGTTTACGTGTGGTTATGTTGAGCACGGCGGCGATGAGCGTGAGAACAAGCAGTGCCGCAATAGGAACGACATAGCCGCCGGACGCCGACAGCAGCACTCCATAGCCTGACGCCAGAAGCGCCGCGCCCATAAGATTGAAATTCATGACGGAAAAATTCATCGGGAAATACCGCACACCGTAAAATTCCATTGCATAAACGGATGTGATCGACGGACACGTACCGTAGGAAAGACCGGTCAGCACGAGTGCGGCGATGAGTATTTCAAGTGACGATGCAAGCACCGCGATCAGCAGCGCCGTTACTGCGGCGATATTGAGTGCACTGACAAAGACCGTAGTTTTACGGCGGCCCACTGCGTCAAAGAGTGCGCCGGTGATTATCCTTCCAAGTCCGTTGCACACGGAGAGCAGACCGACAAGCGTCGTCGCAAGCGCGGCGGCCGCGTTCATCGAGAGCGCAAGATCACGCGCAAAGGCGATAACGGAATTGCCGACGGCGGACATGAACGACAGAGCGATGAAAAGGCGGAAGAAGGACGGACAGCGCAGCATCTCACGCGTCGTGAAGTCAGCTGTTCCGCCGCTTTCACTCTCCGGTGCGGGAGATGTTTTCACTTCCTCCGGCGGACGGCGCAGAACAAACGCCGATACCGCGAGTACAACGCCGATGCCCGCCGCGAGAACACGGAACGCGAAGCGCCAGCCGATCGCCGGGGCGTTCATAAGCGCGCTCACAGCGTTGCCGAGCACAAGCGCGGACGCGCCGAATGCCATCATCATGCAGCCGGAGCTTAACCCTTTTTTGTCTGGAAACCACGCGCTGACGGTGGAAATAATAACATTATACGATATGCCTATCCCAAGGCCGCCCATAAGACCGTAGCTTATGTACAGCAGCGCAATGCTTCCTCCGGAAAGGAACGACACGGACATAAAGCCCGCGCAGGCCAGCACCGCCGCAGTCAGCAGCGCGATTTTTGTACCATAGCGCTTGGAAAGCGTACCGCCGGCTATGCCGCCGAAGCAGAAAAAACACATCGTCAGCGTAAAATTCAGCGTAAGCGCGGCTGTCTGCCAGCCGAACTCCTCCGCAAAGGGAACTTTAAGTATCGACCACGCATAAACCACGCCGCCGAAAAGCAGGCACAGCATCGCAAGCGCAAGATATGCCCAGCGTTTCTTCGCTTCCGTTATTCCACCATTCATTACGTACATCTGTCACTCCTTATATGAATCAAAATTCTGCCAGACTGGGACGCCGGTATATTCCAATATCCCCTCTTCCCCGTCCATTGCGCGTACAGCGCCCGCTGCAAGGGCTTCCATCTCAAACTCGCCCGCCTGAACGGATATCGGCGCTATCCATGAGATATAGCCGGTGAGATTTTCGACAAGATACCTGTCGTGCGCGACGCCGCCCGTGAGGATTATCGCGTCCACGTTGCCGCGCAGTGCCGCCGCACAGCCGCCGACCGCTTTTGCTATCTGGTAAATGAACGCGTCATAGATAAGCTTTGCATACCTGTCGCCGTTTTCTATGCGCTCAACAACGGTGCGCATATCCGCGGTGCCGAGATGATCGGTTATGCCGCCGCTTTTCACAATGCGGTCATACATTTCTTTCTCCGTATACTTTCCGGAGAAGCACATTTTCACGACATCCGTCGCCGGAAGCCAGCCCGCACGCGTGGGTGCCATTGGACCGTCGCCGTTTACGGCGTCGTTGACGCAGAAATATTTCCCGTGCCTGTGCGCGGCCACCGTCACGCCGCCGCCGATGTGGCAGCATATGAGGTTCATATCCTCATACCCCTTTCCGTGTGCCTTTGCGTAGCGGATGCAGTTTTCTTTCTGATTGAGCGGGTGTCCTTTGCTTTGCCGGGACAGCTCATGGAAGCCGCAGACACGCTCAACATCGTCAAGCTCGTCAACATCGGGCGGATTGACGCAGAACAACTGTCCACCGTACCGCTTTTGCAGCTCAAGCGCAATAGACGGGCCAAGTGTGTTCGGGTGACGCACGGTGTAGCAGCAGCGCGTATGCTCAAGCAGTTTGTCGTTTACCGAGTACACGCCGCCTTTAAGCGACACAAGCCCTCCGCAGCGTGCGGCAAATGCGTCAACGCCGTTAAGGTCAAGTCCGTCCTCGCTGATGGCGCTCTCTATCGCCTCCATACGCATGGGAAGCTGGTCGCGTATTTCATGAAACTCCTTGAGCTTCTGCGCGTCGTGATCGACATTTTTCTGATAAACCTTGCGCTCGCCCTCAAAAAGCGCGATTTTCGTCGAGGTGGAGCCAGGGTTTATCACGAAAACCTTATATTCTTTTTTCATAATATCACATCTCTTTATAATTGTCTATATTAAATCGCATCCGGGGTCGTCCGTGTGCGCGACGACGATCGTTTCATATTCCGGATATTCCTCGTCGCGGTGAAAATACAGTCTGCCGGTATAATGCGGGAAATATTGGTCGCGGTAGCGGACGGTTTTCGCTTTGTCATAGCCGCGCACACAGCCGATCAGCGCATCCACGATCTTTTTAGGATACAATTCGGCACTGTGTGAACACAGAAGCTGCGAAAACGGAAGCTTTTCAACGCGCCTGAGCAGTGCGAGATGTTCGCACAGCATACACGCCTCCGGGAAAAAGAGGGAGGTAAAAGGTGCAACGGAATCCGCGCCGAGCAGCAGCGCACGCTCAGGTACATACACGCCGACACTGCCCGGCGTATGGTTCGGCAGCGGGATGATCTCCGCCGTGAGGCCGCCAAGGTCAAACACCGCGCAGGAATCAAGCGGGGCGATATTCTCAAGCGCATACTCCATATACCCTGCCGGCACGGCGGGCGGCTGGCGGATACGCAGGACATTGGCGCGTATCCCGCCGTCAAGCGCAAAGCGCGCACAGGGCATGTCCGCCGCACTGAGCATGACGCGCTCAAACTGATAGTTGCCGGCTATATGGTCGTTATGCCCATGGGTATTGACGACCGTCAGCGGCAGTGCGGTAAGAGAGCGCACGACAGTGCGCAGATCACATATGCCAAGCCCCGTATCGACGAGCAGCGCCCGTTCGCTTCCCGTAAGCAGCGTGACGAACACGTTGCCGGGAGTCTGTATATGGTATACTCCGGGCAGCGGTTGAAGTACGGCACAATCTTCCATATCAGGCCTTTGACTGCTTCGTGCGCACCGCAAGCATGATGATATTGCCCACCAACTCGCTTATCGGCGCGGAGCGCGAACAATCGCTCACCGGCTTTGCAAAACCCTGGAGCATGGGGCCGTAGGCGTCTGCATGGGCAAAAAGCTGCACGAGCTTGACGCCGATGTTGCCGGCATTTATGTCGGGGTAGATGATTATATTCGCGTGACCGGCAACGCGGCTTTCACGGCGCACCTTCTTCGCCGCAACAGCGGGAGAGATAGCCGTGTCAAGCTGAAACTCACCGTCAATGGCGTATCCGGGGCATTTTTCGTTGGCGATAGCGACGGCCTGCCTGACCTTATCGACAAGCTCCGATTCCGCACTGCCGTCCGATGAGTAGGACAGAAGCGCGCACTTAGGCTCCCATCCAAGCAGCGCCTTCACCGTTCCGCAGGTGGATATGGCGATGTCGGCAAGCTCCTCCGCACTCGGCGAAACGCAGACTGCCGCATCCGAAAACGCAAGGAGCGTCCCGTTTTCGCCTTCATAGCCGGGTATGTCCATTATTCCGACGCCGGAAACCGTGGATATTCCCTCATCCATGCCGATAAAGGTCTGTGCGGCAAGAATGACCTCTCCGGTAGTATGGCTCAGCCCTGCAAAAACGCAGTCGCATTTTCCTATTTCCTGAAGTATGAAGGCGTAGTTCATGGCATCCTTGCTTTTGCGGCGCACGGCAGAGGCGGAAAGCTGGGTATGCCCCGCCGCGTATGTCTCGGCGTCGGCGGCGCGCTGCTCCTCGTCGAGCGCGTTGATAACAATCATGCCGGATATGTCAACGCCGAACGTTTCCGCAGCGTGGGCTATCTCCTCCGGATCGCCGACAAGAACGGGCGTTATCGCGTTGAGCTTTGCCGCTTCATATGCGGCTTTGAGTATTTTCTCCTCCGTCGCCTCGGGGAAAGCAACGCTCTGCTTATCCGAGGAAAGGGTATTTATCCATTTATCAAGAAGCTGTTGGTTCATTCTGTGCTCCCGTTTATATAAGTTATATTGCACATTCCGGCGAAGAGTTTCGCCGGAATGTGCAAGGCAGTTTTCCCGGAGCGGATTTTTGCACAGACGAGGCATTGTCCGCAGGTAATCCTTGTCGGCTT
>UROG01000067.1 GCA_900549485.1 uncultured Eubacteriales bacterium
AGCTCCCCCGCTGCTCTGTTATCTGACTTTAAAACATAGTTTTTTGACAGTCTGAAATTTTATATTATTATTCTTACGCTTTTACGGCAGTTTGTCAAGATTTTTTTATATGGCTCAACCGTTGCAAAAAACGCCGGTTTATTTTATAATTATATAAAAAATTTACGGAGATCTGAGATGCTTTTTTCCAGCTTAGAATTTCTGCTGCTTTTTCTTCCGATAACGGCGGTTATATATTTCATAATCCCAAAGTGCATAAAAAACTATTGGCTGCTGGTCGTAAGCCTCATTTTCTATGCATGGGGCGAACCTAAGTTTGTCTTCATAATGTCCGGCTCGATCGCTTTCAATTACGGCGCAGCTATACTTGTCGAAAAATACAGGAGCGAAAGCCGCAGAAAGAAAGCCGTGCTGATCATATCAGTCGCATTCAATCTTGGGCTGCTTTTTATTTTCAAATATCTCAACTTTACCACCGAAATATTTCACGGCCTCTTTTCAAAAATTCCCGTGACCAAGATAGTTTTGCCGATCGGTATTTCATTTTTCACTTTTCAGGCAATGAGCTACGTGATAGACGTGTACAGGGGCATCCCGGCACAGCATAACATCTGCTTTCTCGGACTGTATATTTCCTTCTTCCCCCAGCTTATCGCGGGACCGATAGTGCGCTATACGACCGTGATGGACGAGATCAACAACCGCACAGTAACAACGGATGATTTTTCGTATGGTATAAAGAGATTCATAATAGGCTTCAACAAAAAAATTCTGCTTGCGAATATAACGGCTGAGGTGGCTGACGCGGCGTTTGCCTCCGGTCAGCTATCCGTATGCATGGCTTGGCTGGGACTTATCGCCTATACATTGCAGATATACTTTGATTTCAGCGCATATTCGGATATGGCGATCGGACTTGGCAGAATGTTCGGGTTCAGATTCCTTGAAAACTTCAATTATCCGCTTATATCGAAAAGCATTACGGAATTCTGGCGCAGATGGCACATCTCCCTCGGAACGTGGTTCAGGGACTACGTATACATACCCCTTGGCGGCTCGCGTGTAAAATCGGCCGCTCGCAGATACTTCAACCTTGCCGTTGTCTGGATGCTTACCGGGATATGGCACGGGGCTAATTTCACGTTTATTTTTTGGGGTATGCTCCATGGGGCAGTGATCATTATCGAGAAACTGACAGGAGCGCCTGAGCGCAGTGAAAAATCCGAAGCCGCCGCGGTACTTGGACACATATATACTTTATTTGTGGTCATGCTTGGTTGGATGATGTTCAGATCGGATAACTTCCATGTGTTGTGGGGATACATGAAAGCTTTCTTCGGTATTGGTGCATCCGCGTTTTCCGACTCGCAGTTTGCGTTTTATGTCAGGGAATACGCCGTACTGCTGATCGCTGCCGCGCTCTGTGCCACGCCAATATTCAAAAATCTCGGTGAAAAAATTTCGGCGTCCGGAGAGCGGCAGGCCGCGATCCGGGATTGCGCAGGCTGGTTTGTCAATATCGCGCTGTTTGCCGTCAGCGTATCGTTCCTTATTATGAACTCGTACAATCCGTTTATCTATTTTAATTTTTGAGGTGAGTATATTGCAGAAGGGAAAGAAAATATCTGCCGTGTTTTCGTTTGCATTTGCGGGCGTGATATTGATTTTTGCCGCGCTCAATATGCCGCATCTCAAAACCGCCGCTTACCAGCTCATGACCGGGCAGACTGAGTTTTCCGGATTCACCCAGCTTGTACACGAAAGCTACGTAAACGACACTCTCGGAAAATACGCCTTTATAGATCTGAACGGGCTTTATATGAGGGTGACAGGCAGAAGAACCGACAACGGCGTTATGAAGCTGAAAAACGGCATGCTCACGGAGGAAAACACGCCGAAATGTGACGTCAGAGGTATTTCCGAGGGAATAAACGCGCTGGCAGAATATACGCAGAACAGCGGCGCGAACTTTATTTATATCCAGCTTCCGTACAAGCTTGACCCCGACTCGGCATTAGTTATCGAAGGGAAGACCGACCACAGCAACGAAAATGCCGACAGTCTCATTGCCGCGCTTGACGACGATATAGACGTCTTAGATCTGAGGCCGCTTTTGAGCGGCAGCGCGGAAAGCGTTGAACAAAACTTTTTCCGCACGGATCATCATTGGAACTATTACGGCGCTTTCAAGGGCTTTTCCGAAATTCTACGTCAGCTTGATGAGCGCTTTCCGGAGTGCGGTATTGACCTTTCGTGCGGCGATATTGAAAACTGGGAAAGCCACACGGTCAAAAATTGGCTTTTGGGCAGCCGCGGGAGAAGAACCGGCAGGTTTTTTGCCGGTCTTGACGATATGACATACTATACGCCAAAATTTGAGACTTGGATATCGTGTGAGATCTTTGATACCGGAGAATATTACGAGGGCGATTTTTCACGAGCCAACATCAGAATGGCTCGAATTACCGGAGATAAAGATCCCTATGAAAAAAACGCCTACTGTATGTATATGGGCGAGGATTACGGCTATGTCATGCAAAGGAATCCCAATGCGGCCGGAAAGCTGAAAATTCTGCTCATAAAAGAGTCGTTCTCATTGCCTTTGCAGGCGTATCTGTCAACCGCATTCGGGTATGTCGATTCGGTTGATCCGCGCTATCTTGAAAACATCACGGTGAAGGACTATATCGACAGCGTAAAGCCTGACGTTGTGCTCCTTGCGCTCAACCCAAACGTCATTCACCTTTGCCCTGACGATTTTTCGGATTACGGAATAAACTGAGTGAAAAACCAAATCGAAGCCCGGCGCAGCGGGTTCGATTCGGAAAAGGAAGAAAGAGTAAGTATAGTGCAGTTTTCGTCGAACAGACGGAAACGGAACGGTACTTACTCTTTCTGACGCCATGCGGGTAACAGGGGTCGAACCTGCATGCCTTCCGGCACGAGAACCTAAATCTCGCATGTCTGCCAATTCCATCATACCCGCAGATTAAAATACTGCATAATGCAAAAGCACAATGCAGTAAATAATTCCTTGATTTTTACACGGAGAGTACTCCGCGGCGGAGCTTAGCGCTTAATCCGCTTACTTAAAAACCTATTGCCGGAAGCAATAGGTTTTATGGAGCGGCTTACGAGGCTCGAACTCGCTACCTCCACCTTGGCAAGGTGGCGCTC
>UROG01000068.1 GCA_900549485.1 uncultured Eubacteriales bacterium
GTTTTCTCCGACGTACACGCCGCCGGAGAAAACGATCAAAACTATTTTTTGCCTGTGGGCAAAAAACTCTGCGAGGCTTTTTTTGACAGTCTCTCTTTATATGAATATGATATATTTATGCGGCGGCGCCGCATATTTTTTTGCAAAAATTTCAGAAAAGCTGTTGACATTTTTCTTTTCAAGGAGTATATATTACTTGAACATTTGAATGATTGCTCAATTGTAACAAGGAGGACTTGAAAGTGAAGAAGAAATACAAGATCGACGTGGACTGCGCAAACTGCGCGGCAAAAATGGAAGAAGCTGCAAAAACCGTTGACGGCGTTGTCAATGCGGTAGTCAATTTCATGGCGCTCAATATGACGGTGGAATTTGCGCAGGACGCCGATGTTGACAGCGTTATGCACGAAGTACTGAAAAGGTGCAAAAAGGTAGAAAGCGACTGCGAAATATTTCTTTGATAACGCATAATATATAACACTTTTTCACACGGGGAGAATGTACAGATGAACCGTAAACAAAAAATAAATCTGATACGCATTATTGCGTCGGCACTCATACTTATCGCAGCGGCCGCATTTCATGTTGAGGGCTATCCAGCAATTATCATGTACGCTGCGGCATATCTGATAATCGGATATGATACCATAATCCGCGCCGGCAAAGGCATAATAAATCTCCAGCCGTTTGACGAGTGCTTTCTGATGGCGGTCGCAACGGTCGGCGCGGCGGCGCTGGGCGATTATAAAGAAAGCGTCGCCGTCATGCTTTTTTATCAGATAGGTGAGTTTTTTGAGCATGCCGCAGTAGGCAAAAGCCGCAGGAATATCAGCGCACTTATGGATATCCGCCCCGACTATGCCAATGTATACGGTGAAAACGGCGAGCTTGTGCGCGTTGACCCCGACGACGTGAAAATAGGCACGGAAATCGTTGTAAAGCCCGGTGAAAAGGTTCCTATCGACGGTGTCGTTACAGAAGGCAAAAGTACGCTTGATACGGTTGCTCTCACAGGTGAGAGCGTTCCGAGAGGCGCGGATGCCGGCGACGAGGTATTGAGCGGATGCGTCAATATGACGGGGCTTCTGAAGATCCGCACCACGCGCCCGTTCGGCGAATCCACTGCGTCCAAGATCCTTGACCTTGTGGAGAACGCAAGCTCAAGCAAGTCTAAGAGTGAAGACTTCATCGCAAAATTTGCGCGTGTCTATACCCCTGCCGTGTGCTTTGCCGCGCTTGCCCTCGCTATCATCCCGCCCGTTATTTCGCTTATCGGCGGCGGCGGCGGAAATTGGAGCGAATGGGTATACAGGGCGCTGACGTTTCTTGTAATCAGCTGTCCGTGTGCGCTTGTTATAAGCATCCCGCTCAGTTTTTTTGCGGGACTCGGCGGAGCAAGCAGCGCGGGTGTGCTGATAAAAGGCTCCAACTATATGGAGACGCTCTCCAAGGTCACAAATGTTGTATTTGATAAGACCGGCACAATGACAAAGGGTGTGTTTGAAGTCACGGAGATCAGCCCCGTCGGCATTGACAAGGATGCACTTCTTGAATACGCCGCGCTTGCGGAGACGTTTTCAACGCATCCGATCGGCAAGAGCATCATCCGCGCCTACGGCAAAACACCCGATCCCGAACAGGTCAGCGGCGTTGAAGAGATAAGCGGCTGCGGCGTGACGGCAAAGATAAACGGAAAAACCGCCGCAGTGGGAAACCACAGGCTTATGGAACGGCTGGGCGTGGAATATACGGTCTGCAAAAAGGTCGGCACGGTGGTATATGCCGCGCTTGACGGCAAATACTGCGGGTATATACTCATATCCGACATTATAAAGCCCGAGGCCAAGGACGCGATCGCGCTGCTCAAAAAGCGCAGGGTCAAAAACATCGTCATGCTCACCGGCGACAATGAGAGCGCGGCAGAGGATACGGCGAAAAAGCTTGGCATAGAGCGCTATTACAGCCGTCTTCTCCCGGAGGATAAAGTCTCGCGTGTGGAGAAGCTGCTTGCGGCAAAGGACAAGGGTGAAATGCTCGCCTTCGTTGGAGACGGGATAAACGACGCGCCCGTACTTGCCCGCGCCGATGTGGGCATCGCCATGGGCGCAATGGGAAGCGACGCCGCGATCGAGGCGGCGGATGTGGTGCTTATGGACGACGACCCGCGGAAGATCGCAAAGGCGATCGGCATCGCGTCAAAATGTATGCGCATTGTTTACCAGAACATCGTTATTGCGATAGCCGTCAAGTTCATATGTCTCGCGCTTGGCGCTCTCGGCTATGCGGGAATGTGGGCGGCCATATTTGCGGACGTCGGCGTTATGGTGATCTGCGTACTGAACGCAGTAAGAGCGCTTGACGTATCAAGAGTATAACGGAGATAAAAATGTTGACTGAAAACAAGGAAATTGACTGCTGTGAAAGCACGGAAATACACCGCGACAGGCTGAAGGAAGTGGCCGAGAAAATGCCCGCCGAGGAGCTGCTTTACGATCTGGCGGAGCTTTTCAAGGTGTTCGGCGATTCGACGCGTATGCGTATCCTGTTTGTTCTCTTTGAATCGGAGGTCTGCGTGTGCGATCTGGCAGAGGCGCTCAACATGACGGTTTCCGCCATATCCCATCAGCTTAAAATACTGAAAACAAACAAGCTCATAAAAAGCCGCCGCGAAGGAAAATCCGTTTTCTACTCTCTTGCTGACGATCATGTCCGCTCGATAGTAAGCCAGGGCATGGAGCATATATGTGAATAATGCCAAAGCACGGCATCGGAATCTGACCCGCTGCCGTGCTTTTGAGGCTGTCATAGAACCTCAACGAGGTTCTATGACAAAAAACTGCACTGCGCTCTGTGCCTCGGTTGTTCGCCGCAGGCGAACAATTCGACACTCG
>UROG01000069.1 GCA_900549485.1 uncultured Eubacteriales bacterium
GTTGGGTGTGGACCTCTCTTTACGAGCGTCCACCCCAACATTTATTATAGAACCTGGATTTTATGTATCTTTTTTTAACCTTAACCGCCGGTATTCTTATATCGCTCATGGCGGTGCTGAACGGAACGCTGACCGCCGCAGTCGGTCTTTACCTGACAACGGTCGTTATTCATATCGTGGCGATATTATTTGCGCTCCTGCTTCTTGGAATTGGGAAAAAGTCATTTGTCCCAAAGCAAAAGCTTCCGCTGTGGATGTACTCCGGCGGTTTTATAAGCGTGCTGTGTACCCTGTGCAGTAATTTCGCTTTCGGCAAAATAAGTCTTATCGCTATTACGGCGCTCGGTCTGCTTGCGCAGACAATTGCAAGCCTGCTCATCGACTGTTTCGGACTGTTCGGCGCCGGAAAGCGCAGAATAAGCCCTGTAACATGGGTCTGCATAGCGTTTTCTTTCTGCGGAATTGTCTACATGCTCTACGGCTCGGAAATGAGCGTTTTTCCGGCGGTTGCCGCCTCATTTGCGGCAGGTGTCGGTCTTGTCGTATCGAGGACGATAAGCGCGTCCCTTGCGGAATATTCCGGCGCTGTGGGCGGTTCGCTCATCAACCACGCGGTAGGTCTCCCGTTCGCGGCAGTGCTGCTGTTTGTCATCGGCGGCAGTGAGCTTGCCGCGCTGCCGGAAAGCCTTGCCGCCGCGCCTGCATGGGCTTACCTCGGCGGGATCGCCGGTATGCTCATTATCGTCATCACAAACGTGGTTCTGCGCCGGATCTCCGCGTTTCAGGTATCGCTGCTGCTGTTTGTCGGGCAGGTCTTTTCAAGCGCCGTTATTGATTTCCTTATGGGCGCGGATTTTTCCGGACGCACATTCTGCGGCGGAGTGCTGATAGCGGCCGGAATTTTATCAAATACCCTTCTGGGAAAAAATTTTTCCGGCAACGAAAAGGCCTCAGGCAATACTTGATGTATTGGCAAGGACTTTAAAGAGGTACGGGCGTTTTTCCACCCGTCAAAACCGCGTGTCTCCTTGTCAACTGATGGTATTTTTTTCGGATATATGTTATAATCTTAGCGGGAGTAGGCATATGCTGTCCGTATTTCAATAATCTCAGACAAGGAACCTTTATATGATTTCAGACAAGTCTCCGAGAAACAAAACAATTGATCTGGGCATTGACGCAGGCAGGCATTATCTTGAGCGCTGCATAAAACTCACAAAGCCCGCCGCGCTTGATGACGTGATCGATAAAACCATAACCGGCGACTCCTTTGAGGTCATGCCGCTGCTTCCGCCGGAGAGCTTCGATCTGATAATCGCCGATCCGCCGTACAATCTCACCAAGTCATACAACGGCAGCGTTTTCCGGAAGCAGGCGCGGGCGGAATATGAAGCGTACACACGCCGGTGGCTATCACTCGCCTTGCCGCTGCTGAAAGAAGGCGGGACGATGTACGTCTGCTGCGATTGGGAAAGCAGCCTGACGATCGGCAATGTTCTGGGCGAATTTCTGACGGTCAGGAACCGCATAACATGGCAGCGTGAAAAGGGGCGCGGCGCGGCCGCCAACTGGAAAAACGGCATGGAGGACATCTGGTTTGCCACAAAGGGCGACGATTATTATTTTGACCTTTCTTCGCTAAAGCAGCGCCGGCGCGTGGTCGCCCCATACAGGAAGGACGGCAAGCCGAAGGATTGGACGGAAACCGCATCCGGCGCCTACCGCGACACATGTCCCTCCAATTTCTGGGACGATATAACCATACCGTTCTGGTCGATGAGCGAAAACACGGCGCACCCCACGCAGAAGAGCGAAAAACTGCTTGCGAAGCTTATTCTTGCAAGCTCCCGCCCCGGCGCTGCGGTGTTTGACCCGTTTCTCGGTTCCGGAAGCACAAGTGTCACGGCAAAAAAGCTCGCAAGGCACTATGTTGGGATAGAAAAAGAAGAGCGGTACTGCGTCTGGGCGGAGAAGAGGCTTGAGGCGGCTGAGACAGACAAAGCCATACAGGGTTACGAGAACGGAATATTTTATGACAGGAACTTTCATAACGCAAAATAACTCCATGCTGTCATAGCACGGAGTTTCCGGATAATCATAAGGGCAAAACGGCTTTGGATATCAATCCGAAGCCGTTTTGTCTGATTGTCAAAGAAGCAAGCTTCTTTGACAAAAGGGGCTCGCACTGCGCTCTGTGCCTCGGTTGTTCGCCGCAGGCGAACAATTCGACACTCGCT